>CAYPZL010000132.1:0-16148 GCA_964415045.1 uncultured Pirellulales bacterium | reverse complement strand
GTCGATTTTCATTCCCACCCCCAAAATGACCCCAGAAAGTCAGTCAACTTGAGTACGTTATAATATTGAATTACCAGTTATAGTAATAGCATTCTTATAGGCGGTTGGATTGTTGCGCCCGGCGCCGCGGCTGTCGTAAGTGCTGAATTGACGGGGAGATGGACCGGTAGAATGGGCGTCCGCCGTTGTGGAAAAGCTGTTGGAGGTACTGTTGGCAAGCTTGACAAAAGGGGCCTTGCTCTGTAGGTAAGAAGGTTTGCCGTCTCCGGTGTTACAGGAAACCACGCGGTAATTGACAGGTTATCCAGAATCGGCTGGTCTGGACGACGGATGTGCGGGGCAAGATGGTCGCACTTTCGGCTGCGGAGGGCGTAAACCGAAGCAAGTGCTAGGCGGGGAGCAAGGAGCACGGCATTGAGGGGACGGTGACACTGCCTTTTTGTGAGAGGTCGAGCAGAAAAGGATGAACATGGCAGGACAGACAGAGATGCGCTGCGACGAGGCGAGCCTGTATGTAGGTTTCGACATTGGTAGCAGCTTCGCCCACTACGCGGTTTTGCGGTCTGACAAATCGGTTGTTTATTCTCCCGGTCCGCTGATGCATTTTGCCAATCCGCTCGGTGCGCTGCGGGAGGCATGGGAGGACGTGATCGAGCGTTTCGGTCGCACGGCCATTCGAAGCACGGCTTTGACCGGCAGTGCCACGGCCTCGTTCCCCCGCGTCATGCCCGGCGCGGTGTACGTCTACGACAGCGTGGCGGTTCCGAAAGGCGTTGAAGTCATCGCGCCGGCGGCGCGTTACGTTTTCCACATTGGGGCGAAGGACTCGTATTTCTTCAACGTGGCGCTCGTGGGCGGGCGCCGTGTGATCCGTGAGTGGCGGACGGGAACGAAGTGCGGCGGCGGCTCGGGCATGCTGCTGGAGAAACAATGCCGCAGACTGTTCGAGGGCGAAGTTGAAAACGTGGAGTTGGAGGATGCCGGCTCGGGGGCCGATGAGAGTGCGCGGCGTGTTGTCGCTGCCCGCAATCGCGCCCGCCTGCAGCGGCGCGTAGAGGAGATGCTGCGCAGGGCTGAGGAGGAGGCTGGGCGGTCGCGCGAACCGAGCGAATTCCTCGCGCGCTGCGGCGTGGTGGTGCAGTCCGATTTGATTCACAAGCAAAACGAGGGAGCCACCCGGGTGGACAACCTTGCGGGGCTTTTCAGAACCGTGGCGCGGAATTACGTGATCGATGTGCTCGGGTCCCGCAAATTCTCCTCCGACCTGCAGGAAGGCGAGGCGATCGCGACCGGTGGTGTCTTCTGCAACGGTCGTGTGAGGGCCAATCTGTCCGAATTGCTCGGCGTCCCGGTTGGGCGTCCCGAGCACCATCACAACGTCGCGGCGATAGGCGCGGCTCTGAAGGCCATTGAGGAGGATAGCTCTTTTGTCCTGGCGGTCGAGCAGCTCGACAAGGTGGCGGAGTACAGCCGGCAGAAACGCGCGTTTGCCCCAGCGCTGTCGAAGAGCCTCCAGCACGTCCACCAGCGGGACGAGGCGCTTGAGGAGACCGTGGCGCCGGGTACTGAAGTGGTTCTGGGAATCGACGGGGGCAGCACGACCACCAAAGGGGCCCTCGTCGAGATCAAGACGGGCAGGCTCCTGGACAAGCTCTATATCAAAACGCACGGCAACCCCGAGGAGTCGCTGAAACGCGTCCTGAGGTACTTGAGCCGGCACAAGGACAATGTGATCGTCAAGGGAGTGGGCGCGACCGGCTCGGCGCGCAAGCTCTACGAGAAGATCCTGATGAGCAAAAGCAAGGCCGCGGAACTGGCCCAGCAGGGCGTGGTTCTGAGCGACCGCGTGACCGACGAGATCACCTGTCACGCTCTGGGCGTCAAGCATAACAACCCGGAGATCGACACCATTTTTGAGGTGGGCGGTCAGGACATGAAGTTCACGAGCTTCGGCAGCGACGGGACCGTCAAGGAAGCGAAGATGAACTACAGTTGTCAGGCCGGCTCGGGCCAGACGCTGGAAAACATGGCCGACGTAATCAACCTGGACGTGGAGAATACGCTGCAGGAGGCGGCTTTGCGGGCCGAGCGGGTGCCGCTGATCGACTCCACGTGCGGTGTGTTCATGGAGATGGATGAGAACAGGCTGATCGCCGAGGGGTTCAGCCGGGACGAGATCGCCGCGGCCATCGTACGCGGGACGGCGGCCAGCTACTACTACAAGTTCGTCGGCGGGGCCCAGCATTGCGGCGATAAATGCTCCGCGCAGGGCGGACCGGCGCTGGGAAAAGCCTTCCTGGCGGCGCTGGCCCAGGTCACCGAGAAGGAGATTGGAGCCTACCCGCACCGAGAGATGTTCGGCGCGTGGGGGCAGGGCCTCGATATCATCGAGCAGATAAGGGAGCTGGAGAAAGAGGGCCGCGCGTACGGAACGGCCTTCCGGGGGTGGGGACTGGTCGACATGGCGTTCGACAAGCGCAGGGTGATGTGCCGCGAGCTGTTCGGTGAGAAATCCTGCGGCATCCGCGACTGTGAGCTTGAGGTCTTCCACATCGAGGATGATGAAATCATCACCGGTGGCTTCTGCCCGCGCGGCAATTCAGAGGCGGTCAAGAAGCCCAAGACCAACTATGTCGACCGCTACCACAAAATCTACGAGAAGCACTTCAAGCAACAGGGTTGCCTGCTCAAGGACATCGCGTCGGTCGAGGCGGACGGGCCCACCGTGGGTATCAAGCGCAGTATGGCCACGCTCGGCGAGAAAGGCATCTGGAGCGCGGCGTTGCTGCGGAAGCTCGGCTTCTACCCGGTGGTCTCGCCGCGCAGCGACAAGGACATAGCCAAGATCGGGGTGGACAACTCACGGACGGAGTTTTGTATCGCGCGGAAGCTGGCCACGGGCCACGCCGCAGTCCTCAACGACCATCCGCAGGTGGAGTATCTGTTCAATCCGAGCTTCATCGAGCAGCGGCAGGAGAAACCGCCGCACCTGAAGTATTGTATCTATACCGAGTCGGAAGGATACGTCCTCAATGACGTGCTTTCCCTTGACAAGAACAAACAGATCAACCCGATCCTGCACTTCGGCGACCAGCCGCTGCTGGTTCGTCAGATCAAGCTGGAATTCGACCGCCTTGGCTTCTCTCGGACCGAGGGACAGATCAAAGCGGCGATGGCCTATGCGGGCGACGCCGAGCGCCGCTTCAGGGCAGACCTGCACGCCGAGGGCGACAAGTTCCTCCAGCGCATCGAGCGCGACGGCGGCAAGGCGTATGTGGGCATCGGCAGGGATTACGTTCTTCTGGACCCGGAGGCCAGCTCCAACTCGGGCGCGATGTTCTCCCAGGTTCGCGGTCTCGACTACATCCCGCAGCAATTCCTGGAGCACAGGTTTAAAGATGTTGCGATCGATCCGTTCGTGGACAACGAGTTCTGGGTGCAGAGCGTAAAGATTCTCAAGGCGAGCCTTTTCGTGGCGGATCATCCGAATCTCTTTGCGATCCGGATGATGAATTTCGCCTGCGGCCCGGACAGCTTGAAGATGTACCAGGAGGAACGGATCCAGCAAGCGGTGAACAAGCCGCTGCTGGTGTTGCTTACCGATGCGCAGACGAACAACGCTCCATTTGTTACGCGCACCGAAGCGCACGAGCGGGTGGTGAATCAGAGTCGACCGGTGCCGCTGAATATGGAGAGGCTGCGCAGGGAGTCGGCCGACACGTATGACAAGCGGACCTGGCTGATTCCGTACATGGGGGACGCGAGCCACATCGCCACGGCCGGCTTGGCCTATTTCGGGATTCACAGTGAAGTGCTGCCCACGAATACGCAGCGCGGGTACGAGGTCGCGCGCAAGCACATATACACCGAGGTGTGCTATCCGCTCAAAGGTGTCGTGGGCGACGCGATCGGGTACCTGCAGGAGAAGATCGAAGAGAGCAGCGTCGGGGAGGTGGAAGACCGTTTCCTGGTGATGCTGCCGACCACGAGCGGCCCGTGCCGATTCGGCAAGTACAGCGAAGTTCTGCGCGAGTGCATGCGCCTCGAAGGGCTGGAGAGAATCCCTGTCGTCGGCCCCTCCTCGGAGACCGACTACATCGATATCCCCCTGCCTGGCGGGATGGGCGCCAGCGACAAGATCAAGATGCAGCAGATTCTGTTTAAGGGAATCCACGCTGCGGATCTTCTCGAGGACACGTTGCGACGCTTCCGGCCCTACGCCGAAGACAAGGAGGCCATGGATACCCTCAAGAAGGAGAGGCTCGATGCGCTGGGAGAGGTCATCTCAGCGGGCGCCGAGACGGATGAGCTGGTGCGCTGGGGGCAGGAGACGGTGGCGGCTTTCGAGGCGGCCCCGCGTCGCTGTCACGAGCGTTTTCCGCTGGTGCTCTATATCGGCGAAATCTATATGCGGCAGCACGATCCATATACCAATTACGTAATCCGCCAGCTCGAGGACAAACAGCTCGAGGTTGTGCGCGACCCGATTACCGACTGGCTGCTGTACATCAATCGGATTAACCTGCGCAACGCCAAGGGGGACGCGGTCCTCGCGGCGAAAGCGTTCCAGTTCGGGCGCACCCTGGCCGCGGCGGGGAAGGCAAGTAAGTCTGTGCTCAAGGGCCGGTACATGGCGCACGTCAGCGAAAAGCTGGCGGTGCCGTTCCACGAGGTTCTCGCCGGTCGGCACGTGCTGCCGCACCCGATGGAGATGATCGAAACCCTGGAAGCCAACCACGAGGGGCACGGCGACATCCAGGGCGAATCGCCGGTCAGCACGGGCATCGCGTATTATTTCATGCACGAACTGATTCAACCGCACGGCGATGCCTGCGTCTCCGGCATCTTCCACGTCGGGCCCTTCACCTGCATGCAGGAGGGAGTCGCCACGGCCAAGATCGAGGCGATGGTCAAGGAGCACCGCAAGAAGAAGCCGGACCTGGTCTTCCCGATCATTCACGCGTTCTTCGGCGATTCGCCGAATGCCAATCTCGCCGCTGAGATTGCCGTCTTCCAGGAACAGTGCTACCAGAAACGCGACCTCTTGCGTGACCGAGGCCGCCCTGCCGGGCAGAGCCGACCCGCGATCGTCGAAAGCGCCGCCACGACTGCGCGGACGCCGAATGAGGCGCCCGCGGAGCGGTAGGCCGCGCTTACTTCTCGGCGGCCCGCGCGTGGGTGATTTTCAACACGAGCGGATTGGGCCAGCGGCTGTTGTTGTAGATCCGCTGGGCTCGCATGACCGAGACGTGAAGACCATCATCCTCTTGTGTCCACCGCGTTTCGGGATTGGCCTTGGGGTTGTATTCCAGGACTCGCCCCGACTGCCCGAGCACGCTCACGGTGCTGCGGTCCGTCGCCCGGACGCTCTTTAGCGTGAACTCCTTGCGCTGCCCTTTCTTCCAGTCAGGCACCTTCGTGAGGATGGCGTAGACGGTGTCGGTGTCCTTGGCCCTGGTGAACCAGACGTCGCCTTCGCGAATGACGTTCCAGGGGCGAATCTGGTACACTGCCTCGCGGTTGATAAACAGCCACAGCGCCATCTCGCGAATGCGCCGCTCCTGCTCGAAGGGGATGATCCCGTTGGGTTGGGGGCCGACGTTGAGCAGGAAGTTGCCGCCCTTGGCGCGAATCTCGATGAGCATTTGGATCAGTTGCCCGCCGGACTTGTAGTCTTCATTGGTCGGTTTGAACTGCCACTGCGTGCCCAGCGTGTAGCAGGCCTCCCAGGGCCCGGGCATAGGCTCGTCGGGGGTTTTCTGCTCGGGGGTCTCCATCTCGCCCCGGGTGATGACGAGATGCGGTTGCAGCTCCCAGGCTAATTCCTTGAGCCCGTCGGGCTGGCCGTCGATGAAGAGCGCGTCGACGGGCCCGTAGTTCGTCAGCAGCTCGCAGAGTTGGGCCTTGTTGTGGGCCATCAGTTCGGGGTTGTTGACAGGCAAGGCTTCGGGCCGGCGGCGGCTCACGTCCTTGCCCTGCTTGTGCAGCATCCAGAAATCGTCGGGCGAGAAGTAGAAGCCGACCCCTACGCCCTGTCGGCGGCAGGCGTCGACGACCTGCCTGGTGATGTCGCGTCCGTACGGCGTGTTCATGATGTTGAAATCCGTCGTTCGCGTGTCGAACATGCAGAAACCGCTGTGGTGCTTCGTCGTGAACACCATGTACTTCATGCCCGCGACTCTTGCTAAGCGGGCCCACTCGTCCGGGTCGAAACGCTGGGGGTAGAACGTCTGCGGAAGCTCGTGGATGAACCGGTCGAGGTAGTCGTCGGAGGCGCCGACCATCGAGTGGCTGATCACCGAGCCGAGCTGCGAATCGACGCTCCAGTGCACGAACATTCCGAGCGCCTGATCGATGAACCACTCGGTCCGCTCGGGCTTGTTGGCGGCCGAGGCCGCGCCGCTGTTGATAGTGACCAGCAGAAAGAGGCAGAGTGCTTTTCGAATCGTCATAGCGGTCTCCTTGATGTGGTTTGGATGTCTTGGTTGGAGGGCAGCCACCCTCTTTCTACGGGGGCAGAGTGTTCCGTGCGGCCACGAGACGCTCCTTGCGGAGGCGAACGCGGTGTTTGGCGTTCTCGTAACGCCGTTTCTCATCCTCCGTCTCCGGTCGCAGCGGTGGCGCAGGCGTCGGCCTCTTGTTGTGATCCAGCGCCACGAGCGTTAAATGCGCGGTGGTCGCGACGGCTCTTTCGCCCGTGCACGGGTTCTCGCGCGTGACCCGGACGCCGACTTCCATGGAGGAGCGGCTGACGTAGTTGACCGCGGCCTGGAGCACGACGTGGTCTCCGATGCGTACAGGGGCTTTGAAAATCAGCGAATCGATGCCGGCGGTGACGACCTCGGTGCCGCAATGCCGCTCGGCCGCCATGGCCGCGACCATGTCGATCCAGCCCATGATCGCCCCGCCGAAAGCGGTCCCCCGGGGATTGGCCTGCTGGGGCATCACCAGATACCGCGTCTCAACCGCACTCTCACTCGGCGTTTTGCCTTTTTCGTTCATCATGACCCCATAGTGTCGCCAGGAGGGCGGGGAAGTCAACCACCAAGTGCGGGAGAATTCGAAGTTGCGCCTTCATGCGTTGGAGACTCAGCCGCGCGAGCTACCAGGAGCGCGTGCGGAAGGAAAGTTCCTGTTCTGCGTCGGCATTTCCTGGGTGACGAGCGGGATGTCCCCGCCTTCCGGCTCGCGGTACGGGACAGTCGTGATGTCCGCTTCGCCGTCGATATACGAGACGGTGAAGGTCCAGTCACCCGAGGGGAAGGCCGCCAGCTGTTGGGCCGTCGCAAAGGTGAGCGGCGTCCAGAATTCGCCGTCACCCTTGTACTGCAGGGACGATGAGTGCGTTGCCAGATGGGTCAGTCTCGGGTCGCCGTGGTGTTATAGGCGGCGAACTTTCGGATGATGGGGATCGCAACCGCTTTGCTGCAGCGCCAGCGCAGTTGGGAGACCTCGGTCGGCTCGAAACGGTCGATTTTCTTGTGGCCGATGGAAGTACCGCGCGCGATCTCGGACCATGTCGTACCCGTGAGGGCCTCGACCACATAGGCCCGGACGCGCTGGCCGTGGAGGATGTCTTCCATGACGATGACGTGGTCGACGGTGGTCGGACGGTCGAATGAGAGCGTGAGCGTATGGCCTCGACCTCGCGTTTCCCTGACGCTTTTGCCGAACCGCCGGGCGATTTCCTTTCCGAAGGCGACGTAGTGTTTGACGTTGGCTTCCGGAATCAGGCCCTGGTCGTTGGGCGTGGCGTTGAGCAGCAGATTGCAGTTTCGCCCGACCGATTTGTAGTAGATCTCCATCAGCGCTTCGAGTGGTTCGATGTTTGGGTCCTGGTCCGGGGTCCAGTTCCACCCGTGCCCGGGCAGCGGTACGTCACATTCACCGGGCATCCAGACGCCGCCGTTCGGGTCGCCGTGCGCCTGGACGGTGGCGTCTGTGTGAATGGAGTCGACGCTGGGGACGGTGGACCAGCACGGATAGCCGGCGACGCCACTTTCATTTCCGACCCAGCGGATGGTGGCCTGGTCGCTCTGGAAGACGACAGCGTGCGGCTGGTACTTCCGGATCAGGGGGCCGATGTTCGGACCGCCCTGCTCGGGCGGCAGGGCGCCCCCGTCGAACCAGATCTCCACGAGCGGACCATAGTTGCCGAGCAATTCGGTGAGCATCAGTTCGCAGATTCCGGCATAGCGGGCCTGTTTCTCGGGGTCGTTGCCCGTGCCCCGGTTCACTTTGCCCGGGTGGCCGATCTCGAGATAGTCGTTGTATACGAGGTGGCAATAGATGCCCGGCTTGATCCCGTATTTGCGGCACGAATTCACGAAGTCTCGTACCAGATCGCCCTTGCCGTTTCGCCAGCTCGATTGCTTGAGTCCAAAGGGGTAGGCGTCGCTCTGCCATTGGAGGAAGCCGGTGCCGTGCTTGGCGGTCAGCACGGCGTACTTTGCCCCCATCGCTTTGGCCGTTTCGATCCACTGGTCTGTGTCGAGCTTCGTGGGCTGGTACAGGTCGCACGAGACCTCTTTCCAGTGCCACTGTCTGACGTCCCGCTTGAAGACCCAGAAATCGTAGTGGATGAACATGCCGATCTCGAGGTCCTGCCAGGCGGCTTGTTCCGGCGTGGGCGTCGCGAGCTTCCGTTCAACAACCGCACCACGCGACGTGGCGCGAATCAAAACAACGGCGGCCAACGTCATCAAGAGGACTCGTTGAATTTTCCTCATCATCTTGACCCTCAGAAGAGCCCGGATGGGCCCAAGCTCGGCTTCATGTGTTGTTTCCTGCGGTCGCTGATAGAGGCGCTCTGCCGATTTCTACTGCGGCGCGGGCTGCGGTTGGGGCGCGGAAAAATCTACTTTGGGGACCTCCGTTTGCGCCTGGCCGGTGGCTTCGAAGTATTCGCCGGCCTCGACGCCGGCCCTCTTGCAGAACCACGCCCCGAAGAGCTCTCGGGTGTAGGTGTTCAGCGCTTTGACGGCCTGGTTGTAGCGGGTCCGCGCCACGGAAATGCGGTTCTCGGTGCCCTCCAACTGATCCTGCAGCGCGAGGAAGTTCTGGTTGGCCTTGAGGTCGGGGTACCTCTCCTGCAAGACCAGCAGGCGCGAGAGGAAGCCGCTGAGCTGATTGGAGGCCTCGATCTTGCCCGCGACATTGCCGGCCTGGAAGTACTTCTCGCGCGAGCGGGCGATGTTCTCGAACAGCTCCTTCTCCTGTGTGGCGTATCCCTTGACCGTCGCGACCAGGTTCGGGACGAGATCGAGCCGGCGTTGCAATTGAGCGTCCACGTTGGCCCAGGCCTCTTCGGCTCCCTGCTCGAGTCGGACGGCCTTGTTGTAGCCGGCCTTGTACCAGCCGAACAGGGCCAGACCCAGGAAGAGGGTAAACACCAGAAACCCGACGACGATGATCGCAGTCAATGAGCCTGCCGAACCTTTATTTCTCATCTTATGTTTCCTTCTGAGCGTTTTTTGTTTTGTTGTTTTACCAACCGCCGCCGGCGCCCCCGCCGCTAAAGCCTCCTCCCCCGCCGCCGCCGAAGCCACCGAATCCGCCTCCACCGAATCCGCCGAACGATCCGCCGAAGCTTCCGCCACCATAGGAGCCGCTGCGTCCGTACCCGCCGTAGCGTCCGAACCCGCCGAACATCAGGGGCCAGAAGAGCCACCCGCCGAGACCCCTGCGCCTACCGCCTCCCATGCCGCCGATGAACATGATGAGCAGCAGGAAGAACAGCAAGCTGCCACACGGCAGACCGCGGCGCCGGACAGGAGCCCGCTGGCGCGGCAGGGTCGGCATCCCGCTCAGCGTTACGCGGGCTTCGGCGGCGATCCTCTGCACGATGCGCAGGTTTGCTTCGTATATTCCCTGGCTGTATTGGTTGCCCTTGAGGTAGGGCACCAGCACCTCTCGGCCCAAACGTCCGAGGTAACTGTCGGAGAGAAAGCCCTCGAGACCGCGTCCCGGTGTGAACCAGTACTTTCGGTCCTTGGCCGCCAGCACGAACAACATCCCGTTGTCCTTGCCCTTTTGGCCGAGGCGCCACTTGTCGTGGGCGAGCTCGACCGAGAATTGCGCGATCGGGACGCCGCCGGTGGTCTGGACGGTCAGGACGATGTATTGAGCGCCGGTTTTCTGTTCGAGCTCCTGGAGGACTCCGTTGAGAGCGCGTTCGTGGTCGGCGTTGATGACGTTGGCCAGATCCTCGACGTACGTCCGGGGCTGCGCGGGCAGTTCCGTTTGAGCCGGTGCCGGTGTGCCGAGCAGCAGCGCCAGGAGCAGCGCCGGTGCGAATGTCGCAAAGTTCTTCTGCATTCTCATAGCTCCAGCGCGTCTACGGTTGTCGCCAAATGCTCGACGGCGGCGTAGATCGATTCAAACGCGGTTTCGATGTCGTTGCTTGTGAGGCGCGGCTTTTCGTACCGCCAGCGCTCGGCGGTGACCACCGCCTCCAGCTTGACCTCGAACGCTGCGGCGCCCTGGCGGAACGTCGCCTCCATGGTTCGGGGCCTGTCCGCATCTTTGAGCCAGAGCATGGCCCGCAGGAGCGGCGCGAGGCCCTTGGCCGCGGCGATCAGTACGTCACGCACGAGCTTGCTGTTGCCGGCCGCGGCGATGTAGCCCTGCCGCAGCCGAATGAGCGTGGCCTTGAGTTCCCGCTCGCACTGGAGCCGCACGTTGTGCTTCTCGAAACGCAGCGCCTCGAACGGATCGGCGCCCAGCACCGTCCGGTGCGTCAGTTGAAAGTCGAGCAGCTCGACGCCGAAGACGTCGCGCGAGCGCTCGATATACGAAGCGGTCATCAACAGAGGCGGGGAGAGCTTTTTCTTCCGCATCGGTTTGGCCAGCGCCGCGATGGCGTTGAGGGCGGCGGTCTTGTACTGGCCCAGGATCAGCACCGTGTTGATGTCGCTGACCCCGGGGCGGTAATCGTCCGTCAGAGCGCTGCCCACCACGGTGATGCTTTGGAGGTTGTCGGCCACCGACTCGCCGAGCTGCTCGGCCAAAAGCGTCAACGGCTCGCCGAGCGCCCCGGGCAGCCCTTCCAGGTGCAAAGCGTTCTTGATCTCGACCATTTCGATCCTTCCCTTCTCGTTTTTGGAAGCGCGTTTTTTTTCAACCCGCATAGTGTACCCCATTTGTCCGCCTGCCACAACGGGGCTGTCGCATCGGCGCCGACGGCGTCTCGCAGTGCCAATTTGACAGCCCGGCGACCTGCTGGGCCGTCTATGTTGCCTCTTGCAGCGTACGCAGGGCCTTGTTATCGGCGTTCGAGGTTCTGGCACGCGTTTTGCAACTCCACCCTGTGAGAGTACGAGTGTTTTTAGTGTTGTTTATTTGAACTTGTGCTTGGCACGAAAGGAGGTATGGTTATGGCACTGGTACCTTGGACCAACAGAAACAGGAACGAATTGGCAAGACTGCATGACGAGATGGACAGCTTGTTCGACGGGTTCTTTCGGGGCCTGGGCCGGCCCTTCACGGGCTACAAGGCCTGGCCCGCCATCGACGTGGCCGAGAAGGACGACGCGATCGTGGTGCGAGCCGAAGTGCCCGGCTGCCAGCCGGAAGACATCGACATCTCCGTGTACGGAAACACGGTGACCATCAGCGGCGAGAAGAAAGAGTGCAAAGAGGAAAAGGAAAAGGGATACTACCACCTCGAAAGCAGCTATGGCACCTTCCGCCGGGAGATCAACTTGCCGACAGACGTCGATGAGACGAAGATCGAGGCCGTCTGCAAGAACGGCGTCCTCTCCGTCACGCTCCCGAAAGCCGAAAAGACCAAGGCCGTGAAGGTTAAGGTCAAAGGCTGAGCCTGCCCTTCACGAGCCTCGCAACTCCGCAGGCCACCTGCGCCCTGCGGCGCAGGTGGCTTGTTCGTCAGGACACCGCCGCGTCTTTGTCGCGCACCTTGCGGGCTTGCGCCTTCTTGTATTCGAGGAGCTTTTCCCGGAGGGCCGAATCGCCGATGGCAAGGATCTGCACCGCCAGGAGCGCGGCGTTTTTGGCTCCCGCCTTTCCGATCCCCATGGTGGCCACGGGTACCCCGGGAGGCATCTGCACGGTGCTCAGCAGCGCGTCGACCCCGCCGAGGCCCGCCTGCGCGGCCAGCGGAACGCCGATGACCGGCAGCACGGTTCGGGCCGCCAGGGCGCCGGCCAGATGAGCAGCCATGCCCGCGGCGGCGATGATGACCTCAATTCCATTGCCCGCAGCCTTTTCGGCAAATTCGGCGGCCACGTCCGGTGTCCGGTGCGCCGAGATGATCCGCACCGTCGCCTCCAGGCCGAATTCACGCAACTGCTCCACGCAGCTTCGCATCGTTTCCAGATCGCTGTCGGAACCCATGACCACGGCGACCCGAGCTCGTTGTTCGGATACCATTTGTGTTTTCCATCCTGCGAAATACAATATCTGTGTTGACGGCCGTTGGCCGGAATCATAACGATGCCACACGACCAATGCAAGCAAGCAGGTGATTGAAATGGAAACACGCGAACCCGTAGTGGCCGGCCAGTTCTACCCCGGCACGCGCCAAGCGTGCCTGGCCGAGGTGGAGGCGTCGCTGGCAGCCCGGAGCCTCCCGGAGAATTTGCCCGACCCCATCGTCGCCGGCATCGTTCCGCATGCCGGCTGGGCCTTCAGCGGGGATCTGGCGGCGCTGGTCTTTGCAGCGATCCGCCGCCGGGACGAGGCCGTCGAAACATTCGTGATCTTCGGGACCGCGCACGGCTACCTTGGGCCCCGACCGGCGGTGGACGGCAGCGCGTCCTGGCGGACCCCCCTGGGGACGGTCACCGTCGCCGCCGAGCTGCGCGCGGCGCTGCTGGCCGAGGAGCTGGTCCTCAATGACAGCGACGCGCATCGGCGCGAGCACAGCATCGAGGTGCAGGTGCCCTTTATCCAACACCTCTTTCCGGACGCGCGCCTTCTTCCGATCATCGTCCCGCCCGATCCGGACGCCGCAACCTTCGGGCGGCGCGTCGCCGAGGTGCTGGGCGCGCACGATGGCAGCGCCGTCTACATTGGCTCGACCGATCTGACGCATTATGGACCCCGTTACGGTTTTACTCCTGAGGGCGCGGGGGCTGAGGGCTTGCGCTGGGCCCATGAGGTCAACGACCGGGAATTTATCGACGCGGCGTTGCGTCTGGACGCGCAGCGCCTGCTGTCCGAGGGGATCGCCAGGCAGAATGCCTGCGGACCCGGCGCCGCGGCCGCGGCCCTGGCGGCGGCCCGGGAACGCGGCGCCACCGAGGGTCTCCTGCTGGCCCGGACCAACAGCAACGAGGTCATGCGAAGGCGGATGGGGACCACCAGCAGCGACAGCGTCGGATACGCCGCCATTGTCTTCTGACCTCCCGCACGCCTGCGTGAGCCTGTTGATGACACGCTGCGCCGCGGCCCCGGAGCGCGGACGTCCTTTGCTGCCTTTGTAGGACGGGACAATATGAGGACGCAACGTCCGATATTACAAAATGCCTCACTACTGCCGGTGCACCGAGATTTTGTTTGACATCGTTCGGTCTATCCGCTATCAATGCCCCAGCAGGGGTCCGGCGTGCGCCGGCTTCGTGTCTGTGTACTTTGGTTGGAGAGCCGATAATGGAACATAAAATTCTATTAAAAGAGGGTGACATACCGCGTCAATGGTACAATCTCGCGGCCGATCTTCCCACGCCGATGTTGCCTCCTCTGGGCCCCGACGGCAACCCGGTGACCCCCGACATGCTGGCGCCGGTGTTCCCGATGAACCTGATCGAACAGGAGGTCAGCACGGAGCGGTGGATTGATATTCCCGAGGGCGTGCTCGATATTCTGTACCGGTGGCGTCCCGCCCCGTTGCGACGTGCGGTCTATCTGGAGAAGCACCTCAAGACACCCGCGCGCATCTACTACAAGGACGAGAGCACCAGTCCACCCGGCAGCCACAAGCCCAACACTGCGGTGGCCCAGGCCTACTACAACAAGGAATTCGGCATCAAGCGACTCACCACCGAGACCGGCGCCGGGCAATGGGGCAGCGCCCTGGCGTTTGCCTGCGCCCTGCTGGGTCTGGAATGCAAAGTCTTCATGGTCCGGATCAGTTTCGACCAGAAGCCCTTCCGCAAAATGATGATGCAGGTCTGGGGCGCCAACTGCGTGGCGAGTCCCAGTTCGGAAACGAACGCCGGACGCAAGATCCTGGAAGAGATTCCGGATACGCCCGGCAGCCTGGGCATCGCCATCAGCGAGGCGATTGAGCAGGCGGTGACCGACCCCTCCGGCCAGACGCGCTACTCCCTGGGAAGCGTTCTGAATCACGTCCTGCTGCACCAGACGATCATCGGTCTGGAAGCGAAGAAACAGTTGGAAATGGCGGGGGAGAAGCTGCCGGACGTCGTCATCGGTTGTGCCGGCGGCGGCAGCAATTTCGCCGGCCTGGCGTTCCCCTTTACCCTGGACAAGATCAACGGCGCCGACATCACGATCATTCCGACCGAGCCGACGGCGTGCCCGACGCTGACGCGGGCGCCGTTCCACTATGACTTCGGCGACACCGCCTGCACCACCCCCCTGCTGGCAATGTACACGCTGGGCCATGCGTTCATTCCGCCGCCCATTCACGCTGGCGGCCTGCGGTACCACGGGATGGCGCCGCTGGTATGCCAGTGCGTGGTCGAAGGCCTGCATACGCCGCGTTCGTACCACCAGAATACGTGCTACGAGGCAGCCTTGACCTGGGCCAGGACCGAAGGAATGATCTGCGCCCCGGAGACGAGCCACGCCGTGGCCGCCGCCATCGAGGAGGCAGAGAAGGCGCGCGAAGAAGGCAAGGAAAAGGTGATTCTGTTTAACTACAGCGGTCACGGACTGATGGATTTGACCGGCTACGATGCGTACATGTCGGGCCAGCTCACCGACTACGAGCTGCCCGAAGGAGACCTGGAGAGATTTACGAAGGATCTGGAAACGTTGCCCCAGGCGGAGATGCGAAAAAGTGGCCGCTGGTAAACGCCCGGCCCTATTCTCATACGACGTTGTCAGGGAGGCAAATGAGCCATGGTTCAAGAGTGAGAGTAACTAAGGAGAGATTACAATGAAGCAAATGGTATTTGTGTCCGTTGTCTTGCTGGCGGCGGCAGTAGTATCCGGGCAAGCCTGGGAAGGCGACTTGCTGGGGATGGAGACAGGCGAGGTGCACGGGATGGTCGGCGCGACCTGGGACAGCGAATGGCTCTGGCGCGGCTTCCCTGTCTACGACAACAAGAGCGCTACTCATGTGATGGCGGATCTGAACTTGTTTGAGACCGGTTTCGGCATGAGCGCCGTGTTGCATCGTGCCAACAGCAGCGGCTTTGAAAACTGGGAGCGGCTGGACTATACCTTCTATTACCAGAACGGGATCTTCTCGGGCGAGCCGTACGCCACGAACTACCGCTTTGGCTGGGTATATTACAACTACCCGGACCACAGCCCGGACTGGTATGATCTTCAGGAGGCCCAGGCAGTTTTCTCCTGGCCGAACCTGTTGCCGGTCAAAGGTCTGTGCCCCAGCTACGCCGTGGTCAAGCTCTGGCCCTCTAGCAGCAGTGAAGGCGGCTCCTTCATCGGCAGCCGTTATGCCCACGGTTCGGCCTCCGGTTGGCTGCACATCCTGATGCTCGACTACGGCTTTACCGTTCCGGGTGTCCTGCCCGACGTCCCCGAGCACCTCATCAAGCTCCACGGCGAGATGGTGTACAACGACGGATGGCATCCCCTCGGCCAGAATGTCGATCAGGACTGGTCCCACGCGGTGTTCGGCGCCTCGACGGACCTCGACATCGTCCCCAACGTCACGCTCACCCCGGCCATCTACTATCAGTTGAACATGGAAGAGATGGTCAACGACGATCCGGATGAGTTCTGGGTTAGCCTGGGCCTGCGGTACTCGTTCTAAGCGAGTTTCACCAGGACTATGAGCCGGTCGATAAGGCCGGCTTTTTTTATGGTTCGTCACGGGATTCCGGGGAAGGCGGCGCGGATTCTACGAGGTACACGTTCTTGTAGCCCGGCGCCTGCCGCGTCTTCTGCACGTGGTTCCAGATGAACTCGCGGTGGTTCATCTGTGTCCTTTCGGCGCGGGTGAAAAATCTGAGTTTTTGATGGCGGTTTGGGTT
>CAYPZL010000131.1:0-16195 GCA_964415045.1 uncultured Pirellulales bacterium | reverse complement strand
TGAACCGATGGAGAATAGTCCTTGACAACCGGCAGCCTTTCATGAATAGGATGGGATGGCCTCATTGACGACGTGCGCATCTACGATCGGACGCTAACCGACGGTGAAATCCTGTGGCTCAGCGGCGAAACCGAGCCCAGACCCAAGCCGTTCTAACGGTTCGCCCGATCAGTGATAGTCCGTGGCCCATCCACCGACAGGCGTTTTCTACAATGAACACGTGTTCCGGTCGATGTCTGACGAGAAACACCGAGGCAAGACGGTGAACGGCGCTCCGCAAGCTCTCTGACCGAAATACAGGCGGCCCTCTGCAGAAGAACCAACAAGGACGGAGTTTTCGACAAGTCGGCTCTCAGAGAAGGAATCGCCCCTGGGTAATATTAGCCTCTCGGCGGTAGTCTCGCCCCTCCTGCCCCAACTGAAGGCTGCTGAATCGTAAGAGTGCCCCGTCCCTGTACGGAATTTGCTCGAGGGTCAGCGGGGTCTTCGCTGGTTTTTCCAACGCATCTTCGTACACCTTCAGCAGGACTCTCCGGCTTCGCTCGGGCGAGAGTTTTCCAACAGTCGCCAGGTTGAAGTTGTGGGAGGCCATGGTTTTCGCCACACCGGGATTCTTCAGGAGGCGCCGCAGGTGAGCCTCGAACGCCGACGGCTCCTCGGACTGCGCCACGCTGTCCCGGTCGACCAGCATGGCTCCACCTGTGCCAAACAATTCCTCGACGTGCCGCATGGCGCCGCCGGTCGCTGTGATCACCGCCATTCCAGAAGCCGCCGCCTCCAAAAAAATGATGCCCAGTCCTTCGAATTTTGAAGGATGAAAGAGAATATGCGCGGCCTTCAGAACCGAAAGGGTCTCCTTATGTGGCAGTGACTGGTGATACACTACAGAGGTCGGTAATTCACCGCGCCGTCGCAGTTCCTCCTGCGGGACGTTCCCTATATACACGAATCGGTGCGCTGTGAACTCACGTGACAGCCGATTGAATATCTCCAGGGCCATCCTTCCATTTTTGCTCTCATAATCTCTACCGCAGAACACAACCGTGAGCGGTTCGCGCCCGGCCCACTTGGCTTCCATCGCATCTTCCGGACAACTCTCTTGCGCGGGATAAAGGACCTGGATTTTCGACAGATACGTTTCTCCAAGCTCTTCCAGGCCGAGCTTCCCCAACCACAGGCGGGCATCGCGGACCGTGAACTCGCTACGATAGAAAATCGCTTTGCAGCTCGGATGGGCGTATGCCGTCAGCATGTTCGTAGCTCTCTTGAGGATGTTCTGCCGCAATGCCGCTGACCATTCCCCACGGAATGCGCTTCTAAAGTGGGGACTGAGAAAGTGGCGCCCGCACACAACCGGATAGACGAAATCATCCGTGTCCGTCACCCACGCCGTCCGATTCAAAACCGGCCACCGTGCCGTGTGGACCAGTGCCTGGCCGGGCCCAAAGTCGGCAAACTCACCCCAATGGAACGAACCGAACGGCGACTTCTGCCGCTCATCGGTCATTACGAAGGAGTGCACACAGTCTCTTTTGCTGTATTGGAAGTCCGGGCCGAGCAGCTTGGCAAATGCGTCGTGCACGCCGACGTGCAAATCTATCTTTGGTCCGAGCAAGACCCGGCGAGATGCTTCTATCTCCGATTTTCGCGATCCCTCCCCGCCGAGGAGCGTTTGCTGGGAAGACATCCTGGGCTCCTCGGCCATCCGATTGCGGATATGAGCGATCAGGTCCCGCAGCCCGCAGCAATCGTCGCGGTGCTCTTTGTTGTGCCGGATCGAAACATATCGCTCGTGAGGGCACCAACCTTTGCATACGTGGAACTCGGGACACCCGCTCATCGCTTGCATGGCGTCTCGGTGCTCCTTCTTCAACTGAAGCAGTTCCTTGCCGTTGGCTATCTCCATGAAACTGTCTGTCATGATGTTGCCCAGCGTGTACCGGGGGTCACCTGAGAAAACATCGCATGCCGCTACGCTGCCGTCCGGCTCGATGGTATAATAGCGGCCCCAGCATTCCCCGCTCAGTGTGCAGGACCGCCCTGATACACCTTTAATCTGCGCCTTCAATACCTCCAGCTCTCGGATTTTCACGCTTCGGTCGCCGCGACGGAGCCACGCATCGTAGAGGTCCATCAAGAACGCATTGACCCTTGCAGGCTCAACGTAGTGCGGAGTTGCGCTTCCACGTTTGGCTTCCGGTTCATTTCGCGGCTTGGCGGGAAGAAGCCCGAAACTGCGGATGCCTTGTCCCACCAGGAAATCGAGCAGACTCTCGGCTCCGAAATCGAGCGTCCCCTCATCCACGACAACCAAGCCCGAAAATTCGACTTCGTGCTCCTTCAAGAGGTTCAATCCCTGAATCACATCGTCATAACTGCCTTTACCGCAAGGGTAACTGCGGTGGCTGTTGTGGAGATGTGCGGGTCCGTCAATACTTATCCCCACCTGGATGTTATTTGCCCGGAAGAAACGGGCCCACGCCGGCGTCAGTTTTGTCGCGTTGGTCTGGAAAGAGTTTCCCACCTCCTGTCCAGGGCGTCGCAGACGCGCCTGCACCAGAAGGGCCTTCTCATAAAAGGAGATAGGCAGCAGCGTGGGCTCGCCCCCGTGCCAGATGAAACGCACGCGATTGTGCTCAGGCAGTGCGTGAGCAATCATGTGCGCCATCACCGGAAAACTCATCACCTCCTCGCGTTTGCCGCGCCAGTCATGGCAGTATGTGCATCGCAGCGTACACTGTCGCGTTGGCTTGACTATCAGCGACAGATCGGTTGTCGCAGGAGGTTGCCCTTTTCCTGATCGCTTCTCCAGCGAATGGAGGACCGCTTCTTCATCGGGGCTCAAAAGGTCCGATGTTTTGAAATAGAGAAAGCGATCCAGGGGCTCCATGGCCCGAAGCAGCATCTCGCAGACAACCTGTTTCTCGCGCTGCGGCAGCGTGAGCGCGTACTCGCTTAGGCTCTCTGCGAGGCGTCGCATGTCCTGCTCACTAAAGCAGCTTCTCGCTCGCACCTTGCTGCGCACGTCAACCCCAGTTCACTGCAACACGTGTAGATCGGGTCCGTCGTTACGGACCGTACGATCTCGGCCAAATGTCACCGTACGCCCTCGGCCAAATAGGGCCTCCTCGTACCCAGCCGCTTGTAGGCAAGTCCGGGTTGTAGCCTGCCATGGCACGCTCCACAGCCTTGTCTATTTCGATCTCATTTATATCGATTCTCCTGATTACATATTTGTCCGGCTCGCCGGGGTCCTTGGACCCGGGCGACCTGCAGGGGCCTTTGAACGCGCGCGACTCGCAACGGGTCAAGAGCCACCTCAAGAGCCGCTGCTTCTGCTCGCTGTCGGGCCCTTTCGCGGCCCAATTCTTGAGCGCGCTCGCGAATTCTGTCACCTCCGGATTCGGTTTCTTTGGTGATTCCGCCATGATACACCTCTGACAGCAATTGTGAAGGAATCAATGGGAGAAGCGACATGTGCCTGCGTCAAGGGATACTCGCACGTCATCCGGCCCTCTAATTCTGTTTCTGGCTCCTTTGTTCTGCGATTCCATGAGCATCTCCTTTTACTAACGCGCATTTTAGGCAATATCGGCTGGTAATCAATTGTGGTAAATACGTATTTTTGTATCCCGTTCTACCCGCACTTCTTCCGGGGAAATCAGCCTTCCGGGTGGAGCGCAACGGCAACACGTACATGGAAGCGTCATTGGTTTCGTCCCGGGGGCGCGAGTCGCTCCAATTCGTCGAACCAGTTTTGCACGACAATGAACTGATCTCTTGCGTCCTCACACCACTTGACCATCAGAAATCGTCCATCGTCGGAAACATCGTAGTTTCTCCTGAGCCTGCCACCCGAGACTGCCAGGTCGGACGATTCGAAAAGAAGTTCGGGGGCTCCGATGGGGAAATTGGGCTCGGAAGTGACCTTCACGGCCATCATGCTGTTGCCGCTGATGTAATACAGCTCTCGTCCATCCCGTGACCAGGCCGGATTGGTTGCCTCCCGGGTCGGGACCGTCCACCGGTACCCGGCATCGGGATATTCCTGAAGGTAGATCTCCGCCTGGCCCGACTCATCCGAAACGTAGGCAAGCCAGCGGCCGTCGGGCGAGAAGGTCGCGTTGTATTCCCCGTGCTCCGTGCAGAGAACAGGCATCGGCGTTTTCTCGCCATCCGGGTCAACCACCCAAATATCCTCCCGTGTGTTCGGATCCCGCACCGTGCAGGCCAGGCGATGCTGTGACCACGCATAAGGGTGCAGGAAGACTCCCTCGGGAGGCTTGCGCGCCAATCGTTCTGCAGGAGCGGTAGCGCCCACGACTTTGCAGAACACACCGACGTCCTCGAACCTCTCTTCCCAACCCCAAAAGGCAATTCGTTTCCCATCGGGCGACCATTGTGGGTAATTGCTTTCACCCGTCGTCATCAGGGACGTAAACGTACCAAGCTGAAGATTATAGATCTTCACTCGGATATTGCCTTCTTCTTGCGACCTGACCCCTACGGCTATCAACTGGCCGTCAGGTGACAGGCGAAGTCCCTCATAAACGTCAGCATCGGCGACCAAGAACTTGGATATTTCACCGTGACGGTCTACCCAGACCAACTCTCCCTTGCGTAGTTCAGACCCTGAGATATATACAATAGTGCCGTTGGTGGAAACTGTGATCTGCGGAGTCTGTCCGGTCCAGTCGAATTCCACGTCGTCGTTTGCAAGAGGGGTTAAGGGACCGGTGATCCTGCGTTGCTTCACGTCGAATGGTGCCGCCATCAGAACCCCGTCTCGCGTCAAGATCAGATGACCCGAGTTGACGTAGGTGGCGTAAGAAGCGTTGGAAAGCACGGTTTGCATCTCGCCGCTCTCTGGTAAGAACAACTCAACACTCGGGGTACCCGAGCCGTTGGAATAGACCCTGGAATATAGGATCGCATTGCCTCCGGGCAAGACTTGTGGGTAGTAACAGTAGGCGTCGTCGACCTCAGAAACCCGCGGCACCACGGTCTCAGCTTTTTGACCTCCACTATCTGGTATTCGCTGGAGACCGCACTGCTCGCTGTGGATACTGAATACAATAGTTCCGTCGTCGGCCCAGCTTCCGAACGCAGCATCGCTCAAGGGAATTTCTTCGAGCAGTACTAACGGCTCCCCTCCGGCAAGGGAGACTTTCTTCAGTTGGTTCTCCGTGAAAAACCCCACCCACTGGCCATTGGGTGAGAAGAAGGGATTGCGGGCGTTTCGGGTGCCGCGAATGGGCTTGATTTCAGGGTCATCCAGGGACCGCATATAGAGCTGCGTGTTTCGGTCGTCCAATTCTCCGACGTAGACCAGGCGAGTGCCGTCGGGGGAGATCGCCAGAAACAGGTTGGGGGCGGCTCCCGTGTACAGTGCTTTGTCTGGCGGCACGGGGATCGAGAGCCGCGACACAACGCCTGGTTTCGGGGCAGCGGACCTGCCAGGACCCATGAGAATGGCACCGGCGATGAGCACTGCGGCAATCAAACACACCAGAGCGACGAGAATGCCGTTGCGTCGGAACGGTCGGGAGGCCCGAGCGACCTGCCCTGGAAGGGAAAACGCCTCCAGGGAGGCGGACAGCGTTTCGCGGATCTCAATCTCTGCGTCCGCAATATCGTGAAGCCGCCGGCGCAAGTCCTTTTCCAGGCAGCGGCGCAGCAGGACTTTGATGTTCATCGGTGTGGCCCGGGGCAAGGCGTTCCAGTCCGGCTCGCGATCCAGAATGCCCGCCAGTGTGTCGGAAACCGTCTCGCCTTCGAAGGGGACCTTGCCGGTCAGCATCTCGTACAGCACGCAGCCGAAGGACCAGATATCGCAGCGTTTGTCGGTCTCCATGCCGCGCACCTGCTCCGGACTCATGTAAGCCGGAGTGCCCATGACGCGCCCCGGTTCCGTGACAGTGCTTTGGTCGTCCACGTCCTCTGCGTCAAGAGCCTTGGCCAGGCCGAAGTCAAGCACCTTAATTCTGCCTTCCGGCGTGATCTTGATATTGCCCGGCTTGAGGTCGCGGTGGATTACCTCGTGTTCGTGCGCCGCGGCAACTGCTTCAGCTATCTGCTGAGCGATCGGCAACGCCTCTTGCAGTTTGAGCCTTACACCTGAGATCCGCTCCGCAAGGGTCTGGCCCGAAACGTATTCGAGGATGAGATAGCCAACGCCCTCGGCCTCGTGAAGCTCATCATAGATGGTAGCTATATTCGGATGATTTAAAGACGCCAGAACACGCGCCTCGCGCGCAAACCGCATCCGTGCTGCGGTATGCTCCATCAGTTCCACCGGCAGGCTTTTGATCGCGACCGGCCGGTCGAGCTTTGTATCATGGGCCAAATAGACAACACCCATGGCTCCCCGGCCAAGCTCCCGCTCAATCCGGAACGGACCTATCCGCCCGCCCGGTTTCAACGCGGAGCCATCGTAGGAACAGGTCGGCTCCTCTTCCTTGTCATCGGAACGCTTGTTGCTTTGTTCCTTGGCTTCGCTCATCGACATTCTCCGCTACAAATCTCCTCTCCGATAATGTCCGCAAAGAATGACGCAAACGGCGAACGCACGAGAACATAAACAGCGCGTCGAAGCGATTATATGGTCTGCTCCAGGCTCCCGCAAGCCAGGAACTGCCGCCTCTGCTCAAGAAAGTGGCTGCGGAGCAGTCACAGGCGTAAGAAGTGGCCGTATGGTCTCGAATACGAGGAAGACTGGTCGTGCCCGCCCTGGCGATCAGCAGCGCGACGAAGTACGCGTCCGCAATGTGCGTCTGGTCTTCGCCTGGTCTTCGACTGATCCACACAAACCTTCAGCCGACAATCGCCAACCCCTTTTCTCAAAATGACTTACATAACACCCTGAACAAACTGTCGATCCAAATGGTAAGGGTCCGAGTCGCTTCGGCCTCGTTGGAGCCCCGTCGGTGTTAACCGCGGACAGAGCTTTCCTTTTTACGCCCAATCCCCCCGTGCAAAGACCTATGGCCTCGCGTTCATTCGATCTCGTTACACATCACACTGCCACCTGCCGCCAGGTGGTCACATCTGGAGAAACGCGCAGGTGTCGATTCAGATCTCAACTCTGTCGTGCCGACTTGCGAGGGCCGTACCTGCTTGTCCTCGGTGGCGGTTGAAGTACTTTGTATTGATCTGAGGCGACTGTAGGGTAAACTGGCCGTGCCGAACGCCAAAGGCTGCGAGCCCTACAGTTCCTGGCTGTCACGGCGCACGCAGGACTGCCCTGAAGCGCAGAGCGAAAGTAACAGGGTGACCGTCTGGAGAGCAACGTGGACACGATGACGAGAATCTTCGCAACGATAGCGCCGGTTACATTGGCGCCTATCGCTCAGCGGGCTCGGGCCGGCGAGCCTCAACGCATTCGACACAATCACCCCAATCTGGCGGTCGACCTGGGGCTCGCGCTGTGGGCCTGGCCGCTGCCGATGGATTACGATGGAGACGATATGATCTTCGTCAATCGCACGGGCTGGGACGGCTCACATAACGCCCACGACGCGGACTATTTCACGTTTCACCGCCTCGAAGATTTCCGTGCGCGGACGATGGACCAGCCAGAACTAAACGAGATGAGGACACTGCATGGAAACGCATTTTAGCTGGATTGACTGGACGGTCCTGGTGGTCTACTTCACGGCCACCATGGGCATCGGGCTCTATTTCCACCACAAGAGTCGCTCTACGGAAGGTTTCACCGCCGCCGGACGGTCGCTGCCCGGCTGGGCGTGCGGCCTGTCCATCCTGGCGACGTACCTGAGCAGCATCAGCTTCCTGGCCCTGCCGGGCAAGGCGTACGCGGCGAACTGGAATCCGTTCGTCTTCAGTCTGTCGCTGCCAATCACGATCTGGGTCGCCGTGCGGTACTTTCTCCCCTACTATCGGCGGACCGGCGAAGTGTCGGCCTACGCGCATCTGGAGCACCGTTTCGGCCCGTGGGCTCGAATGTACGCCAGCGTGTTCTATCTACTGACCCAACTGGCCCGCATGGGGGCGGTCATGTACCTGATGGCCTTGCCGCTGAGCGTTCTGCTGGGCTGGGACATTCGCACGATCATCCTGATCACCGGAATCTCGGTGACGGTCTATGCGTTCGTCGGCGGCATCGTCGCGGTGATCTGGGCTGACGCCATGCAGTCGATCGTGCTGATGGCCGGGGCCGGCGTCTGTGCCGTCGTCATGCTGCTGGGCATGCCGAAAGGGCCGGGCCAAATCTTCTCTATGGCCGCGGCGGAGCACAAATTCAGCCTGGGCAGTTTCGGTCTTTCCTTAAGCGAGCCGACCTTCTGGGTCGTCCTGATCTACGGCGTCACGATGAACCTCCAGAACTTCGGGATCGACCAGAGTTACGTCCAGCGCTACATCGCCTCGCGCTCGGACCGCGAGGCCCGCAAGAGCGTCTGGCTGGGCGGCCTGCTCTATGTGCCCGTCTCGGCGGTGTTCTTCTTCATCGGCACGAGTTTGTTCGCCTACTACCACACGCACCCGGCGGCATTGGAAGAAGTGCGTACGGCGGCGGCTGTCCAGCGTCTCCAGGCGGAAGGGGTCGATCCCGAGGCCGTCACGTATCAAACCCAACTCGAAACCGAACGCGACGATCTGACCGACGCCGACATCGGCGACAAGGTCTTCCCGCACTTCATCGGGGCCAAATTGCCGGTCGGTGTGACCGGTTTGCTGATCGCTGCGGTGTTCGCTGCGGCCATGTCCACCGTCTCGACCAGTCTCAACTCCTCGGCCACGCTGATCATGCGCGACTATTACCAACGCTACGTCAACCGCTCAGCCGACGAACACCAGTCGATGAGGGTCCTCTACGGAGCGACGATCGTCTGGGGGCTGCTGGGCACGGGCGTGGCGCTGCTGCTGGTGCGTGTGACCAGCGCCCTGGACGCCTGGTGGACGCTGTCGGGCGTCTTCGGCGGAGGGATGTGCGGACTGTTCCTGCTGGGCATGATTTCGAGAAAGGCGGGCAATCCCGCGGCGGTCGCAGGCGTCTGCCTCGGCGTTATGGTCATCTCCTGGATGACGCTCTCGCAGTACTTCGAGGGCCGGTGGGCCGTGCTGCGCAGTCCGTTCCATGCCTTTATGATCCCCGTGTTCGGCACGTTGACCATTCTTCTTATCGGTCTGTTGATCGCCCGGCTGGCGGCCTCCCGGAAAAGCGCCTGCTCTTCGAGCGCCGCCGAGCCCGACGGGCAAGACGGGGCGCCATGAGGCAGTTGACATAATCCCCGTCGGCGAGGTGCCGCGCTGGGAAACCAACGACAATCGCGCCCGCTTTCACGACCGGGCCAGGATGTGCCAGGCTCACCCTGAGCCCACAGGCGGCACGCATCATAAACGGTTGCGAAAGAGGAACTCAGGCACCGAAAGGACAAGCTTGACGCCAGATGGCGAGGGCGAGTGGGCGCTTCAGACCATCGCCGGGACCCTGCAAGCCCTCTGCAACGAAATGGCGAAGACCGGCAAAAGCGAACAGTTTGACGCCCTCAGGGGCAGCCTCACCGGCCGGGACGAGGCGCCCCGCGAGGAAATCGCGGCGCGACTGGACATGAGCGCCGGCGCGGTCAAGGTCGCCGTGCACCGGTTGCGGAAACGCTACCGCACGCTCTTGCGGGCCGCTATCGCCGAAACCGTCAGCAATGAAGCGGACCTCGACGATGAAATGCGCTATCTCGTCGCGGTTCTCCGGAGGCAGTGAAACTCTCCTGTAACCTCCCGTTCCGTACCACCTGTAGTCACTCCATCTTCAGATTGGCGGTGATCGACGCCAAAGGAGAACGCGCCGACAGACTAACGCTGCTGCGGCGCTGGGCAATCGTCTGGCTGCCACTGCTCGTTCCGATGTTGTTGGTGACTCTGTGGACGACGACGACCGAACGTCCCCCTGCTTCCATCTGCGTCCCGGTAGTACTCGTCCTGTGGATCGGCGGGGCGGTCTATGACGTCGTTTATCCCAACCGCGGGCTGCACGACCGGCTGGCGGGCACCTGGATAGTGCGGCGTTGAATCAGGTGGGCTTGTGCCAAGCGGTGCATCCAAGGCGGAAAATCAGCCCGGATCGAGGCAGGCAAGGACCCGCAGAATGAGACAAGTCATTATCTCGCATACCTTTATGGAAATATCCCCGGAAGGACTCGAACCTTCAACCTTTGGCTCCGGAGGCCAACGCTCTATCCATTGAGCTACGGGGACCGGAATTACTTACGAACCATATTAAACACCGAAGAAGCCTTACCGTCAAGCCTGGAAAGCGTGAGAGCGGACATTTTGACGTGTCTGACGTATTGCGCATCTTGCCTCTCTGGCGATTGTCCTCACGTGACAGGTCCTTTTCTTCACCTTCGATCACTGGCGGACAGCGTTTTTCGACGAACAGAGAGTGCGATTCTGGTATAATACACTTGTACATAAACAGTTGCATAGGAGGAGTTATGCCGTACCGGAAGATGGCATTGCTGTTACTTTTCGTCGCTTTCGTCGTTGGTGTCCGCTTTGATATTGCATTGTGTGGCACCGGCGCCTCCAGGAACGAGGGACCTTCGATTCGCCTTTCGAACGGATTGAATATTGTCTCGATCCGTGCCCCGGCGGAGAGGTCTCTTGGACCAGCCTCTCTGACCGCCGCGGGCGAGCCGACCGTGCATCCGCAACCGCCCTTGGCCGGCTTCCAACCTCTGGTCGCCATCACAACGTCCGACCGCCGAAAGTCCGATGACTTCGACTGGGAGCACACGCTGGAGGACTCGTATGTCGGGAGGCCGCTCAATGCGCCCGCAGATGAGAATTATGTCGTTGGCATCCTGGATACCGGCGCCTCCGTGGACTTGATCACCAAACCGTATGCGGATTTACTTGGCCTGGTTGGGCCCTACCTGACGGAAAACGAGCAGGAGATTGGCGGGGCCGGAGGCACCATGATCGCTCAGATCACCCGGCCGGTAGGCATCTTTGCGGCCGGACTGGGGGCTATCGGTCCAGATGGTCGGCTGGATTTGAGCCGCGTCTCCGGTCATACGAACGTCTCCGCACTCGTCTCCCCCGCCATTGCCTGTGGCAGCGAGGAAGTCACCGCGGCCATTGGCAATCCCTTCCTGGCCTTCCGCACCACCGAGATCCGCGTCGACCAGCCTCGCGGCATCAGGATGGGCGACAAGACGTATGTAGCACCGGACATCGAGATTCACAGCGCCTATACCCCTTCGGCGACCGAATACCCCCGGCGAATTCCCGTCGAACTGGGGGGGGTGTCGCCCGTGACAACCGCCGGCTACTACGCCATGTTCGATCCGTTCGATCCGCTCTGGGAGGTCATACCCACCTCGCCCACGGCGCTGACGATGTTTGCCCTGGGCCTGCCGACCGGAGGCGCGCTCTTCACGGAAATGGGAGTGCTGCAAGGCGAGCCCAGCCCACTGAACACGATCCAGAACCTTCGCGTCATGCTCGATACGGGAGCACAAGCCTCAATTCTGCACCCGAATCTCGCCGCCAGGCTGAACTTGCCCATTGAACCGGATTTTGTCACGGAGTCCTGTGGCATCGGCGGCCGCGTGGAAGTGCCGGGCTACTACATCGATTACGTACGGATCAACGCGTGGGGTGGGGCGCTGGAGTACTCGCGCGTACCTTTTGTGATTCTCGAGCTTCAGTCTCCGGAGGGCGGACCGCTTGACGGTGTGCTCGGTATGAACTTCTTCTGGAACCGCAACGTGGTCCTGGAGCCGAGCGTCACGGGCGGTGGTTTTCTACACGTCTCCGATCCCGTACCGTATGCCTTCGTCGATTTGAATTTTGACGAGCTTGTCGACGTCGCCGACTTCGCGATCTTTGCCTCCGCCTGGCGCACGACTCCAGAAGACCCGGCCTGGAACGGGCATTGCGACTTCTACCTGGATGGCGTGATTGACAGTCGAGACTTCCAAGCTTTCGCAGAAGCTTGGGGAGCTGCGCTGCAACCATAGGCTCTCACGCCGACGCTTTGCCTCCGGGCCTGCTGTCATTCTGGAAAGAGTGTCGCAGCGCTCGATACATCCACATTTGACAGGGAAAGCGCCCTCGCATATCATCTGGCCTGTGCAGGGAGAGGTCAGGCGTAGTGAAAGGCGCTTCATGCGATTCATCTTGGATGTGTTCTATTCGCTGCTGGGCTTGGCGTTCTGCCCGGTGGTTTTGTACCGGCGCTTTCGACACGGACGGTATCGCCAGGGCTGGGCGCAGCGATTCGGGAAGATCGAACGTCGCACCGACTCGGAGAAGTGTATCTGGCTGCATGCCGTCAGCGTCGGGGAGGTCAATGCGGCCAAGACGCTGCTGGCCGAACTCGAGAAGCAGTTCCGCGACTTCGAGATCGTCGTGAGCACCACCACCGACACGGGTTTTGCCCGGGCCTCCAAGCTCTTTGGCGAGACGCACAGCGTGTTCTACTTTCCGTTCGATTTCTCGTGGGTGGTGCGGCGCGCCTTCCGGCGGGTCAATCCGGCCGTCTGTCTGCTCATGGAGCTTGAGGTCTGGCCGAATTTCGTCTTCACGGCCCGCCGGCGCGATGTCCCCGTCGTGGTCGTCAACGGGCGAATCAGCGACAAGAGCTTCGCGCAATACCGGCGAATCCGGCGGCTCACGCGGCTTTTCTTCGGCAAAATCGACCTGGTGCTGGCCCAAACCGAAGAATACGCGGACCGGTTCCGACAGTTGGGCTGCCCTTCCGAACGCGTGGTGGTGACGAACTCGCTGAAATACGACACCGCCCAGATCGCCGACCGGATCGACGGAGCGGATGCGCTGGCCGAGACGCTCGATCTCGCAGATGCCAGGTTGTGGGTCGCCGGCGGAACCGGCCCGGACGAAGAAAAGATTATCCTCGACGCATACAAGTCCCTCGTGGAAGAAACCCAATTCGCCGACGTGCATCTGGCCGTGGTCCCCCGCAAACCCGAGAGGTTCAACGAGGTGGCCCAGCTCATCGAGCAGATGGGATTCCCGCTGGTCCGGTACAGCCGGCTCAAGGGCACAACGGATCGCCCCCCTGCCGACAGCAGGGCTGTGATATTGGGCGACACCATGGGGGACCTGCGCAAATTCTACTCGCTGGCGACGATTGTCTTCGTCGGCCGCTCGCTCGTTCCCATGGGCGGTTCGGACATGATGGAAGCGGCCGCATTGGGCAAATGCACCTTGTTCGGACCGCACGCCTTCAACTTCAGGCAAACCGTCGAGGCCCTCCTGGCCCAACAGGGAGCGATAGAGGTGGCCGACGGCCACGCCTTGCTCCACACCCTCAGAAAGTGCCTCGCCGAGCCGGACCACGCCGGAGAAGTCGCCGGGCGAGGCCGGCAGGTCATCAGGGACAACCAGGGAGCAACCGCCAGGACCATCCAGCACATCGCCGGGCTGTTAAAGGCGGAGCGTCCCGATGGGGCCCGTGACAGCGGTGCAGCCGAGACGTCATCTTCTTAGCGTACCGCTATCTGCTCTTCCGTCCCCCCCGTCTTCACGCGCTATTTCAGACGTTTGGCCACCGCCTCGATGTAGGCCGGGGCGGTGCCGCAACAGCCGCCGACGGCCCGGAAGCCTGCGGCCGTGATCTTCTCGATTGCCGCGGCGAATTCTTCGGGCGTGACCCTGTAGACCGCCTGGCCCTCGACCAGCTCGGGCTTGCCGGCGTTCGGCTCGGCAAACAGGATTACATCCTGGCCGCCGGACTGCACCGCAGCGGCGTATTCCTGCGCCAGCTCGACGTACTCAGCCAGCGATGCGGTCCCGCAGTTGAAACCCACGCCCGTCACGCCCAGCGACACCATCTTCGCCACAGCCGAGGCGACATCGACGCCCATCATCGTGCGAAAACCGGCGCCGCCCTTGTCGAACGACATGGAGGCAAAGACCGGCAGCTCCCCCGCAACCGACCTGACGGCCTCGACGGCGACCTCAAGCTCTTCCAGCGCCGTCATCGTCTCCACAATGAATCCATCCACGCCGCCGTCCAGCAGGCCCTGCGCCTGTTCCACGAAAGCCTCGCGAAGCTCCTCCGGGCGCAGATTTCCCAGAGGTTGCAGAAAATCGCCGGTCGGTCCTACGTCTCCGAGCACATAGCCTTCGTCGCCGGCGGCTGCCCGGGCGATCTCGGCCCCGGCCCGGTTGATCTCGCGCACCCGGTCGGCGCGTCCGTGCCGCGCCAGGGCGTAGCGGTTGGCGCCGAACGTGTTCGTGATGACCGCGTCGCTGCCGGCTTCCCGGTATGCCTGATGGATGGCCCGAACCACGTCGGGGGATTCCACGTTCAGGGCGTCGTTGCACGTGCCCGGCTCAACGCCCCGGGCGAAAAGCTGCGTCCCCATCGCACCGTCCAGCAAGAAGTCGCCTTCTCTGACTCTGTCCTGCAATCCGGGTCTATTCATTCGTAAGGCTCACAATCTCTCTGCGCGAGCTTCAGGGGCCCGCATTTGTTTTTCTGGGTTCGGGCACCCATCGGCCGTCTTCATACCGATAGACGTTCTCGGCTCTCTCCCGGCCGCGGGGCACGAACATGAAATCCCGCTGCGCTTGACTGAGTTGGTAAGCGCCCATGGACTTCAGCTCGATTTCCATGGTGTCCTGCAATCCGTCAGGGTCGGTGAGCGTGGCCTTGATCTGCGTGGGGACGAGGAACCCCTCGGCGACCTCCTTGTAATCGGCCAGCTCGGTGGCCGCCACGACGGCTCCGCGCTCGTTGAAATACTCGATCTTGCGCACGCGATAATCACAGGCGTACACATAAACCCGCTGAGTCAGCCTGCCGGCCTCGTCGCGACGGGTCAGGATATCATAAGGCCCCTTGTTCTTCAACGACCAGGCCGACCCGCCGGACACGTCCGGTTCCGTCGCGACGATCCCGAACGCCTCGAGCATAATCATCGGGCTGATCATCAGGCCGTCGAAGCCGCGCACCTGGCTCCATTGGCCCTCATAGTAGCTGCTCATTTCCTTGGGCCGAAGCGACAGCCAGAACCTCTCGCTGTTGGAACCCACGATGATCGCCTTGGGGTCGGCCGCAACCGTGACCTGAACGTAGATCTCCCGGGGCGGATTAAACCAGAGTTTCATAAAGAGGTTGTTGCGTCTCTGTTTGCCGTCTTCGGGCGAATGATAGGTCAGCAGGCACTGCCCGCTGCTAACGCGGAAGGAAGTCGCCTTCTCGGCCTGCGCCGTCAGCGTCGAGAGGGCTTCCCGGACGTTCGCCTTGCCGGGACAAACCGGCAGAGACGCCGGTCCCTGCGAAACGCACCCCCCGATCAGAACCCCGGCCACGGCGCTCCAAATCAACCACAGATTGTCAACAGGTCTGAGCTTCATGTCTCACAGGTCCGTCTGCAAAATCTGTCCGATCTGCGAAGAAAGCTGTTCGATCTGCTCCTCATCCAGGTGCGGATTGACAACTTCCACGGTATCCTTGGCCCCCGTCACGCGCAGCGACCAGATTTCCTGCCCCCCTTCCGTCTTGGTCGCGTCGTATTTGAGGCGGCGTTTTCTCATAAGCACCAGCGCCAGAACGAAGCGGAAATTCACCTTTTCCGGGTCGCTCTCGCCGGCCAGCCGCTCGAAAAAGGCCATGAGCATCTCGTCATCGACGAAAAGCTCCTTCTTCTGGTCCGGAGTTGCCAGCCGGGTCTTCCAGAAACAGAACACCTCGGGCTTATCGCTTTCCCAGTACTCGACGCTGAAGTCCCGGCGCTCGAGACCCTGTTCGGTCTCCACGAGGGCGCCGAAGTACTCTTGCCCGTCTTCAATCACTCGTCCGCTGCCCGAACACTGTCCGAGCGGCTTGTTGATTTCCCAGTCAGCCATAGCCTTTTGTTGGACTTTCCACTGTCGTATTCCTTGAACGCCGAACGCATCGCTGACGCCGATGGCACAAGCATACCAAAGGCACATAAGGTCTGACAAGACACAACGGGATAAGAGATTGGCGATTTGGCATTTTGTATTTGGTACCGGGCGCGCAGCGAAGGTCATGTCGGGTTACGATCCTTGCAAGGCCTGGGCAACAGAACACGGCCCCCTTCGCCCCCTTCACACCCTTCACACCCTTCGGTTGCCGTTCGCCGCGGACCATGCGGGATGCAGCACCGCCGTGCCTACGAACCGGGGGACGGGGCGGACGCCTGCCAGTTGGCCGGGTCGTTGCCGTAGGCGGTGG
>CAYPZL010000130.1:0-16448 GCA_964415045.1 uncultured Pirellulales bacterium | reverse complement strand
CCGCCGCCCGCAACTCATCCCAGCATCGAACAACACGCTTGTTTTGGGACTAGTCGACGCACTGCCGTCGTTGGATTAGCGTGAACGAATTCGGGAGGCGAACCATGAATGGGTACCGGGATGAGATTCCAAAGTGGGCGTGGTACACGGGCCAGTTTCTCTTCTATTTCCAGGACCAACTGGAACAAGACGGCCAAGTGAGCGTAGCGGATTGTTTTGACCATTTTAGAGAGGCCAACCAGCTTCAGAACTGCCCTGGCTTTCAGTTGAAGAACCAGGGAACACTCCTAATGCTCCTTTATGGGTTGCTGGTCATACCCAGGGAAATGTGGCAGCATGAGGGAGTGCCGGATTTTCAATTTGCCTCTCGCGGTAGCTTCCATTTCTGTATTGGCCAATCAAATATGCAGAGTAGCAACTTCCTTCGGTTCATGCGTAACGCCATCGCGCACGCCAACTTCGATATCGTTGATCTTCAGCGGGGACTTTACGAGTTCTGGAACATCGGTCGCAACGGCTGTGACTTCAAAGTCCGAATCTCCCAGAAGGGTCTCTGCTCCTTCGTCACGGAGGTTGGGCAGTACTACATCAATCACGTTGCTCCCGCGATCTCCAGAGCACATGAGCAATGCCCATAGCCAGCCGCGGGGCGGTGCACCTTGCAGGACTGAGAGTGAGGGATAATGCATCATACCTTGAGGGGGCCTTGAGGGGTCAACTCTTGACATTTGACGCATTTTAGTGCTCTGTCGCAGCTAATTAAGATGGATCGGGCCATGGGGGGCACCTGTAAAGAGCTCGATGTCAAGGCCGGAGGCCTTGGCGATGGGATCGCGCGGTTCCGCGCCCAACCATCGCCAAGCGGTGCTTGACGCTGCCACCCAGCACCGAGAATGCTACCCGTCGTCTGACCGGCGACAGAGCACTAGCGCAACCGTAACGGACCGCACTATTTGAGGGCTTTGGCCTTTCGGATGGGCTTCTGCTGGACGAAGCGGCTGATGTTGCGGATGGCCTGGCGGAGGCGTTGTTCGTTTTCGACCAGGGCGATTCGCATGTAGCCCTCGCCGTTCTCACCGAAGGCCCGGCCGGGCGAGATGGCCACCTCGGCATGCTCCATCAGGTCCATCGCGTAGTCGATGGTGCCCTTGCCGTTGAGATGCTCGTCGGCGACGCGGGCCCAGACGAACATGCTGGCGCGCGGTTTGTCCACCTGCCACCCGATGCGTTCGAGGCCGTCGCAGACGGCATCTCGCCGGGAACTGTACTTCTGGTTCTGGGCGATGATCGTGTCCTCGCAGTGCCGCATCGCCATGATGCCGGCGATCTGGATCGCCTGGAAGATGCCGTAGTCGTAGTAGCCCTTGATGGTGGCCAGGTATTCGATCATCTGTCGGTTTCCGGCCACGAAACCGACGCGAAAGCCCGCCATGTTGTAGGGCTTGCTCATCGTGGTGAACTCGACGCCGACGTCTTTGGCCCCTTTGGCCGAGAGGAAGCTGGGCGGCTTATAGCCGTCGAAAGCCGTTTCTCCGTAGGCGAAATCATGGATGACCGCGAATTTGAACCGCTTGGCCAAATCGACGATGGTGTCGAAAAAGCCCTCTTCCACCGTCATGGCGGTCGGATTGTGCGGATAGTTCAGGATCAGCAGCTTGGGCTTGGGGAACAGGTGCTCGCAGACCATGGCGATGGTATCGAGGAACTTCTGGTCGGTGCCCAGGGGGACGGTGATCACGTTTCCGCCGGCCAGGACGACGCCGTAGTTGTGGATCGGGAAGGCCGGATCGGGCACCACCGCCGTATCGCCCGGGCCCAGCATCGCCAGGCAAAGATGGCTAAAGCCCTCCTTCGAGCCGATACAGGCGAGCACTTCCGTCTCCCAGTCGAGTTCCACACGCCACTTGCTGGCGTATTTCTTGGCGATTTCCCGCCGCAGGCCCTTAATACCCTTCGAGGCGCTGTAGCGGTGGTTGCGCGGGTCCTGGACGGCCTCGCACAGCTTGTCGATCACGATCTGCGGGGCGCTGTCCAGCGGGTTGCCCATTCCCAGGTCGATGATGTCGGCGCCCTGCTGTCGCTTCTGGAGCTTCAACGCGTTGAGACGCCCGAACAGATAAGGCGGCAGACGCTTGATTCGCTCTGCCGGTTCGATTCGATACTGCTTGCCGTTGTTCATGCTCGACATAGGTAAAACCCAAAAAACTGTATCCAAACCATGGTTATCGTCGCCGCTTGCGTTTGCGGGTCGCAGGACTGCGGGACCACGACGGCTCGTCCGCTCCGCCACAGGGTCGCATTGTAGCACGTTGCCCGCCATTTGCAAAACCTCGCGCATCGCCGGCGCGGTGTTTTTCCCAAACTGCCTGAAGGAACCCGCGCGATGACGGCTATTGTCTCTTTCGGCCGACCCGTGTTCGACGCTGTAGTCATTTTAGAGAAAAGAAACGCTTTGGGAAGAGATACGCAGGCGATGCGACCGTTCCCGACCCTGCCATTCATCGTTGCCCCCCCCGATTCGTCAAGAGCTGAGCCCCGGCGCTGCCGGAATTGGGTAAACAAGGCCGCCAGGACGTTCGTAGAGCCGGCGGTGGGGCGATCCCGAGGTCGAATTCTTTGACGAGCGGGTGCGAATTTCGGAAAATACCTGTAAAGGCACCCCAAAGGGGTATACGATACTTAATCATAGTAGACCAGCACATTCTGAACCTATGTATTGGGAGAAGTCCATGAATACATTTGTTAGAGGCGCAAATCGCTTTTGGATGGCGTTGCTGTGGTGCGCGGCGGTTCTGATCGTTCTCGCCGGTCCCGGCTGTCAGAAGGAGACGCCGACGGCGCCGGAGGACGCAGAGGCCGTCTCGGCGACTCCGGCCGTGATTTCGGCTCCGCAAGAGGCCGAAGCGCCCGCGCCAACCATAGTTCCTGACGATCTGGACACGGTCGTGGTGACCGTCAACGGCCAGGAAATCCGCGAGGCCGAGCTCAGTCAGCGGGTGGCGCTGCGTATGAGGCAGCTCTCCGGCCAGCTCGCCAACCTGCCGCCCCAGTTCGCCGGCCAGGTGCAGAAACAGATCCGCCAGCGGGTCCTCGACAACCTGATCACGGAACGGTTGCTCAACGAGCAGGTGGCCGCCGCCAACGTGCACGTCACCGACGCCGATATCATTGCGGAGATCGAGAAGAAGGGAGCCGAGCAGAACCCGCCGATCACCCTGGCGGATTTCAAGGCTCGCGTGCAGGCCCAGGGCGGCAACTTCGAGCAGGTCAAGGAGGAATTTCGCAAGGGAATGGCCTACCAGAAGATCATGGAGGGGCAGTGGGCCGGTAAAGTCGACGTCACGGACGAGGACGCCAAGGCGTACTACGACGAACACCCGAAGGAATTCGAGGAAGCCGAGCAGGTGCGGGCCAGTCACATTCTCATCAAGCCCGACACGACCGATCCGAATACCGACCCCAACGAAGCCAAGACCCTGGCCTGGGCCGAGGCGGACAAGCTGCTCAAGCAGGTCAAGGAGGGCGGCGATTTCGCTGCCTTAGCCAAAGAGCATTCGGACTGTCCCTCGTCGGCGCGCGGCGGGGACCTGGGTTTCTTCGCCCGCGGCGCCATGGTCAAGCCCTTTGAAGACGTGGCCTTTGCCATGGAGCCCAACGACATCAGCGACGTCGTCGAGACAAAGTTCGGCTACCACATCATCAAGGTGACGGATCACAAGGATCCCAACGCGGTTCCTTTCGATCAGGCCAAGGCGAAGATCGTGGCCAAGCTCGTCAACGAAAAGAAGAGTACGATCTCGCAGGAATACATCCAGTCGCTCAAGGACAAGGCGACCATCGTGTATCCGACGGAGGCGACGACGGAGCCCAACCAGCCGGCCGCACCGGCGGCGTCCGACCCGGCCACAGGCTGAGGCGGGCTGTATACGGGTACACAACGCGGCGCATCAACAAGGGGATCAGCGTGGTGCTGATCCCCTTGTTCTTTGGGCAATAGTCGGGCGGTTGACCCTGGTTGCGGCGGGCGCTTACGCCAGCAGCGCGGCGGGATCGAGATTGGCGGCTTCGACGTCCTTGAAGTAATGGACCGTGCCGACCTTCAGCTCGATGGTGGCCGGGTCGTCGCAGACGATGATGCCTTGGGGGTGCATCTGCAGGGCGCTGCCGGTCCACATGTGGTTGACGCCCTCTTCGACGAGCTGGCGCAGGGCGCGGGCCTTGTTGTGGCCGTTCACGATGATCAGCACTTCCTCGGCGTCCATGACGGTCCCGACGCCGACGCTCAAGGCGGTCTCGGGGACCTGGTTCGGATCGTTGTCGAAGAAGCGGGAATTGACGATGCGCGTATCGGTGGTCAGCCGCACCTCGCGCGTGCGGGAGGTCAGCGACGAGCCGGGCTCGTTGAACGCCAAGTGCCCGTCCACGCCGACGCCGCCGAGGAACAGGTGGATCCCGCCGACCTTGCGGATGCGCTCTTCGTAGCCGGCGCACTCGGCGGCCAGGTCGGGAGCGTTGCCGTTGAGAATGTTCACGTTCTCCTTGGGGATGTCGATCCGCCCGAACAGGTGCTTCCACATGAACGAGTGGTAGCTCTCCGGGTGCTCCTGCGGGAGGCCAACGTACTCGTCCATGTTAAACGTCACAACGTTCTGGAAGGACAACGTGCCCGCTTCGTTGAGCCGGACCAGCTCGTTGTACGTTCCGATGGGAGACGATCCGGTGGGCAGACCCAGGACGAAGGGCTTGTCGGCGGTCGGGCCGAAATCCAGGATCTTCCGGGCGACGTAGCTGGCGGTCCATTTCGACACTCGTTCGTAATCCGGTTGAATGATCACGCGCATGGCTTTGTTTCCTTTCTTAATGAGACTGTTTTCGATGCTTCATTCGAAACGTTACAACGATCCTGTTGCGTCCCCGTATCCGGCGGGGTGTTCTTTTTACGATCCGTTTTGCCGCAGGGGCTCGATGCGACCGAGCAGCTCGTCGGCCAGCGCGGTCTTGGCGGCGATGTGTTTCTCGATCTCGGTGACGAAGCCGTTGTCCTCGAACGTGCCGCGCACCGCCGCGAAGTCGCGGTGTTTCGTCTCCTCGTCGCCGTCCAGTCCGAATCCGGTCTGGGCCGTGGCGGCAAACTCCTTTCCCGCATCGGTATAGAGCTGCTGATCCAGGTCGATGACGGCTTCCTTCCATCGGGCGGTCAGGTGGACGATGTCCTCGGCGGTAACTTCGTCGATGCTCTTGTCCAGTTGTTCTTGCAGGACCTCGGCGGCCCAGGCCCATTCATAGGCGGGATACTTCTCGTGCGTCTCGGCAAAGCGCGCGTCCAGCTCGTCCAGCGTGTTGATCGCGCCGTTCTCGATGTCACTGAGTATCTGCTCGACGATCTCTTCCGGCGCGAACATGCCGGCCAGATCGATCCACTTGCCGCACCCGACGCTCGTATCGGGCCGTAACGCCGCACGCAGTTCCTCGACGTTTTGGAATTGCCTGCCCTCGAGCCGCTTGATCAGGCAATTGCCGATGAATTTGTCGATTCCCGTCTGATAGAGCACAATGCCGCGCTCCAGCGACCTTTTCGGAATCTTGACGCTGTGGTAGATGAAGTAGTCCGAGGTCGGTCCGGAGCTTTCCTTGAGTCGCGCCAGCAGATCGCGACCGTGGATCATCTTCTGGATCGTGTAGGGGCTGAGCAGCTTGAAGTTGATATGATCGAGCTTTCGCGAGTCCTTGCGCCGGTCGCGCTGCGGCCACTTGCGGGCGTCGCGCACGGTTCCGACGCTGCGCAGGTTTACACCGGGAATCAGAACGCTTTCGTCCTCGTGCTCGATCAGGTACGAGAAGGGCAGGGCCGAGGTGTCCGAGTTGCGATAGTGCCGGCCCATCACCACGGTGAACGCACCGACCTTGGCGGGCCAGAGCATGTAGGAATCGCTGCCCGTCTTGGAGCCGCGCTCCACGACGCCCTGGTGCACGGGGCCGAGCTTGTACATGTGATTGCTCTGGTTGGTGCCGCTGCCGGCGTTGAGGAAGGAGAACAGGCCGGCGATCAGGAGGGTGGACTTGTGGTGGGTCACGGTGTACGGGCCGGCAAAGATGGCGCAGGCTTCGCCGTGGAACCCGCCGCAATTGGCGAAGAAGACCGAGTTCTCGGCCGAATAGTCCTTCGCCAGGACACAGCCCTGGCCGATGAAACAGTCGTCGATGATCGTGCCGTCGGTGATTCGGGAGCCGCTGCAGGCGATGAAGTCATCGGCGTAGACGCCGGGTCCGATATAAACGAGGTCTTCGGCACAGCTATTGACGGAACCGTTCTCCAGCCGGCTGACCCCCTCCAAGACGGCGGCCGGGCCGATCCGGACGTTCTTGAGGATGCAGGAGTTCAATATTCGTGCCTCCCGGCCCACGAATCCCATCGTCGAGCGGACCGACGCGGTGTAGTCGTCGATCATTTCCTTCAATCGCTCGATCGCTGCGGCGCGGTGGCGGTAAAAAGCGATGATGTAGGCGGTGTGAGCCGAAAGGCGGTCGTAAATCGGAATTTCCCTGCCCCCGGCCTCGTTGACGACGGACACCTCCGTACCATTGCCGAATGAGCTTTCCCCTTCCACCGCCAGAACATCGATGTTGTCGATGACGGCATCTTCGTCGACCACATAGTTGGCGATGTAATTTCGGACCTGGCTGATGTAGACGTTGTTGCCGATCGAGCAGTTGTGGATGCTGGCGTTGCTGATGCCGGTCGGTTTCGTGGCGCCGCCGAAGAACCGGACGTCCTTCTCGAAGGTCCCCAATCGAATCTCCCCGCTAAAATGCGTCCTCCACACGCGCTCGGGGCGGAACCGCTGCGCAACCTGCACGCGGGCCCAGTCGGTGCACGTGCATCCCTGTGCTTCGAGACAAGTGACTTCTTCCTGGGATAAAGCTCTCCACTGGGACACGGTGGGTCTCCTTTCTATCGGCGAACGAACCGTACAACCCGGCGTCATGGCGTCGGCGACGGCCGACGGGCAACGTGCGTGTCGGCCCCGCCGCCGCACGGAGCACCCGGGCACTATATCTGCGGCCTGTGCGGCGGTCAAGGAATTCCCGGCGCCGGCGCGCAAAGCCGCGTGAGATCCGGTGGGTCAGGGCGCCCCGCGAGCGCAGCCGGATGGGCCGGGGGACGCGGGGCGGCGCGCGAAATTCCGGCAAAATGTGAAGCCGCCCCTTGGCAAGTGCCGATGTAGGACATATATAAGAAGCAAACTTGTGCTAACAGGGATCGCATCCACGAAATGTGGGGTGCAGGTTGACCGGCCGCGAAAGTGGCATTGTGCGAAAACGTATGTCAAATCAGCCAAGGGTAGTCAAAGTATTAGCAGCACTGCTGGTTTCCATGACGGCAGGAGCCATCGTCTTGATGGTCCTTGGCAACAATCCCCCCTCGGCCGGCCCGTTCTGTCTCTCGGCCTACTACCGGCTCGATTCCGTGGAGAATGCGATGCGTTCGCGGGCGTGTCAGTCGCCGAATCGCTGGGACAGCATCGAGATTTTCTTCAGCGGAACCAAAACCGGCAACGTGGCGCAGTGTGCGGCGATGCGCGGCTTGGCCAGTCCGGCCGATCTGAACTGCCACTTCGTTCTGTGCAACGGCGCCGGAGGCGGTGACGGCGAGATTCAAGCGACCGAGAAGTGGCAGAACCAGTGGTCGATCCAGCCCACGCGGACGTGGCAGGGCTCCGAACGCACGATCCGCATCTGCCTCGTGGGGGACCGACGCTCGGCTTTGCCCACCGACTACCAGCTCAAGCGCCTCGAGATCCTCCTGGAGGCCCTTTGCCGCAAGTTCCGCATCCCGGCCGATTCGGTCTACCTGCCGCGCGACTGCGAATAGAACGCCCCGCGCTTCCTCGACACCCTACCCGCGCCACCGGCTCTTCGTACAAGCAGGGTCTGTTCTCGTCTGATAATCGGTCTGAAAATAGCGATGAGCGGCCGGGCGGGCCGCTCATCTAAAAACGACGCATGGGCGTCTGGTTGCGGACTGTGTTGGGCCAAGCATCTGTCATCCGCGGGTCGAGTCAACCCGTCTCAAATCTCCCATCAGAACCAGACCGGGCCGAGCGTTTTGCCCCGGCCATCCCTTCACTTTCGAAACGACACACGCAAAGACGGGCGGCCGGGGACGGTTTATTGCATATTCCCAAAAAATAATGCGTCCCGGCCCCGCTGATCCGCCCGGGGCGATTGACACGCGTGAACGCCGCCGGTACGCCCAAGCCGTCGTACGCGTTGCAATTCTGACAACGGATCGGGCAACCTTCGGGCCCGGCAGAACGGAATCGTGAGACGCAAAGCACTCACCATAGCAGCATGCATCCTCGCGATGGCATTATCCTCCGGTTGTGCGCAGGAGCCGAAGGCCGGGCCCCTCATCGCCCGCTGCGTGTTGTTCGGAAATCCCGACAAGGTCTCTCTAAAGGTCAGTCCCGACGGGCGGCGGATCAGCTTCCTGGCGCCGCGCGACGGCGTGATGAACGTTTGGGCAGCGCCGGCCGACGACCCTTCCAAGGCGGTCCCGGTCACCGCCGACAAGCTGCGCGGCGTTCGCAGCTATTTCTGGGCCTACACGAACGAGCACATCATCTATCTGCAGGACCTCGGAGGAGACGAGAACCGGCAGGTCCACGCGGTCCATATCGATACGAAAGAGGACCGGAACCTGACGCCGTTCGATGAGATCGTCGGCCCCGACGGCGAAGCCCTGACGGGTCCGGACGGCAAGAAGCTGCGGCCGCGGACACGGATTCGCCCGGCCGGAGAACCGCCTGTCCTTCAACGCCGTGGCGGACATCTTCCTGGCCAAGCATCTCGGCGGACGCTTCGAGCCGATCGGGAGCGACTTCGAAGGCTCCAGCATCGAGGTCCCCACCGGCGCCGAATACGTTCCCACGCTCAAAGAGAATACACCCGACCGCAGCACAGAGGCGAACGATGCATAGCGGCCGCATCCCGCGCAAGCGGAATTACCGTGGCCGGTCCACCGGTCCGTGCCGGGAGCGGACGAACGACCAGACGTAGTAGACCGGGATGCCCACGAGGATGCTACCCAGGCTATAGAGGGACGGTGTCCGCCACTGCTTGAAGGCAAAGACCGTCATGAACAGGATGACGATCATGAAGAGCGCCGGGACCACGGGATAGCCGGGCAGGCGAAACGGTCTTTCCATTTCCGGCCTGCGCCATCGCAGGACGTACACCGCAGCGATAAAGAGAAGCGCAAAGACCGACAAGCCCACCGAGGCGTACTGGTACAGGTCCCGGAAGTTCTTCATGGCGAACAGAATAATGATGGCACAGGCGCTCTGCGCGATCGTCGCGCAAACGGGGACGCCACCCTTGGCGCTGATGCGTCCGGCCACCGCGGGGAACAACCCGTCCTTTGCCATCGCGTAGTAGATGCGCGGGCCCGTCAGGATGAAGGCGCTGACGGTAGCCAGGAATGTCAATCCGAGCAGGACGGAAAAGACGCGGGAAGCTCCGGGCCCGAACAAATTCTGGACCGCGAGCGTCGGAACCTGCGTCGCATTGTCGAACGTTACATCAGACAAAGGCACGGCGTAGGCAAAGACCAGGTTGAGGACCAGGTACAGTACCGTGACCAGGATGGTCCCCAGCAGCAGTGAACGCGGGAGAATCCTGCCCGGATTCTTGACCTCACCTGCGAGATAGCCGGCGGCGTTCCAGCCGCTGTAGGCGAACATCACATAGAACAACTGCGTGGCTGCGTCACCCGGTTTGATGCTTCCTATCGGCCGGCCCTGACCGATGTTTGACAGTTGTCCCTTGCCGAAGAGAAATGCCACCACTGCCAGAGCGGCAAACAGGCCGAACTTGAGAGCGGTGGTGAGGTTCTGCGTCCATGCGGACTGGCGGTGCCCCAGGAGGTTGGGCAGCGTGATTGCGGCGATGATGATTGCGGCCATGACTTTCACCCGGAATTCCGATTCCTCCCCGGCCCACCCGAAAGGCTTTAGCAGGTACTCGGCCGCGACGTAGCCGGCCACCGCCAAGGGGGCGGAAAAGCCGACGAAAAATGACGTCCAGCCCGACAGGAAGGCGGGCATCGGACCGTAGGCTTCGCGAAGATAAACGTACTCCCCGCCGGCCCGGGGCAGGGCCGCCGCGAGCTCCGCCACGCAGAGAGCCCCGCACAGAGCCAGCAAGCCACCCAGGGCCCAGAGCCCGAAGATGACCGGGTAGTTTCCCAGCGACGCCATCATGAAGCCGGGCGAAACCAGGATGCCCGTGCCCACCATGCTGGCGATCACCACGTAGGTCGCCGTCGACAGACCAAATCCTCGCTGCAATTCTTCTTTCGGCATTGGCGTGGTCCTTAGAAACGCTCCTTGCGGAACCGGGCTTGTATCACGTCATCTTTTTTTGATCGTCAGGCTGACTCCGGTGCGAACGATGGTCTCGAGAGCCGGATTGGTGGTGATCGCCTTCATATACCTGGGGTCGGCCATGCCCAGGGTGATGTTATGGGCGATGACCAGCCCGCCGGGGCGGATCAAGGGCAGAAGCTTGTTGAGATAGTCGATGTAACCCTGTTTGTCGGCGTCGAGGAAGAGGATATCGATAGGGTCTTTGAGATTCGTCACTTTCTCGTGCGCGTCTCCCTCGACCAGCGTAATGATATCGGCCATGCCGGCCCGTTTGAAATTCGCACGGGCCGTGGCGGCGCGTTGGGCGTCGATCTCGAAGGTCGTCAGCTTGCCGCCGGTTTTCTGCAGCGCCATGCCGAGCCAGATGCCGGAATAGCCGGTGGACGTCCCTATCTCGACCACGTTTTTAGCATTCATCGACTCGGCCAGGAGACGCAGCAAACGCCCATCCTGCGGTGGGACATTCCGGTATCGCTGGCGGGCCAGGATGTCGTCCAGAATGTTGAGAATCTTCTTCTCGTTGTCATCCCTGGGAACGGGCGGTTTTTCCAGTTGGGAATCCCCTTGTCCCCGGCTCGCGCCTCTGGGCCGGCGTTGCGCCAGAGCGTCCGAGAGCCAGATTCCTGAAATGGCGATGAGGGCCACGCTGGTGACAACGACGGTCGTTCGAACGGGTCTTTTCATGGTGGGTTTCTCCTTTGCTGTACCACGCTCTTATCCGGGCCTTCTCCGTAGAAGACCGAAGTCTTTTTCCGGCTTGAGCACGACCCAGGCCCGCCAGTCCTTCTTCAGGATCAGGTCCAAGTACGGCTTCTTCAAGATCACCAAGTGGCAATCCATCGTGACAGTGGCGCTTCGGACGCATCGAGGTTGTTTTGACCCCGGGACATGAGTCCCTTCTTGTCGAGCTGCGTTCCCATCGCCCCGTCGAGCAGGACGATTCTCTTTTTGTCGAGCAGATCCAGAAGATTCAAGGCGCACCTGGAAAGGCAGGGTTTGCAACCAAGCGCTACTCGATGTGCACGCCGAGTTTCGCCAGCTCTTTTTTGATCTGGGCCGGGCTCTTGTACACGATGCCCTTCATTCCGGCCTCTCGTGCGCCCTCGACGAAGACGGGCTTGTCGTCGATGAGCACACACTGTTGCGGCTCCGTGGGCAGCTTGCGGCAGGCCGCCTCGTAGATCTCCCGCTCGGGCTTGACCGCTCCTTCGGCGCAGGAGAACGTCAGGGCGTCGAACATCTTGTAGTTCAGCTCCAGGAAGAAATCCATCGCCGCAACTTCCGTGTTCGACAGCAGGGCCGTGTTGTAGTCCCGCGCGCGGAGCTGCTCGGCCAGGGCGAAGATCTCCTCGCGCGGCGCGTAGACGGCCCGGAAGGCCCGGCCCCAGAGCGAACGCTCCCCGGGCGCGGGCCGGCGCAGGTCCGCGCACACACGACGCCAGAAGACCTCCTCCCCAATGCTGCCCTTCTGAAAGGCCTCGCCGTGTCGCTGGTGGGCCTCGATGTAATCCGTCACGGGCACCTCCAGCACCTGGGCACAAAAGGCCATGAGCCCGGGGGCCGGGTCGTCGATGAGAACGCCGCCCCAATCGAATAAGACCGATTCAATCTTCTCCACGCTTGCGCCCTTGCCGGTAACGTCGGGTCGGTTTTGCACCCGGACGATACCGGGCGGGAAAGTCATCCGCAACCCTTTTCTTGCGACGCGGCGGGCTCGTTGGCTTTGAAAAGTCCGCCGTGGCGCGTATAATCGGCCCTGAGTTTCATCTGTCACGAAGTGTGTTGCGAGGTCGGTTTCATGGAATACGTTTTGACCGCCGTCATAGGCATCATCGCCGGGGCCGCTTCGGCCGGGCTGCTTGCCTTCAAGATCGCTCGAAAGACGATTCGCACGCTCCAGGAGCAGCACGCCGAGGAATCCCAGCGGCGCATCACGGCCGAAGAGCGAAACACCCGCATCCCCGAGTTAGAGGCGCAGATCGCTGCCAAAGAGCAGCGCATCGCCCAGATGCAGGAAGACGGCGCGTCGCAGAAGGCCGAGATCAGCCGGCTCTCCACTAGGCTGGAGGAGCAGGAAAAGACCTCCAAGGAAAAGCTGGCCCTGCTCGACGAGGCCCGGCAGAAACTCTCCGACGCCTTCAAGGCCCTCTCCCAGGAAGCCCTCAAGAGCAACAGCACGCAATTCCTCGAACTGGCCAAAACGAACCTCGACAAGTACCAGGAAGGGGCGCGGACCGAGCTGGAGAAGCGCCAGAAGGCCATCGACGAACTCGTCAAGCCGCTGAAAGAGTCGCTGACGAAGGTGGACGACAAGCTCGCGCAGGTCGAGAAGACGCGTTCGGCGGGCTTCGCCTCGCTGAGCGAGCAGATCAAAACACTGGCGACCTCGGAAGCGGAACTCAAGAAAGAGACGGCCAACTTAGTCACGGCGCTGCGCCGTCCCACGGTTCGCGGCCGCTGGGGCGAGATCCAGTTGAAACGCGTCGTCGAAATCGCCGGCATGGTCGAGTACTGCGACTTCCGCACCCAGGAATCGTCGGGGACCGAGTCCGGGCGCATCCGGCCGGACATGATCGTGAGACTGCCCAACGAACGCATGGTCGTGGTCGACTCCAAGACTCCGCTGGAGGGCTATCTCCAATCGATCGAGGCGACCGACCCGGAAACGCGCGCCCAGCGGCTCAAGCAGCATGCCCGCGCCGTCCGCACGCACGTCCAGAACCTCAGCGCCAAGGCGTACTGGGACCAGTTCGCCCAGACGCCCGAGTTCGTCGTGTTGTTTTTGCCGGGTGAGATGTTCTTCAGCGCCGCGCTGGAGCAGGACCCGCACCTGATCGAAATGGGCGTCGAGCAGAAGGTCATCCTCGCGACCCCGACGACGCTGATCGCATTGCTGCGAGCCGTCTCGTACGGGTGGCAGCAACAGCGGATCGCCGAGAGCGCCCAGGCCATCAGCAATCTCGGCAAGGAGCTGTACGACCGCATCCGCGTGCTCGTGGGCCACTTCGACGACATCGGCAAGAACCTCAACCGCGCCGCCGAAGCGTACAACCGGGCCGTCGGCTCCATGGAAAGCCGCGTCCTGGTCTCGGCCCGCAAGTTCAAAGAGCTTGGCGCCGCCACCGGAGCGGACCTGGACGAGCCCAGAACCATCGACGCCCGAGCCCGAGCCCTCCAGGCCCCCGAAAACGAATCCGCCGATACCCCTCCAGCCTCAGCCGAAGGCGAGGCGGTTGGCCCTGAGGACTCGCCTCCTGCATAGGGGACAATTGCAGCGAATATGTAGTTGAGGATGCTGTGATGGAGAAAGTGGATGCGATCCTGGCCCGCGTTGACACGACCGCCGAGCTCGAAATCCTGAGCTACGTTGCTTGAGCGACTCTTCCCGCACGGCAAGCCGGGATTCATGCGGCGACGTCGAGGACTGTGCCTACGCGTCGTTTTGCGACTTGTCACGTTCGTGGCGTTCGGTTTCCCTTCCACGACTGGATCGAAACAGCACGCCAATCAGCATGATGGGGACGTTCCATACGATCATGAAGAGTCTGAACAATCGGCCTGGGATAGAAACATCGCGAAACCATATTTGACGCCAGGCCTGGCCCCAGACGCTTGCCTGCCAGCGAATGTTTATGAAGGGCAGGTAATGTGTCAACTGCCCGGTGGCAGCTCCGCAGTTGGGACAATAATGAGCCAGTGGGTCGACGGGCTGGAAACAATGGATACACACGGGTATTTCCTGCCCTTCCTCTTTCGCAACACCATCGTTTTCTGAACTCTGTGATGCCATCTTAGTTCCCTCCTGAATCCAGATAGCGTAGCAGAGCCGGGCGGTTCGTGCAAGGCGAACTGAGTTGCGACAGGTGGAAATCTACTCATCGCACGCGCTTTCCGGTATGGCGATCCCGTCGGGGCCACCGAGCATCTCGCCCTTGCCCGTGAGCAGCCAGCGTCCGACCAGGGCTGCCGTTACCGCATCCAATTCGTCGCCCGTCATCGCCGCAGTCAATCCCTTTACTCCAAGGTCCCGCAGTCCGCGGAGAAGCCCTTTTCGGTCGCGGTGTTGCCGGGGAATTCCCCACACGTCCTGTGCGGCTCCGGGGTAGCACTCGACGACCTGATAACTCATCGCCTCGATTTTCGCCTTCAGCGTCAACCCGCGTTCGGTCAACATGCGCATGGGACCGAGTGTGATGGGGAAGAACCGGATCTTGCGGCGCTGCAATTCGCGGTCGCATTCGCGCAGATGCTCGCCATGGCGATCGTGGATCGTCGTGCGTCCCTCCGGCAGGCTCAGCGGAGCGTCGATCGGGACCAGGCCGGGTTTCGCTTGCTCGATGGCACCGAGGATGTCCTCATCAAGATACGCGACGTGCGTACGCGCCGTCATGCCCCGCAGGACGCATATGCCCGTCGGCCGGCGAGGAGAACCCGCCAGATCGACGCCGACGATCACCGTGTGTTTTCGGCTCGCCATCGACATGCTCCCAACGAGATTCCCAGATGCCCCAGGAAGAACCCGAACTGTCAGCGACGACTCGCCTATTTCACTACAACGATCAACTCTCGTCCATTCTCATCGAAGGAGAATCCCGCTGCCGGAGAACGTTCACACGCGCGGGGCGGGTCTGCGGGGTGGCGGAAGGCCCAGCCATCGTCTATAATGCCGCCTCAACGGCTCAAAAGGAGATTCGGAATGAGTGACGTGGCGTTTCAGAAGTGTATCAATCCCGCCTGCGGGGCGCAGTTCGACTGCGGGCAGGCGTTGTTCAAGTGTCCGCAGTGCGGCGACCTGCTCGATGCGCAATACGATTGGGACCGGGTACCCGTACCGGGCACGCTGGCCGAGTTCGGGAAGCGCTGGGCGACACGGAGCAATCGGCTGAACTTCTCGGGCGTCTGGCGGTTTCGCGAGCTGTTGGATTTCTGCGCGGACGAGCACAAGGTCACCATCGGCGAGGGACAGACGCTGTTGCAGCAGAACTGCGCGATCGCCGAGCATCTCGGAATGAAGCCCGGCTGCTTGTTCCTCGAGTACGAGGGCCTGAACCCCTCCGGATCGTTCAAGGACAACGGCATGACCGCGGCGTTCAGCCACGCAATGATGGTCGGAGCCAAATCCTGCGCGTGCGCCTCGACGGGCAACACCTCGGCCGCGGTGGCGCTTTATGCCCACAGTTGCGGCCTGAAGTGCACCGTCTTCATCGGCTCGGGACGCATCGCTTTCGGCAAGCTCAGCCAGGCCATGGACTACGGCGCCCAGACCATCCAGATCGCCGGCGACTTCGACGACTGCATGCGCCAGGTCCAGGCCGTTTGCACCGAGCTGGGCCTGTACCTGCTCAATTCCCTCAATCCCTTCCGCCTCGAAGGCCAGAAGACCATCATGTATCGTATCATCGAGGGCCTCGGCTGGGAGGTTCCCGACTGGATCGTCGTCCCCGGCGGCAACCTGGGCAACTCCAGCGCCTTCGGCAAGGCCTTTGGCGAACTCAAGCAGCTCGGCCTGATCGACCGCGTCCCGCGCATGGCCATCATCAACGCCACCGGCGCCGACACGCTCACCGATCTGGTCAACAACAAGAAACTCGTCTGGAACGATGGCAACGTCGATCAGCAGATCATCGACGACTACTACGACGACCTGACGGCCCGCAATTTCTCGCCGCACACCTGCGCCTCGGCCATCGAGATTTCCCGCCCAGTCAACTTGAAGAAATGTCTCCGCGCGATCGACGTCTGCGACGGGATCGTCCGGGCCGTGACCGATGAGGAGATCTGCGACGCCAAGGCGCTGGTCGGCAAGTTCGGTTTGGGCTGCGAGCCCGCCTCGGCCGCCACCATCGCCGGCCTCAAGCACCTGCTCGCCGAAGGCGTCGTCGGAAAGGACCAGCGCGTCGCCTGCGTCCTGACCGGCCACCCCCTCAAAGACCCCAACGTCACCGTCAACTACCACAAGGACAACCAGGGCTCCTTCAGCAACCCGCCCGTCGAAGCCCCGAACGATCTCGCCGAGATCAT
>CAYPZL010000129.1:0-16480 GCA_964415045.1 uncultured Pirellulales bacterium | reverse complement strand
CTGCCGCTTGACAACTTCGTCAAAAACTTAACGATGTTTGAGGTTAGTAGTATAGGGGATCAAAACCAGCGTCCTTCCGCAACGACCTACGACAACATGCCGGTCCGTGGCCGTATCCATATATCGTTCCCTTGATGACTTCAAAACCTGCTCAACCGTGTTGAGGTCAAACCGTCGAAGCGTCGCCCTGTACTTGAAGTATGCGGTCCAGGCAACATCCATTGAACATCGTTCCTTCTCGCGACTCCGAACGAGTGCACATTTGCCATAAATATAGCCGATCACAGAAATAAGGTCAATGCGATAATATCCGATTGTTGGGCTACCCGGAACTGAAACCGAGAGACCGGCGTCCGGCGGATCATCTCCCTCTGCAATCCCAGTTTTCGCTTGACGGGGCCAGGGCTATCTGATATATAAAGATCAAATAGAACACACTCTCGATAGGAAGCTGGAAATCGGGAATCATGGCGAGCGAAGCAGACATTACACGACCCAGGGCAGACGTTAGCGACGGAGCCGAATCTATGGCCCGCCGGTTGCACGGGGTCCGAGGAGCCCTTGTATGAAACGAAGCCAATTCCACGGGGTTCTGGGGCCGGGAAGGCAGGTCGAGGTGGAAAACAAAGCCAATCTGCGTTGCCGGCAGCGTCAAGGCTGGAGACCGGAGGCCAAAGGAATCCCTACAGCCTGCAGCCTCCAGCCTCCGGCCTTTCCCTGTTTCAAACGAACCCAATTTGCCGGTCTGGCGGGTGGCGGGCCCAAAAGGCGTGCTAAGGCCTTTACACACAATTGCTTAGGGGTAAACTGGGGGAATGTCGGTGTGGTGATCGAGGGCCGAATGAAACGGAACCAGGCACAGAGGTTGGAATTGGGAGGACCGTATCATGAGGATTTGCAGGGCTTTTTGGGCATTGACAATCGCGGTCGCTATTGGAGGTTGCGCGATGGCCGGGGGCAATGATCCGAGTTCGGGATCGATCAAGCGGGCGGGTCTGATTTTCCCCTTAGAGGGCCGGCCTACGCCGGGCTGCCACGCCTCGACGATTGAGGAAACGACCGCCGGCCAGATCGTCGCGGCCTGGTTCGCCGGCGCCGACGAGGGCGAGGACGACGTGGGGATCTGGGTCTCCCGCCTCGAAAACGGCGTGTGGTCCCGGCCCGTGGAGGTCGCCAACGGCGTCATGTCGCCCCAGAAACGCTATCCCTGCTGGAATCCGGTGCTGTTTCAGCCCCGGAACGCCCCGCTGGTGCTGTTCTTCAAGGTCGGACCGACGCCCGATCAATGGTGGGGCGAGATGATGATCTCGACCGACGAGGGCAAAAGCTGGAGAGACCGCCGGCGGTTGCCGGCGCACGTGATGGGACCGATCAAGAACAAGCCGATCCAACTCGACGACGGTCGGGTCCTCTGCGGCTCCTCCAGCGAGCATGACGGCTGGCGCGTGCACGTAGAGATCACGAGCGACGCCCGTGAGTGGTCGGTGGTGGGCCCGCTCAACGACCCCGCCAAGATCTCGGTGATTCAGCCGACGCTGCTGACCTATCCGGACGGCCGCATCCAGATGCTCTGTCGCACGCGCCGGGAACGCTTCATCGCCCAGTGCTGGTCGCAGGACGGCGGACGAACCTGGGGCGAGATGACCGCTACCACGCTGCCCAATCCGAACTCGGGGATCGACGCGGTCACGCTCGCCGACGGCCGGCAGTTGCTGGTCTTCAACAACACCCCGCGGGGCCGGACCCCGCTGAATGTCGCGATCTCGCCCGACGGCAAGCAGTGGAACGTCGTCGAGACGCTGGAGACGCAACCGGGCGAATACTCCTACCCGGCCGTGATCCAGACCTCCGATGGCCTGGTCCATATCACCTATACGTATCGCCGCCAGAGCATCAAGCATGTTGTCCTGGACCCGAAGATGCTGTAGGGTGAGTGACATCGGCGCGGGCCGCCGGCGACGCTCGTGGCACGGGTAAGAATCAGGAGTTTTGCAAAATGGAGATTAGGCTTATATTCTTCAAGGAAATCGTTGGTGTGATTTCCTTGAAGAATGGGCCTGTATCCCCATACGCGAAGCACCTGCGTTCTCGAAAGGAAAAATCACGAAGGAGATTTTTTCTTCCTGAAGCAAGCCTAATCTCCATTTTGCAAAAGTTCAGTGCGTATCTTTTTCGGAGAAGTGAGCCATGCAGAAGACCGACCGATTGAGCCGCCGACGTTTCCTGGGGCAGATGACCGCCGCGGCCGCCTGGCCCTGCCTGGGCCGCCTGTCTCGAACCGGGGGCGCTCCGCATCCCTCGGCCCGAAAACCGAACATCGTTTTCATCCTCGCCGACGATCTCGGCTGGAAGGACCTCGGCTTCATGGGAAGCGCCTATTACGAGACGCCGAATCTCGACGCGCTGGCCGGTCAGGGCGTGGTCTTCACCAGCGCCTACACGAACGGCCCGAACTGCGCCCCGACGCGGGCGAGCCTGATGTCCGGACAGTACACCCCGCGTCACGGCGTCTACACGGTGGGCAACTCCGATCGGGGACAGGCCAAACACCGAAAGCTCATCCCGACGCCCAACAAGACCACGCTGGACGCCGAGGTCGTGACATTGGCCGAGGCGCTCAACGGCGCCGGCTACGTCAGCGCCAGCATGGGCAAGTGGCACTTAGGCAACGATCCGGAGTTAGGGCCGCTCGGACAAGGCTTCGATCTCAACGTGGGCGGCTACGAGATCGGACATCCCAAGAGCTATTTCAGCCCGTATCGCAATCCGGAGCTCGCCGACGGGCCCAGGGGCGAGTACCTGACCGACCGTCTCACCGACGAAGCCCTGAAGTTCATCGAGGCCAACCGCAGCCGGCCGTTCTTCCTGTACCTGCCGCATTACGCGGTGCATACGCCGCTCCAGGCGAAGAAGAAGCTGACGGAGAAGTACGCGCAGAAGGCCCCCGACAACGGCCAGGGCAACCCGAAATACGCCGCGATGATCGAGAGCCTCGATGTGGGTGTCGGCCGGATCATGGACAAGCTCGATGAATTGTCCCTGACAAACAACACGGTCGTGGTCTTCTTCTCCGACAACGGCGGCGTCAAAGGCATCACCTCGCAGGCGCCGCTGCGGGGCGGCAAGGGCATGCTGTACGAAGGCGGGGTTCGCGTCCCGCTGGTAGTGCGCTGGCCCGGGGTGGTGGCGCCGGGGCGCCAGTGCGGCGATCCGGTCATGGGCATCGATTTCTATCCGACGCTGCTCGAGATCGCCGGCGCCGCGAAACCAGACGGACAAATCCTCGACGGGCGCAGCATCGTGCCCCTGCTGCGCGACGAAAAGGCGCCGGCCTCGCGGGCCCTGTTCTGGCATTTTCCCGCCTACCTGCAAGGCAAGGCCGAGGGGGCGCGCGACGAGTACTTCCGGACGCGGCCGGCCGGGGCGATCCGGCTGGGCGACTGGAAGCTGATCGAGTACTTCGAAGACGGAACCCTCGAACTCTATAACCTCAAGGGCGATATCGGCGAAACCACGAACCTCACCGCCGAGTTGCCCGAGAAAACCAGTGAGTTGCACGAGAAGCTGATTCAGTGGCGCGAATCGATCAACGCTCCCGTGCCCACCCAGCTCAATCCGAAGTACGAGCCACGGTAACGACCCTGCGTGCATTTTGGGAAGCAATTCTGCGCATAATGGGATTGCCTCAAAATCGCCCATATACTACAGTCAGGGTAGAATTGCGGTAGAACAGATACCTGTCTTGTGCATGCTGGGAAGGTGAAGTATGAAGTCCAAGAGACGTGGATCGGGTTTTACGCTCATCGAGCTCCTGGTGGTCATCGCGGTGATCGCGGTGCTGATGGCGATTCTGCTGCCCGCCCTCGGCCGGGCGAGGAAACAAGGCCAGGGGGTCGCCTGTCTGAACAACCTCAAGCAGATCGGCTACGCGATGTATATGTATGCCCAGGACAACGACAGCAAGGTACTGCGGGCTGAAGCCCGCATGAACCTCAAGCCGGGCCAAGACCCGGTCTTCTGGCCGACCGCATACATGGGGTATGTCGGCGGCTCGAAGACGGACAATGTGAGCTATTACTACGAAGTCGACGTCTACGACTGCCCCAGCTATCCCGACCGGGAGCAAACGATCGATTACATCGTCAGCTCGTTCAATTTCCAAAATCCCGAGGGCGAGTGCTGGGAGCCAACGCCCCTGGCGAACTTCCCCCGCCCGGGTTCGACCATCTACATGGCCGATTATGCGTACCATCAGGTTTCGCCGCCTTTCCAGATGGTCCGCAAGGAGGACGTGCAGAACCCGGAAGCATTCCGAAAAAAGCTCTGGTACCTGGACGCCTACAAAGCCGCGCACTTGCCGCGTGCGGAGGACAACTCGCGACGCATAGCACGCGAGCGCCACGGTAAGAACACCAACTGCCTCTTCGTCGACGGCCATTCGGGCAAAATGAACTCGATGGAAATGACCACCTACGACTGGGGTTTGCCCCGAACCTACGACACGCCGTAGTGGTGTCACCCGAGTCCCGCCTTTACGCCGGCGCCTTGGAACGGTAAAATGCCTCCGATTCGCGAAACTGACATGGTTAAGCGTGGAGTGCGTAGCCGGACATGTTTAAGGCGCCGAAGGTCATCTTGCTGATCGCCCCGACGCGGGCATTCGACCGGGGTCTGCTTCAGGGGATCGCCCGCTACGCCAACGAATACGGCCCGTGGACCTTCTACCGGGAGCCGCCGCACTACCAGGCCATCGACTGGAAGAAGAAAGTCACCGACCGGCTCCGCAGTGGACAGGTCGACGCGATCATCATGCGCGAGCCCGAGCGAATCGACGAGATCATTCAGTGCCGCGTCCCGACCATCTGCGCGCCGGTGACCAAACGCACGATCGAAGGATTCGTCAATATCACCATCGACAACGAAGCGGTGGGCCGGCTCGGCGCCGAGCACCTGCTGCACTGCGGGTTCCGGCACTTCGCCTACTGCGGGTTCGAAGGGATCTACTGGTCGGCCCGGCGCGGCGAGGCGTTTCAGCAGCGCATCGCCCAGGCGGGGCATCCCTGCACCATCTACGAGCCGCCATCGTCGAAGCACACCGACCCTCTCTACGAGAAGGAGCAGCCGCTGCTGATCGACTGGCTCAAGTCCCTGCCCAAACCCGTGGGCGTGATGACCTGCAACGACGACCGCAGCCAGCACGTGCTCGACGCCTGTCACGCCGCCCAGATTCACGTGCCCGGCGAGGTCGCCATCATCGGCGTCGACAACGACGAGTTCATCTGCCGGCTGGCCAACCCCCCGCTCTCGAGCATCTGCCTGCATCCGGAGAAGCTCGGCTACCGCGCCGCCCAGCTTCTCGACGCCGTCATGGCCGGACGCAAGAACAGGAACAACACCGTCGTCGGGGAGCCGACCCACGTGATCGCCCGCAGCTCGACCAATATCCTGCTCGTGGAAGACGACGACATGGTCGAGGCCCTGCGGTACATTCGCGACCATTCCGATGAGCCGCTGCAGGTGGACGACGTGGCCGCGGCGGTCGGGATGTCACGCCGGACCCTGCAGTATCGATTCTCCAAGGCCGTCGGCCGGTCCGTGCATTCCCAGATTCTCCAGGAGCGCGTCAACCGCATCACGCAACTGCTCGTCGATACCGACCTGACCGTCGCCCAGATTGCCGAAGATCTGAACTTCTCCAGCCCGAAACAACTGGATCGCGTCTTCACCAAATTCCAGGGCATTCCGCCCACAACGTACCGCTCGCGGTACTGCATCCGATGATCGTCACCCCGCGACCGACGGATGGGGCCGCGGCGCGATGCGCGTTTTGGGGTATGCGTCTGCACATTATGGTATTGTTTCCAACGCGTCTGTAGGACATACTGTTGGTTTTGTGTTTTCAACCGAGTGGGTTCCTGGAACTGTAAGGAGGTCAATGAATCATGAGACGCCAATCGAAGTGCCTCGCACGGGTTCTGCTGATCGTTCTGTTGTTGTACTCGGCCTCATGGGCGGGCGCGATATCGGGCGAGCTCAAGACCTGGCACAAGATCACCCTCACGTTCGACGGGCCCGAGACGAGCGAGACCGCCGAGCCCAATCCCTTCACCGACTACCGCCTGAACGTCACGTTCTTCAAAGGCGCCAAGACGTATGACGTTCCGGGCTACTACGCCGCGGACGGCAACGCCGCCAACACCAGCGCGACGGCGGGCAACAAATGGCGCGTCCACTTCGCTCCCTGCGAGGCGGGACAGTGGCAGTACCGGGTCTCGTTTCGCAAGGGCCGCCACGTCGCCTTCAGCGACGAGCCGCAGGCGGGGACCTCCGCCGGGTACATGGACGGCGAAACCGGCAGCTTCCGCGTCGCCCCCACCGACAAGCGAGGCCGCGACAACCGCGCCAAAGGCCTGCTCCAATACGTCGGCAAACACTACCTGCGCTTTGCCGGCACGGGCGAGTATTTCCTCAAGGCCGGCGCCGACGCACCCGAGAATTTCCTGGCCTACCGCGACTTCGACGGCGACTTCAAGAACGACGGGCACAAGGACAACCTCATCAAGGACTGGGCCCCGCACATCAAGGACTGGAAGCCCGGCGATCCCACCTGGCAAGACGGCAAGGGCAAGGGAATGATCGGCGCGATCAACTACTTAGCCTCCAAGGGCATGAACGCCTTCTCGTTCATCCCGATGAACATCGGCGGCGACGACCGCAACGTCTTTCCGTACCTCACCTATGACGAGCGGCTGCGCCTGGACTGCTCCCGGCTGGACCAGTGGGAGATCGTTTTCGAACACGCCGACACGCTGGGCATGTACCTGCACTTCAAAACGCAAGAAACCGAGAACGAGCTGCTGCTGGACAAAGGTGATCTGGGCCCGCAGCGCAAACTCTACTACCGCGAGCTGATCGCCCGCTTCAGCCACCATCTGGCGCTGAACTGGAACCTCGGCGAGGAAATCAACGACGCCACGCACGAGCAGAAGGTCGCCTGGGCCAACTACTTCCGGACGCACGACCCGTATCAGCACCACATCGTCATCCACAACATGGGCGACCCCCATTACGACCTGTTGGGCGACGCCTCGGCGCTGACGGGCTTCTCCCTCCAGACCAGCAAGCCCGATTTCAGCCAGGTCCACAGGCGCGTCCTCGACTACGTCAAGCGCTCCAGGGCGGCGGGCAAACCCTGGGTCGTCGCGTGTGACGAGCCGGGCGATGCCACCCACGGCCTTATCACGGACGCCGAGGACCCCACCCACGACAACGCTCGCAAGAACGCCCTGTGGGGCGTCCTCATGGCCGGCGGCGCGGGCATCGAGTGGTACTTCGGCTACAAGCACCCGCACAGCGACCTGACCTGCCAGGACTATCGCTCGCGCGACAAGATGTGGGACCAGAGCCGGTACGCTCTCGAGTTCTTCCGGAAGCAGAACATCCCCTTCTGGGAGATGGCCAACGCGGACGACCTGACCGACAACCCGGACGACTACTGCTTCGTCAAGCCGGGCGAGGTGTACTTAGTCTATCTCAAGCACGGCGGCACGGTCCGCCTGAACGTTACGCAGGGCAGATTCACCTGCGGCTGGTTCAACCCGCGCACCGCAGAAGGACTGACCGAACTGCTCGGCCAGCGCACCGTCGAGGCCACGGCCCAAACGCAATGGACCGCGCCAGACGACAACGACTGGCTCCTCGTCGTCAGAGGCAAGGGCAAGGCGCAATTAGCCTCGGACGCCCCGCCCCCGCCGCCGGTGAAGCCGACCGTCAAAGGCGAAATCGTTCTCGATGCTCTGCGCCACTTCCGCATCGTAGAAGGCGACGGCTTCGTGCCGGCGTACAAGGACCAGGGACACAACGCCCTGGCGGTCAACCCGGACCGCTACAAGGACAAGTTCGGCGCCGCCGAGACGACGTTTACCGGCAAGCCCGGCGTCTACGACGTCACGCTCACGACCATGGCCGAAACGGACGGCGAATCCACCTACAGGCTCCGCATCGGCGGCAAGCTCGTCGGAGAATTTACGAATCCGAAAACCTCCGTGGACTATAAGCCCACCGGCAAGACATGGAAGAAAGTCACGGTCGGCAAGCAAGCCAAGATTCGCGTCGAATTCAACACCGCCACCAACAGCACGTCTCGGCAGGGCAGCCGCAAAGGCTATTCCAGAGGACGCTGGCGGAGCCTGACCTTCACACCGGTGCGTGCGACGGGTGCCGCAGAACCCACAGTGACCATGCGGAGCATTTCAGCTCGCAGGGCCGGACACTGAAATGCCCCGACGACGCCGGGCCCGGCGAGCGGCGTCGCGGCGCCGGATGAACGCATCGTAAAAAAGTCACGCGGAAATGCGAGAAGTACCGTTCCGCAAGAGAAGGATAGAGATCATGACAAAGAAGTACAACATCGCGATTATCCCCGGCGACGGGATCGGCCACGAGATCATTCCCGCCGGCGTCGGCGTGCTCGAAGCGGCCGCCGAACGCTTCGGCTTCGCCCTGACGACGGAGACGTTTCCCTACGGGGCGAGCTATTACCAGAAAACCGGCGTGTTTCTGCCGGCCGATGCGCTCGAGACGTTGAAGCAGTTCGACGCCATCTACTTCGGCGCGGTCGGCTTGCCGGACGTGGATGACACGCTGCCGGCCAGGCTGTTCACCTTTAACATCAGAACGAGCTTCGAGCAATACGTGAACTACCGCCCGGCGCGTCTGCTGCCCGGGATCAAGAGTCCGCTGCGGGGCAAGACGCCCGCCGACATCGACTTCGTCGTCATCCGGGAAAACACCGAGGGCGAATTCGTGCAGGTCGGCGGTTTCGTCCAGCCCGGCCTCGATGCCGGGTTGGCGCTGGACACGAGCATCTTCACGCGGCGCGGGATCGAACGCATCGCCCACTACGCCTTCCGCCTGGCCCAACAACGCCGCCGTAAGGTGACCAACATCACCAAGTCCAACACGCTGATCCACTCGCTGGCGTACTGGGACCGCGTCGCCGAGCAGGTCAGCGGCGACTATCCCGACGTCGAATACCGCAAGATGTACGTGGACAACGCCTCGGCCAACTTCGTACTGCATCCCGAAGGCTTCGACGTGATCGTGACCACCAACTTCATCGGGGACATTCTCAGCGACCTCGGCGGCGCGATCATGGGCTCTCTGGGACTGGGTCCCAGCGGCAACATCAACCCGGAGAAGGACTATCCCTCGATGTTCGAGCCGATCCACGGCTCGGCGCCGGACATCGCGGGCAAGGGCATCGCCAATCCGATCGGCGCCATCTGGTCCGGCGCGCTGATGCTGGAGCACTTAGGCGAGACCGCCGCCGCGGAGACCATCGTCAAGGCCATTGAAAAAACCGTGGCCGACGGTATACTGCCGGTGGACCTGGGCGGCGACGCCGGGACCGCCGAAATCGGCGACTGCATAACCAAGAACGTACGAACCCTGTAACGATTGATGTCTCGAACGATCGATTTGACGGTAGCTCTGCAAGACGGCATGCCGGGCGTCTCCATCGAGCCGGCCAAAACCGTGGACGAAGACGGCTGGAACGCCACCACGCTGCACCTCTACTCGCACTGCGGGACTCACATGGACGCCCCGCTGCATTTCGGCGTCAGCGAGCGGACCATTGACGAGATTCCGCTGGAGAGCCTGATGGGGCCGGCGTGGGTGGTGGATCTGTCGGGCGTCGAGCCGCGCGCCCTCATCGAGGTCGGCGACGTCGCCGGCGCGGTGCCGCACCTGGAAGCCGGGGACGGCCTGTTGCTGCGCACCGACTGGAGCCGGCGCCGGCGCGATCCGTCCTATCGCAACGCCCTGCCGCGCGTCAGTCTCGATCTGGCCCGGTGGTGCGTGGATCGGGGCGTGCGTATCCTCGGGGTCGAGCCGCCGTCCGTCGCCGACGTTCACAATATCGAGGAATTGACGGCCGTGCACCGGGTCTTGCTCGACGGCGGCGTCGTGATCGTCGAGGGCCTGGCCCATCTGGATCAGATTCGCAAGGACAAGGTGACCTTCATGGCGTTTCCTCTGAAGGTCGCCGGCGGAGACGGCGCGCCGGTGCGGGCGCTGGCCGTCGAGGACTGAAAGACCCGACCCGCGCCGGGTCTCCACAATACAAGCGTAGAGGACGAGGATCGACGATATGACCACATCCCCGCCGCGTATGAGCCGCCAGCGTTTCATTCTCATCGGCATCCTGTTCTTCCACAGCGTCAACACGTACATGGACCGCACGTGCATCGCCTCGGCGGTGGACTATATCAAGCGCGATCTCTCGATATCCAAGGAGCTGATGGGCCTGGTCTTGGGCATCTTCGCGGTGGGGTACGCCTTGTTTCAGGTGCCTTCCGGCTGGATCGCCGACCGCCTCGGCCCGCGCAAGGCGCTGACCATCGTCGTGGCCGTCTGGAGCGCGTTTACCGCGCTGACCGGCGCAGCACGAAACGCCCTGCAAATGTTGACCCTGCGTTTCCTGTTCGGCGTGGGCGAGGCCGGCGCCTTTCCGGGCGCCGCGCAGGCCTTCTTTCGCTGGCTGCCCGTCAAGGACCGCGGCTTCGCCCACGGAATCAACTTCTCCGGCAGCCGCCTGGGAGCGGCGTTCTCTCTCTTTCTGATGCCGTGGCTGATCCTGCAGATCGGTTGGCGCTGGACGTTCGCAGTTAACGGCCTGATCGGCGTGATCTGGGCCACCGTGTGGCTCATCTGGTTCCGTGACAATCCCAAGGACAATCCGAAGGTCAATGAGACGGAACTGGAGTACATCGAAAAGGGACGCGCCAGTGACTTCACCGCCACCGTGAAGGCCTCCTTTGCGGAAGTCTTCACCTCGCTGAACATGTCACTGGCCATGGTGCAGTACTTCGCCAGCAACGTGACGTTTTTCATCAGTCTGACCTGGCTGCCCTCGTACCTCAGGAACCAATGGCCCGACGATCCGCGCGCCGTGTACTGGTCGGCGACGCCGCTGATCTTCGCGGCCTTTGCCAACTGGATCGCCGGCGCCATGGTCACGCAACTGTTCAAGCGCGGTCACCACGTCGGCTCGCGCCGGGCCACCGCGATCGTGGGCTTCGCGCTCGGCGTGGTGGGATTGCTGCTGGCCACCCAGACGGACAACCTGTACTGGTTCGTCTGCTGCTTTAGCCTGGCGACGTTCGGGGTGGACATGACACTGAGCCCGAGCTGGGCCTTCTGCAACGACATCGGCGGCGCCAACTCCGGCGCCGTGTCCGGGTCCATGAACATGGTGGGCAACATCGGGGCGGCCTTGAGCGCCATCGCCTTTCCGCTCCTCCAGAACCAGGAAACCGGAAACGCCAATACCTTCTTCGTCGTGGCGGCCGGCTTGAATTTCGTCGCGATTGCAGCCTGGTGCGCCATGAATCCCAACCGCGTCTCGGACAAGAAGCTCTCGCCGGCCGCCATTCGCAGGCGCTTCATCGCCATGCTCACCGGACTGTTCGTCCTGACCGCCGCGGCGGTCGGCTTCAAAATCTACCGGTCCCTCGACAAGAAACCAACCCCGGTCGTAGAGCCCAACCAGACGGACGCCAACGAGGTAACCGATGCGAACCAACCGTAAGAAAAGGCAGATGGAAACAGCGTCGATCGAAATCGTAGGATGGGTCCTTGACCGACCCTACCGCTGCACAATCGAGATAGCCATCCCGGCGCGCCGGGATTCCGCAATTTTGATCTTTGCTATTTGATCTTTGATTTTACACGCCGGAGGCATAACGATGGCGCAGTTCAAAGGGGTATGTGTCGGTGCCGGATATTTCAGCCACTTCCAGTACGAGGCGTGGCAACGCATTCCCGAGGTCACCATCACGGCCATGTGCAACCGCAACGCCGAGCGGGCAAAGGCAATCATGGACAAGTTCGGCATCGCCCATCATTACACCGACTATCGCGAGATGCTCGAGAAGGAAAAGCCCGACTTCGTCGATATCATCACACCGCCGCCGACGCACCTGGAGATGTGCCGAACTGCCGCCGGGATGGGCATTCACGTGATCTGCCAGAAACCGCTGGCGCCGACGCTCGACGAGGCCAGACAGATCGTGGCCTCTACGAACGAGGCGGGCGTGCGCTTCATGGTGTACGAGAACTGGCGGTTCCAGCCCTGGTATCGCGAGATCAAGCGACTGCTCGACGACGGCGCGGTGGGCGAGAAGATTCACGTAATGAGCTTTCGCTCGCGCATGGGCGACGGCTGGGGCGCCGAGGCCTACCTGAACCGCCAGCCGTACTTCAGGGATTACCCGCGCCTGCTCGTCTACGAGAACGGCGTGCACTTCATCGACACCTACCGCTACCTCGGAGACGAGATCCGCCGCGTCTACGCCGTGCTCAAGAAGCTCAATCCCGTCATCGCGGGCGAGGATTTCGGCGTCGTCGTGTTCCATTTCGAATCCGGCGCGACCGGCCTTTGGGACGCCAACCGCTACAACGAGAGCAACACTCCCAACCCGCGCTACACGTTCGGTGAGTTCCTCGTCGATGCCGACGGCGGCTCCATCCGGCTCTACAACGACGGCCGGCTCACGATCCAGAAGCTGGGCGAGCCCGAAGAAGACCACGAGTACCAACACGAAGACCGGAACTTTTGCAGCGACTGCTGCTACACGACCCAGCGTCACTTCATCGACCGCATGCTGGACGGCAAGCCCTTCGAGACCGACGGGGCTAACTACCTGCGGACGCTGGCGGTCCAGGACGCCGTCTACGAATCCGCCGCGAAAGGCACACCCGTCGACGTGGTCTATTGACGGCCTGCCCGAGAAGGCCGGGGGAGGCTATTGCGGCCACTCGTTGGCCTTGTTCTCGTAGAGCAACACGCGGTTGTGCGTCCAGCCCACCGAGACGATGTCGAGGTCGCCGTCGCGGTCGATGTCGCCGACGTCGATACACTTGGACTTGCCGGTCCAGTCGCAGGCGACCTCGTCGTGCCACGGGCCCCGTCCCGGCCTGGCTGGAACCGTGAGGACGTGCACCGCGTCGCCGTTCTTGTAGGTAAAGGCAATTCGCACCGGCCGCGACCGGGGCGGCGAGCACACGGCCGCACCCTGAACGTAGCCGGGCCGGCCCGCGATCCCGCCAGCGACCCCGAAACTGCTGTGGCCCCAGTTCGCCGCCCAGCTCAGACCCTCACCCAGGATGTCCCGGTCGCCGTCGCCATCCAGGTCGCACATGACCAGGGCGTTGCCCATGCCGACGTCCAGTTGCCCCCTGCCCCAGGAGCGTCCGGGGATGCCCGGATTGCGATACCAGGTCGTCCCGGTCGCCAGGTCGGGTCTGCCGTCGCCGCTGAGATCGCCAATACAAAGGGTGTAGCGCGACGGATTGTTCGCGTCGATGACGTGACGCTCCCAGTCGGCCAGCGAGAGCACGCGGTCGCTGCGGTTGAGCCAGACTCGCGGCCGGCAGTCGTCCTGGTAGTTCTTGCCCGCGATGTCGATGTCACCGTCGCCGTCGATGTCACCGGCTTTGGCGTCGTGCGACCCGACCGTCGAGATGATGTGCGTCTTCCACCGGTTCGAGCCGGCGTCCTCGTTCTCGAAAATGGCGACGCGCTGGCCGGCACGCTGGTGCATCTGGGCGGTGAAGACGTCGAGGTCGCCGTCCTTGTCGAAATCGGCCAGCCGGCACGAGTGCAATCCCTTCCAGCCCGCCACGATCCGGCGTTTCTCCCAGAGGCCGCGCGGGTCGCGCCGGGGATTGGCGTACCAGGCGGCGCCGTGGGCGGTCTCTTCGCCGGTGAGGACGACGTCGAGATGGCCGTCCCGGTTGAGATCGCCGACGGCAATCTTGCACTCGTCGGGCCAGTCGGGATCGATGGGATGTTCGCGCCAGGGAACGGCGGTCGGGCGCCCCGAATTCTCGTACCAGGAGTGTCCCCAGACAATGTCGAGATCGCCGTCATTGTCGAGGTCGGCGACGGCCGCCCCGCCGTGGCTGGTGCGCCCCTCGGCGATCTTGTAGAGCCGCCACGGCCCGGCCTTGGAGTCCTCCGGTCCCGGCAGATACCACAGCGTCTGCTTGAACGCCGCGATGACGATATCGAGCCGGCCGTCGGCGTTCAAATCCAGGCGCCGGATGAACCGGCCGTCGGCATCGGTGTAGCCTGTGTGCAGCTCGTCCGGGTCCGTCGGGTCGGCATGGATCTGATGGATGGCCCAGACGTCGCGGCCCGGATCGCCGCCTTCGCTGAGCGGGTTCTCCATCCAGACCAGCGCGTGGTTGCCCGTTCGGGCCCGGTTGCGATCCTGACCGGTGACCAGGTCCATGTCACCGTCTCCGTCGACGTCGCCCCAGTTGCCGCCGAGCGAAGGGCCTCGAAACGGCGTGTGCCGCACCCACGTTTCACCCTTCCTCTCGTACCAGGCGGATTGGCGCCGGTCTATAGGGATCTTCGAGCCGCTGTACCACAGGTCCGGCCGCCCGTCGTTGTTGATATCCAGGATCTCGACGTCCGTAATTCGATCGGGTTGCGGCGGCTCTTCATCGACGACGACCTCCGCAAAATCCCAACCCGCCGCCTCCCCCGACGAAGAAGCAACCGCGCGCGGGGAACAAATCAAAATGCAAATGGTAAGCAGCAACAATATGACACTCGTGGCCGCAGCGCGGCGGTTCCGCAATTTTGATCTTTGATTTTTGATCTTTGATTTCTCCGTTTCAAAGGCTGTCGGCGGCGCCGTTGAGCAGGATGTCGATGCGGGGGCTGTTGTGGTGATAGGGCTTTAGCAGGATGTCGAGGTCGCCGTCGCCGTCAAAATCGCCGAGCCGGCCTTCGTGAATGCCCTGGCCGTGCCAGGCGACGGTCTCCCGGAAATGTCCCTTGCCGTCGCCGTACCAGATATAGATGCGTGCCTCGTCGCCGGCGCCGGGCTCGCCCATTTCCCCGATCATGACGTCCAGGTTGCCGTCGCGGTCGATGTCCCTGATCTCGCAGGTGTGTCCGTGCAGGACGCGACGCAGGGTATGGGCCGTCCACTTGCCCCCCTGCCACCGGTACCACTTCGCATCGCCGTCCATGTCACCGGGCGAGAAGACCACCTCGGGCCGGCCGCCTTTAACGAGCTGGCCGGCGGCACACTGGGTAAACGTCATGTCGCCGTCGATGACGTGCTCTTTGAACTTGGCCCGGCCGGTGTACTTGAACCACCGGCCCCCACCGACGATGTCGACCGTGCCGTCCAGGTCGATATCGACCGGGATCGAGGGGAAGCCTTCGCGCTGCCGCCCCTGCGACCATTGATAGATCGCCACGAACGGCCAGGGCTGCGTGCCTCTGGGATCGTCTGGGATCTCATAAAACAGCAGCTTCTTGTCCTGTTGATTCCACGTGACGAACTCGGCCCGACCGTCGCCGTCGTAATCGGCGAAGCTCTGGTCGTGATGCTTGTTGGCGCCGGTGTTCTTGATATGGCGTCGCGTCCAGGGCTGGCCGAATTTCGGATACGGATTCTCCCACCACCAGATGTTTCTGCCTCTGGCGTCCTGTCCGAAGACGATGTCGGTATCGCCGTCGCGGTCGATGTCGAAGGCGTCGCCGCCGGCCTCGGGCTTGAGCGGCGTGTCGTCGATGACGTATTTGTTCCAGCCTGTGCCGTTGTACTTGTACCACACGACGGACGGCGTCCGGGTCCGCTCGCCCACGACGAAGTCGTCGATGCCGTCGTTGTCGACGTCACAGACCACGCAGCAGGTCTGCTGGCTGCCCGCGTTGGGAGCGGGCAAATGTCCCATGGTACTGCTCTTCCGGATCCACACGACATTGGCTCTCGCCGGTGCACCGGCGAGAGCCACACACATGATGAGGGCGAGCCCCCACCGAATATCAAAAATCAAACATGAAAAATCACAATGGCGGAATGCCCGCGTCGTGGGCGCGACTTCCTTATTTTTGCTCTTTGCTCTTTGCATTTTGATTTCTCCCAGGATCTTCCGCACCGTGATCCGGCTGACGCCGTAGGTCCCGAGCAGCTCCGATTCGGTCGGCAGGCGGTCGCCCGGCTTGCACTTTCCCAGCAGAATCGTCTCGTGCAGAATCTCGTAGAGCTGGTGATACAACGGCAATCGGGCGTCACGGTTGATCTGGTTCATCAAGCGGCTACTCCATCGCACACGGTCGCGGCTCATCTGGCATAATCATATACCCATTCAACCCCGCGATCTCAAGCACAAACTTCGGAACCGCAGCGGCGTGTGTATGAAGGCCTGCGCCACCACGTTCGATTCGGACAGGGGGATTCTGCGCTATATCGCCTTTCGCGCCCGCTTCCGCGAAAAGGTCCTCCCCTCGCCGTGACCCTTGCGATACTGCTCGATTACGACGGGTCCTTAAACGAACGGAACCGGTAGAAGTTTGTTCGGATCCGCGATTTGGCAGCATGGGCTGAAGCCCATCCTATTCATTTGTCTGCATGTCACAGGCCATGCTGGCCGTCGTCGTTGCCCGACG
>CAYPZL010000128.1:0-16552 GCA_964415045.1 uncultured Pirellulales bacterium | reverse complement strand
ACCAACGATTTCCTTGAAGAATATAAGCCTAATCTCCATTTTGCAAAACTCTACGTACGAATCACACCTGCATCTCTTCTGCGTCAAGCGTTACCGCTCGTTGCCCCAGAGCTGGTCGTCGCCGCCGTGCTTTTGGCGCCACTCGTGGCGCCAGCGGTGCATATCGGTCACGCCGATGAACGGCCTGGGCTTGCGAGCTTCCTTGTTCGGAATCGGAGGCAGCTTCGTCAGGGGAGGCGCCTGGTACCAATACGCCACGCTGGCCAGGTCCAGCGTCAGGTTGTTGTTGTGCCCGTGCTCGATGGTGAACTTCAGTGACTTGTCGAAGTAGATCGGGTCGCTGATGTGGAAGCGGTACACATGGGTCCGGCCCAGCCAGCCCACGTCGTCGTTGACACGGGCGTAGCCGAAGTATGGATGCGTGTAGGGGGTCTTGGGACACCACGACGTGTTGAAGTAGTCCTCGGTCCCGGTCCCATGCAGCGTCGGCTTCTTGTCCCCGTCGATGAAGATCATATCGTCGCCCTCGCCGTACCAGATCGGGGTGGGGCAATGCACGTAGTAGTTGACGCCGACGTAATGCCCCTTGCCCTTGATATCGGCGATCAGATAGTTTCTCTCGCCCTTGGGATTCTTGCCCTGCGGGCCGAGCACCGACCACTCGTTCTCGCCGTCGGGCAGCGCCTCGGTCAACTCGTGGTTGTACCACGCGCAGAAGCGGCCCATATCGGCGGGCAGCTCGTCGACCTCGACGTAATCCACGTAATAGTAGAACGCCGCGATCTCCCGGCCCGTCTGGTTCTCGATCTCGATGCGCGCCCCTTTTGCAAACGGCATGGTGAAGTAGGACACCAGCGCCCGGCCCTCGACGGGACCGACCGCCAGCGGCAGGCTGACGAACGGATAGCTCTCGTTCCATCCCTGGCCGAAGAACGGGCCGATGGGCGACTCCACCGAGGGAAAGAGTTTTCCGTCCCAGTACATGCGCAGGATGATGTCGTTGCGGTTCAAACGCTCCGGCGGCGGCGCGATCGTGATCCAGATGTGGTTGATGATCCCGGCCCCCTTGACGTTGAACAGCTCGCGGGTCTGCCCGTCCTTGATGTGCTCGAAGCGGTCGTTGTTCCCGCCGGAACGGTCGAAGCTGCTCACCCGCTTGCTCTGCACGCTGCTTTGGATGCGGGCCAGCCCGAACAGATCGCTGCCGTGCCCCACCGAAGCAAATCCGCACGAGGCGAAAGTCAATGACACCAAAGCCGACAGAAGAAAGACGTGTCTTCGCATCTTGGTTACCTCCTTTCAAACCAGTTCGCGATTGGATGCGTCCGCGCCGGCCCTGCGATCCGGTCGCCCCGTTGAACGAACGCAGACGTCACTGAAAGCCGCATTATACCGGACGGCTCCCGTGGTGGGCAATCTTGCTGTCGAAATTCTATGGACACTCCGCCGGCCGGCCGGTAGTCTGTCGTCCGTCATCAGAGGCCCGGTACAGAAACAGGTTCCGCACGGACGCAGGTATGGCGCAAAGCGACAAGCAAGCCAACGTGATGAACATTCCTGTGCCCCCCAAGGGGCTGGCGATCCTGCTTCTGGTCGGTCCGAGTATGGTCTGGGCGGCCGAATACATCGGCTCGGGCGAAGTCATCCTGGCCACGCGCACCGGCGCCATCCTCGGCACGGCCGTGCTGTGGGCGGTGGTCATGGGGGTGTTCCTGAAGTTCTGGATCGGCGTGGCGGGCGCTCGCTACACGGTCTGCACGGGCGAGGGGATGATCGACATGTTCGACCGCATTCCGGGCCCGCGTCACTGGGCCGTCTGGATCGTGCTTCTCGTGCAGCTCGTCTGCGCCGTTATGTCCATCGGCTCGCTGGCAACGTCGGCGGGACAGTTCCTGCACAGTCTTGTCCCGTGTGTCCATCTGAGCTACTGCGGCTGGTTCGCGGCCTTTTTCGCGGTGGCGGTGGCGTGGTCGGGCGCCTTCGACGTGCTCAAGATCGTCATGAGCTTCTTCGTGCTCATCGTCGTGATCGGGGCGCTCTACATCGCGGCCCGCGTCTTCCCGAGTTTTGCCGAGCTGGCGGCGGGACTGACCTTCAAGCTGCCGGCGGTGCCCGAATGGGCCTCCGCCAAAGAGAGCATATCGACGAGCACGTGGCAGGAAATCCTGCCCGTCCTCGGCTGGGGAGCGGGCGGCTTCGCCTCGCAGGTCTGGTATACCTACTGGGTCATCGGTGCCGGGTACGGCGCCACCGCCGGTCGAGGCTATGGCCGTTCGGCCGATGTCAAGAGCTTGAAGACCATGCCCCGCGAGACCGCGCAGCGCATCAAGGGCTGGTGCCGCACGCTCTACGTGGATTCGACCTTCGCGATGGTGCTCGGTGTGGTCGTCACGGCGGGCTTCCTCATCGCCGGCGCGGGCATCCTGGGCGCCGAGCGACTGGCCCCGGAAAATGCCGACATGGCCGATGTATTGTCCCAGGTCTTTGCCCGCCGGTGGGACACGTTCGGCGGCTTCCTCTTCAAGCTCTCCGGCGCGGTGGCCATGATCTCGACGTTGTGCGGACAACTGGCCGGGTGGCCAAGGCTGCTCGCGGATTCGTGCCGTCTCTGCATCCCGGGATTCAACAAGAAGCTCGCCTGGAAGAACCAGTTTCGCATCTTCCTGGTGCTGTTCTTCGTAACGAGCATGCTGATCGTCTTCGTGCTGGGCCGGCAGCCGATTTTCCTGCTGAAGATCTCGTCGATTCTCGAGGGCGTGCTGCTGATCGCCCTACAGGCCGCCTGCGTGGGGATCGGTCTGTACTTCGTGATGCCGAGAATGCTGTCGAAGGAAGCGTACGCGGTATTGCGGCCGAGTTGGATCTTCGCGGCCGGGCTGCTCGCAACGTTCGCGTTCTTCGGCTATCTCTGCGTGACGCAAATTCCACCAGCGCTGCTGGAAATTCTCCGCACCGGCCGGTAAGATCGTCCCGACGAAGGGACGCGTGTCCTCGGAAGCCGCGGCGACCGCGGGCTTTCGCAAGACTCCGGTTCGTTTAGGGAGGACTGAATTTTGTTCGAGCCACATTTTCTGAGCGTTCTCGCCAGCGAGAGCCCCTTAGGTATGAGCCCGCTGCTCATCCTGGCGATCGGGATCGCCATCGTCCTGGGAATGATCATCGCCTTGCGGATCAACGCGTTCCTGGCTCTGATCACCGCGGCCATGGTCGTGAGCCTGCTGGCCCCGGGCGAGTTTGCCGGGAAGATCGGGCGGGTCGCCGAGGCGTTCGGCACCACGGCGGGCAAGATCGGCGTGGTCATCGCCCTGGCGGCCGTCATCGGCAAGTGCCTGATCGACTCCGGCGCCGCCGACCGCATCGTTCGCGTCTTCGTCCAACTCTTGGGCGAGAAGCGCTGCCCGATCTCGCTGATGACAAGCGGCTTCATCCTTTCGGTTCCGGTGTTTTTCGACACCGTCTTCTATCTGCTCATTCCCCTGGCGCGGTCGATGCACCGCCGGACCAAACGCAGCTATCTCCTCCTGATCCTGGCGATGGGAGCCGGAGCGTCGATCACGCATTCGCTCGTGCCGCCCACACCGGGCCCGCTGCTCATTGCCGACGCGCTCGGCATCGACCTGGGCATGATGATCATGGTCGGCCTGCTTTGTGCGATCCCGACCGCGGTGGTGATTCTCTTCTTCGTCGGCTGGCTCTCGAAACGGATCGACATTCCGATGCGTCCGCTGGAGGGGGCCGGAGCCGAGCCCGAACCGCTGCCCGACGAGCAGCTCCCCGGCCTGCTGCCCTCCCTGCTGCCGATCCTTCTGCCCGTGCTGATGATCTCGATGCACACGATTGTCTCGACCCTGGCCAAAGGGGCCGAGCCGACCGCTGCCATCGCCCAGATCGAAAACGTCACTGCGGTGCTCGGCAACGCCAACCTCGCCATGCTCGTCTCGGCGGCCATCGCCCTGGCCGTTCTCTGGCGGCAGCGAAAGCCCGGCCGCGAGCAGCTCGCCAAAATGGTGGAAGGCTCGTTGATGAGCGCGGGCGTGATCATCCTGATCACCTCGGCCGGCGGCGCCTTCGGCGCCATGCTCAAAGAGGCGCAGGTCGGCGAAGCCATCCAGGGCATGATGGGACATGACGGCACCGGGCAGCTCGGCGGCGTCAAGCTCCTCTTCATGGCGTTTCTCATCGCGACGCTGCTGAAATTCGCCCAGGGCTCCAGCACCGTCTCGATGATCACGACCTCGGGCATGCTGGCGGCGTTGATCGGACCCAATGCGGACCTGGGCTACCATCCGGTGTACCTGGCCGCTGCTATCGGATTCGGGGCACAATGCTGCAACTGGATGAACGATTCAGGCTTCTGGATCTTTGCCAAGATGGGCGGGCTGACCGAGGTCGAGACCCTCAAGACCTGGACGGTCACCGTCAGCACGATGGCCGTGATAGGATTGATGTTCACGACCCTGTTTGCGATGGTCCTGCCGCTGACGTAAAGCCAACGACGCTCTTTTCAACCGGGGAGTTCTGGTGTATGCTCGCAGGTCCGCTGGCTCAGTTGACACAAGAATCGAGGTGCAACATTGAAGGCATTGCTGTACACGAAGCCGTATACGCTGGAATACACGGACGTGCCCGACCCGCAGATCGGCGGCGATGACGTTCTCGTCCGGGTCAAGGCGTGCGGGATCTGCGGCTCGGACGTGCAGGGCCACACGGGCAAGACGGGACGGCGTCTGCCGCCGCTGATTATGGGCCACGAGGCGGCCGGGACGGTGGAAACCGTGGGCGCCAACGTGACGGGCTTCGTCGCCGGCGACCGCATCTGCTTCGACTCGACGGTCTACTGCAACCAGTGCCCGGCCTGCAAACAGGGGCTCTTCAATCGCTGCGTCACGCGGCAGGTCCTGGGCGTATCCGTGCCTGAATTCAAGCGACACGGAGCGTTCGCCGAGTTCGTGGCGGTCCCTCATTGGATCTGCGCGAAGCTGCCGGACAACATGTCCTTCGTGCAGGCGTCCTTGCTGGAGCCCGCCTCCATCGGCACGCACGCAGCCAACCGCCCCGCCATTTCCGAGACCGACACGGTCGTCGTGATCGGCGCCGGCACAATCGGCCTGTTCATTCTCCAGGCCGCCAAGTTGCGCGGGGCCCGGACGACCATCGCCTGTGACATCAGCGACTTCCGGCTCGATCTGGCTAAGCAGGTCGGCGTCGATGGCTGCGTCAATCCGCGCCAGGTCGATGTGAAGCAGGAGATCCTCAGGAGAACCGACGGGCGCGGCGCCGACGTGACGTTCGAGGCGGTCGGCTTCGCAGAAACGTTTCGCCAGGCCATCTCCCTGACCCGAACCGGCGGGATCGTCGTCGCCGTCGGAAACCTGCAAAAGGAAACGGAATTCAACCTGCAAGAACTCGTCTCGCGCGAGCTGACGTTTACCGGTTCCTATGCCAGCGCGGGTGAGTTTCGCCAGTGCATCGACCTGATCGCCACGGGCCGAATCAACGTCGGGCCGCTCGTCAGTGACGTGCTGCCTTTGAAGGACGGTGCGGCCGGCTTCGAGCGTTTGCTCAAGGCCGAAGAGAATCTGCTGAAAATCGTCCTGCAACCTTGAATGACGGAGAATCGAGGATGGAGAACCTGTTCGACCTTTCGGGTAAAGTCGCAATCGTGACGGGCACCAGCCGGGGTCTCGGCCAGTACTTCGGCCGGGCGCTGGCCAAAGCAGGCGCCGACCTGGTCATCACCAGCCGGGACAAATCGCGATTGATACCATTCAAAGAGGAAATCGAAGGACTGGGACGAAAGACCCTTCCGGTCCAACTCGACGTCCTCTCGCAGCGTGATATCGAGGACATGGTCCGCGCGGCCGTCGAGGAATACGGCCGGATCGACATCCTCGTCAACAATGCGGGACTGAACATTCGCCGCCCCGCCGCCCAATTCGGCTGGGAGGACTGGGACACCGTCCTCAACACCAATCTCAAAGGCGCGTTCTTCGTCGCCCAGGCGGTCGGAAAAGAGATGATCAAGCGCAACTACGGGCGGATCGTCAACATCGGCTCCTGCACCTGCGTCTTCGGCATGGAGGGCATCAACGCCTATTGCGCCAGTCGCGGGGGCGTGCTGCAAATGAGCCGAAGCCTCGCCGCCGAGTGGGGCCGTCACGGCATCACCGTCAACGTCCTGGCTCCCGGCTGGTTCAAAACGGCCCAGAACAAAGTCCTCTACGACAACAAGCCCTGGGTCGAGTATATCACCGACCGGATTCCCCTGGGCCGGCCCGGACAACCCAACGACCTTGACGGAACCGTGGTTTTTCTGGCCTCCGACGCCTCAGCCTATGTCACCGGCCAGATCCTCCTCGTGGACGGCGGCTTCACCACCGGCGCCACCAGGGCCATCGTGTGAGCGAAAACATCACGATCTTTGATATGAAACTCGTGCTCGTGCGTCTATACTGGTAGAATCGCAGCATTCAGACGCACGGAAATCGAATGCCGGCTTGCCGGGAGGCCCCGATAGCGGGGGCGCCCCCACCTGGAAAGGCAATGCAATGTGGACATCGGGGAAAATGGTTGCGTTGTACATATTGATCGGTGTCGTCGCCGCCGGCGTCGCGGTGGGGTTTCTTCTGCGCAAGACCCTTCGCACGCGCATCCGTACCGAAAAGACCATCCGTGAAGACCCCGACATCAATGACTGGCTGGTCACCTTCGGCTGGACACCGAAGGTCCTCTACGCCCCGACCATCCTGGCCTCCTTTGCCGCCTCGGTCCTCATGTTCCTCCAGGAAACCGAGTGGGGCGTGTTCGCGGGGATCAATCCGAGAGTCATCGGCGGCATCTGGTTTGCCATCTTTTTTCTGAACTTCCTCGTGGAGGAATACGCCATCAGCATCAAGCTGTTGCTGATCGGCATCGTGACCGCCGGTTTTGTGTTCCTGTGGCTGAACCTCTGCGGCTGGGTGGTTGGGTTCCTGAAAATCTTCCGCCACTTGGGCTTCTCCATCAGTGGAACCGGGTATCTTCTCGTGACGCTGATCGGCCTACTGACAATTCTCATCTCCTGGCTCAAGGGCTTGTTCTACTATGTAGCGATCACACCGAACTACATGAACCTCCAGGAAGGTCCCACCGAGGCCGGCGAGCAAATCGGGCGCGAAGATTACAACAGCCGCATCGACACCAGCGACTTTCTCGAACGGCTTCTCGGATTTGGCCGCATTGTCATCACGTTCAAGGAAAAGTCCCGCCCCCCGCTCATCCTGCTCGTCTGGAGAATCCAGAAGAAGGCCAAGCTCCTGGAAAGGGTCCGCGCCAAGTTCGCCGTCGATCATCCCCTGCCCTCGCTCACCGCCCCTCCCGAAAGCGCCAGTTAACATCGTCCAAAAACAGCCGAACTGCGCGCCGTGGCAATTCCACGCGCGCAGACGGCCCCGGCCCAGCCAACTTCGCACTTGACCCCACCGGCACACAATCGTTACACTACAACCGCGCAGAACATCAAGCGGGCCCGTAGCTCAGCGGCAGAGCAGGGGACTCATAATCCCTTGGTCGCTGGTTCGAATCCAGCCGGGCCCAGTTCAGCATCTCACGGACGAGCAGGAAGCGAAGCAATCCACGATCACACGGTTTATGAAATGCAATACTGGGCTTCCGTGGACTGATGGCGCTGAGAATAATGCGCAGGGGGTGAACCCAGGGGGGAGGTTGGCCGTACGTACAGACGCATCACTTACATAACAGTCGCTTACGTATGAGGGCAGGAATCAGACAATGCCCGAGGGAAAGGTCTGTCTGCTTCTGGACCGGGGCGAAGAAGCGTACGCATGATGGCCATGACCAGGGCCTGAGAGCGGAACATATCAGCCGTGATGACACAGAATTCGTTGGCCTCAGACGTGAAAGGAGAGTCGGTAGATATGAAGAAGCTAAGGAAAGTGCTTGCGTTGCTGCTGACGGTGGCCGTTATCTCGTTAGGCTTGGCGGGCTGCAAAGGCGAAAGCGAACCCCCGACCGGGGAGCACCCGTCCAGCGAGCAGCCGTCCACCGAACATCCGTCCGCTGAGGATGCGCCCAACGCCCCGCCCGCCGGAGAGCACCCGTCCGCCGAACACCCTCAGTGATGTTCACGCGATTGACTTCGCGGTCCAATTTGCATTGAAAGGTCTGCTATGAACCGGCGCATTGCGATAATAGCAGCGGTTGTGGTCTGCGCTGTGGGCGCGGTCTATCTGACCGGGCGGGATGATGGGAAAACCTCCGTCCGGTCGGCCCCGAGTGTGGTGACGGCCGATATTCAGAGCGGGATAGAAAAGCACATTGAGGAGCAGACCCGCCTGGGCGAAGGATATTTCAGAGTTCCCTTCCGTGAAGGGGAACTCCGGCTGAAGCTGGTGCGGGTCCACACGGAGTACCTGGCGAATCTCGGTCCCGGTCGCCATTTCGCCTGTGTGGACCTGGCCGGCAGCGACGGAGAGATGTACGACGTGGATTTCTTCCTCGCCGGCGATCCCGGCGCGATGACGGTCACGGAAACGACGGTCCACAAAATCAACGGCCAGCCGCTGTACGTCTGGAAGCAGAAGCGCGACAAGACTTGGCACCGTGTGCCCGCAGAGAATGCACCGCCGGAACTGCTGGGGGTCGTCTCCGACCGGGACGAATTCGAATTTCTCTACCGGGCGACGCTGCCGCAAATGACCGAAACGGCTCGCATGTGGATTCCTCTTCCGACCTCCGACGTGTTCCAGACGGTCGAGCTCAAGAGTATCGAAGCGCCGGGCCGGCAGGAAATCTTGGAGGAGCGCGAGCACGGAAACAAGGTGCTCTTCCTGACGCTTGCCCCGCAAGACAGCGGCAAAACGGTTGCAGTCCGCTTTCACGTGCAGCGCATCGAGAAAGGCGTGTATGCGGCGCCAACGCCGGACCCGGCCAAATACCTGGCCCCGGAGCGCCTGGTGCCGAACAACGAGACGTTCCGCGGAATTGCCGAGGAGGTGGTCGAGGGCAAGACGGGCGACCTCGTGCGGGCCCGCGCCCTATATGACCACGTCATGGACCGCATGCGCTACATCAAGTTCGGTTCCGGCTGGGGCCAGGGCGATGCCGTCTATGCGTGCGATGCGCAGACGGGCAACTGCACGGATTTCCACTCCTATTTCATCGCGTTGTGCCGGGCCGTCGGCATCCCGGCCCGCTTCGCCATCGGGGCGGCCGTTCCTTCCGAGAGGAACTCCGGCGGCGTGGACGGCTACCATTGCTGGGCGGAGTTCTACACGGACGGCAAGTGGTGGCCCGTTGACATCAGCGAGGCGGACAAGTGTACCAGCCTGGCCACCTATTATTTCGGGCACCATCCGGCCAATCGCATCGAGTTGAGCCGCGGCCGGGACCTCGTGGTGGACCCGGGCCCCGTCTCCGGCCCCATCAATTTCCTGGCGTATCCCGTCCTGGAAATCGGCGGAAAGCCCGCCAAGGCCAAAGTGGAATTCTCTTTCAATCGACTCGCCGTCGCCCGCAAGTAATACGAATTCTGATGAATTCTTGCGCAGCGTGTCATCCTGAACGGAGCGCAGCGAAGTGAAGGATCTGCCCTGCGGACTTGAGATCGCTTCGTTCACGGCCCATCCCGGCGCGCCGGATTCGCCTGCGGCTCAGGATGACAGACGCCCAAACGCCCGAGAATTTTTCCGAATCCACATAAGTGGTTGCGTGCCGGGCGCCGGAGCGACTGCGGCCGACCGGCTTTCTTTCGGCCTCGCGAGGCGGGAGAACCTCCGTCCGTTCCCCCGACACGATTGTCGTTTTTCAGTCTCTTGTGTCCAATCTCGCTTCGATCTCGCGTTTCTGCCGTCGTGCCGTTCGTTCCAATCGCGCCAGACGCACCCTTTTCCTCAGAGGCGCCGCATCGAACGCCGCGTTCATCAACCGGTCGATAATGTCGGACAATTCCGTCAATGTGGTCCGGTCGACGATCTGGTCGTCACCACGGTCAAGACCTCTCTGAAGGCCCGAGAGAAAGCCGACAATTGCCCTGAATTCGTGTCTATCCATAACTGCAACTGTATCCCAAGCGAGAAGAGCCGAGTCTACCTGCAAATTTCCCCATAACGTAGGGCCTTGACGCCGCGTTTTCAAGCCTGTTTGTCCGCATCTTCCGCTTCGCCGGGGCAGGCCCGGAACAGCGCCAACGAATCGCCTCTTTTCGATGTAGTGCCGATCCATTCGCGTCAGGGAGCGAGAAGCCGGTAGCTGACGAATGCTACGGGACGGCTATCCGGTAGACGTTGATGGTGCCCTGGCCGCCGCAAGCGGCCCCCGTGCCAATGGGATCCGCTTGTGCGATCAGCGTGCTGAAAGATCCGTGATAGTGATGTCTTTGTACCAGGCTTCGGTGGGCGGACCGGCGTGGACCTGCAGACCGATGAGGCCGGTCGGCTCGATGGACTCGTCGGGCTCGGTGTAGTCCACGGTTTGGTGGCCGTTGAGCCAGAGCTGGACGTGCGGCCCGACGCAGCGGATACGATAGTCGTTCCACCGGCCCGGCTTGAGAATCCGGCGCAGCTCGTCGGTGTCCGGCTGGGCGAGGATCTTGCGCCGGCGGGATTCGTCGTAGAGGCAGCCCCAGTAATGCTGGCCCATGTCCGCCTGGTAGCCGATCATCTCGTGATGGTTCGGGATGCGCCGGCTGCGAATCTGAATGCCAGCGTTGGCCCGGGCGAGATCGCCGAGCAGCTTCACTTTCAGACGCAGCTCAAAGTCTCCGTAGCTTTTGGTCGTGCAAAGGAACTCGTTGCGCGGAATCCGCTCCTTCAGGCTGCCGGCCACGATGGCGCCGTCTTCGATGCGGAAGTGGTCCAGGTTGCCCTCCCAGCCGTTGAAGGTCTTTCCGTCGAAGAGCGAGACCGCCGGCGGCGCGTCCTGGAGGAACAGGTGAACGCCTTTCTTGTTGGCGGTGACGACGTCGAGGCGGCCGTCGCCGTTTATGTCCACGACCTCGAACTGCGTGCCGATGCCGGAATCGTCGTCGATCTCATGGGCGACAAAGTAGGCCTTTCCGCTCTGGGGCCGGCGAATCTCGAACCAGAGCACTACGGCGGGATCGCTGCTGCCCGGGTCTCGGCCGTTGTGGGCGAAGTAGCGCTTGCCCGTGACGACGTCCATAATCCCGTCGTCGTTGATGTCGGCCAGGCGCAAAGCGTGGACCTGCGAGTACTTCTCGGTGATCACGTGCTGCTGAAAGCGTCCGCCGGGCAGTTGCTCGAACCACCAGATCCCGTAGTTGTGGGCCGAGCTGGTGATGACGTCGCTGTCACCGTCGGCGTCCACGTCGTAGACGAGCATATCAGCACAGGCCGGCCCGAGTCCGACGCGATGGAACTTCCAGTTCTCCTGCGTGCGATCTTCCGGGGCCTCCCACCAGCCTTCGGTGACGACCACGTCGTTGCGGCCGTCCCCGTTGACGTCGCCGACGCCCAGGCCATGGCTGTAGCGCTCGCTGCCCGGGGCCTTGGGGCCCCCGATGATGTGCATGTCCCACTGCTTATACGGATCGTCGGGAATGCTGAACCAGGCGACGTAGCCTCCGGGCTGCACGCCCCAGACGGCCACCGGCTTGCCGTTGCCGAGCAGATCGGCGAACAGCGGCGTCTCGTTGCAGGCGCTGCGGGTCCCCGTGTGCACCTTCCAGTGGCCCGGCTTGCCGCGCGGGTTCTCGTACCACAGCGAAGGCTCGCCCATCATCGTCGTGATGACCGAATCGACCCAGCCGTCGCGGTTGACGTCGCAGGCGAAGTTGGCGAACGTCTTGCTGTAACCCTTCGTACCGTCGTACTTGCCCGCCGGGAGCAGCTCGCACATGTCCCAATTCGGGGCGGCGTACCACACCTCCCCCGCCATGATATCGAGCCTCCCGTCCCGGTTGACATCGCCGACCGCCACGCCCTCGGAGCGAAACGTCGTGTCGATCGTGGTCTTGTTGAAGCGCACCGTTTCCCCACCGAACGCACCGGCCGTCATCGTCAGCATCAAGCCGGTCACAATCGCCGTCCGGCCAAGCCCGGCCTTTTCATTTCGCACGCGCATGAAGAACACCTCCCGTCAAAACAGTCAAACCGGCAGCAGGACAACGCCGCGTTACGCGCCGCTGGCCCTGCAAGCCATATTCTACAGAACGAGGCGTATTGTCTCAGTTGTCCTGCCGCCGGTCAAATGCCAATTCCGGCGCGCTCTCCGGACGTACGGCGGCAGCGAAGCTATCGCGCCGGGGCCAGTTGGAGTTGCCAGACGTTGACGGCGCGCCAGTTGTTCGGGTTGGCCGGCTCCAGGATGGCGTGATAGATTCCCGGGGCCTCGAATCGCAGGCGGCCGACGTCGACCTGCGCGCTTTTGTCCCAGCTTCCGGTGGCGGCGACGTCGAATCGCACCTGCTTGTCCCCCACGCGCAGTCTCAGTCGTGACGGGCCGGTCGCGGCGAACTCTCCCCGAATCATGTACAGGCCGGGCTCCGCGATCCTCACCAACCAGTGCACGCTTTCTTTGGGGTTGTCCCAGAAACCGATGTTGGTGCGCGAGCCTTTCTTTTCGGTGTTGATCTTATCGCCGTCGAGCACAGCCTTCTCGGCCGTCAGAGTGACGGCGTTTTCCGACATAAACGCAGCCTCTGGACTGGGCTCGATGGCGAAGCCGCTCAGTCTCAGTGCGTAGGCGTACCGGCACGGCCGCTGGTCCGGCGCCAGGTTCGGCATGGTGATGACGGGCTGCTTCTTCTCGTTGATGCGGTAGCGTAGCGAGCGGCGGTGGCCGACGAGCTCGATCTTCGCATTCGCGCCGGCCTTGTTGACCTGCACGAAGCGGAGCGCGACATCGTCGTCGGGCCAGCCCATCAGGATCGCGTAGAGGGTCTTGCCGTCCTTGCTGCGCGTGAACCGAATATCCTCGGCGCCGTACTGCAGGTACCCACCCTGGCGATGCACGAAACCGCCGCCCTGTTTCAGGCGGGTCGGACCCTCGCCGAAGGCGATCCAGGGCCGGGTCTCATAGATGGCCTCGCCGCACGTGTCGAGCCATTCGCCGATGCCCAGAAGCACATCTCTCTGCTCGGCGGGGATGGTGCCGTCGGCTTTCGGGGAGATGTTCAGCAGCAATTGCCCGTTCTTGCTGACGATATCGATCAGCACGTGGAGCACCTGCCGCAGGGGCTTGATCCGCAGGCCCCGGGTGTAACACCAACTGCCCAGGCTGATGGTGTCGTCGGTGAGCCAGGCGTTTTCGGTCAGCTTGTTCATCCGGCCCTTTTCCAGATCGAGCACGGTGAACTCGATGGGTAGATCATCCTGCTTGCGCACGATGGCGACGTCCTTGCCCCACTGCTCGGCACGATTCAGGTAGTAGGCGCAAAATTCCTGCCGGGCTTTCTCCGGAATCTCGTTCAGCCACGAGTCGAACCAGATCAGGTCGGGCTGGTAGTTGTCGATGACCTCGAAGAGCTTGCCGCGCCACATCTCGACGAACTTCCCGCGCGGCATGTACCCGTAGAGAATCGCCTCCTTCGGATCGTCGAGCAGCGAGGGAAAGTCCTGCTTGACGTATTGATAGTGGCCGGTCCACTTGCCGTCCTTCTGCCAGAGGTTGTTGCGGGCGTGGTGGAAGGTCGTGACGAGCTTCATGCCGCGCTTGCGCACGGCTTTGGCCATCTCGCCCGTGATGTCCCGCCGGGGCCCCATGTCGGCGGCGTTCCACGGTGTCTGGTCGCTGTCCCACATGGCGAACCCGTCGTGGTGCTCGGCCACGGGACCGGCGAAGCGGGCGCCCGCCTTCTCGAACAGCGCCGCCCATTCGTCGGCGTCGAATTTCTCGGCCTTGAACTTCGGTACGAAATCGGCGTAGCTGAACTCGGTCGGGTCGCCGTAGGTCTCGACGTGGTGCTTGTACTCGCGATTCTTCTTGATGTGCATGTTGCGCGGATACCACTCGCTGCCGAAGGCCGGCACGGAGTACACGCCCCAGTGGAAGTAGATTCCGAACTTGGCGTCCCGGAACCACTCCGGCGCCGGGTCGTGCTTCTTGAGCGAGTCCCAATCGGCCGAGTATTCCGCCGCCGCAATCGACGGCAGCACCGCCGATGCAAGTGCGAAAGCCGCCATCACGCCAACGGTCAGCCTGGTCAGGCGGATGTGCTTTACCACTATTTGTCTCCTGTTTGAAATGTCTTGTTTTGCCTGAATCATTCGATAAGTGCTCCTTACCCGCCGTCGGACTGCGGCCGCAGCGGCAATGTCAGATTGTCACACCAGGCGTACCCGTCGCCGGCCGTCGATTTGCGCAAGGAGATCGTGGCCTGCGTTGCCCCGGGGCCGATGGTAAACTCGATGCTCTTGCGCACCCACTCCGTTGACGAAGCGGAAACACGAACCTCCGCGCCGCCATCGGGCTTCACGGCGAGAACGGCCGTCTCGTTCTCGTCGCTGACTCTCAACCAGGCGGAGAGGGTGTACGCGAGACCGGGCGAAAGGCCCTTGACCACCTGGCTGACACCATCCCGACCTGGACCCAGCCGAAGTTCGTACTTGGAGGTCCCCGTCGCGTGCCCCTTTGAGCTGCCATGAACGGGGTTGCCCCAGCCGTTTCCCCTGACCAGTTCGGCGTGCGACGCATCGGTCTTGCGCCATCCTTCCAGCGTCCCGAATTCAAAGCACGAGTTGCGTATCGCATTCATCCAGTCAATACGCGGCGGTCTGTACACGGGAAGGGGAGACGGAGGATGCTCCAGGTCACAACCCGCCCGCCATACGACGCCGTCGGGGGCATAGGCGCCTGCGGCTTCGCCCACCGGCTCCTTCAAACGATAATCCCCGTTGTCAGGGTCCCTGAATGAAGCGCTCTCGATTATGTGGTTGTTATACAGCGCCACGTGGTCGGGCAGCGTGATCTTCTGATTGAAAATGTTGTTGAAGTATCGTGAAGCGAAGAGATCGTTGCGCTTCGAATGGTCGAAGGTTCCCACCCTGCCGGTCTGCACGCACGTGTTATTGAAGACCAGGCCGCAGTAGCTCGGATTGTTGATGCGAATCGGGTCCATGCCGACGTTCCACACGACGTTGTGATGTACGATGGCGTTGTGGCTCAGGTGGTCGAAGTAGATACCCATCGCGCAGTGTTCGGCATGGTTGTCGTGGACGAGGTTATAACGGAACTCGGTGTTGGCGAAGTCGGTGTTGTGCCCGTAGAACATCCCGAGGTCTTTGGTGAGCCAGCCGGCGTCGGAGACGTCGTTGTACTGGAGCAGGCTCTCCATGAGGCCGTGGGTATTGATGAGGTCGCGCCCGGCGTGGCGCACCGTGTTGTGGCTGAACACGATGCGCCGTCCCGACAGCGCCACCGTGCCCCGCCACAGCCCGCCGTAGCCGCCGTGGTGGATAGAACAGTTGATCACCCGATTGTCATGGCCGCTGACATTGACCACCGAGCTCGAGCTGTATCCCAGATCGCAGCTCAGCAGAAGATTGTCGTGGCCCATGACGAGCACGCCTGACTTGCCGCTGACGTCATTGACGTTCGAATGCGCCACGTAGCGCCCGTGCAGGTTCTCCAGAACGATTTGAGAGGACTCGTTGTCGGTGCGGATGCCGGCGGCCCTGAAACCGATACCGCGCAGGCGGATGTGGGATCGCCCGCTCAAATCTACCGCATCCAGGCGGCGTTTCGCCTCGACGACGAGCGACGCGATATTCTTCCCTTCCGGCGGAATGACGAGCAGGCGTTTCTCTTTCTCGTCGTAGAACCATTGCCCCGGCGCGTGCAGGGCACGGCGCAAACCACGCAGGACGAAGAGATTTCCCTTTCTCGGCGTGTACCACCTGTCGCGCGGTTGCTTGAACGTCAGCGTATGCGAATCGGCGTCGTAGGCCGTCACGTCGGAGGTCCAGCAAATCCAGGCGGATCCCCCGGCGCACCAGAGCCGCGCCCCCTTCCAGGCGTCGTCGGCACCGGGAATTTGCTCGCACACCAGCGTGGTCGTGCTGCCGCCCGACGCCACCGCGCGGTTCGGTTTGAACAGCGGCGCCTCGCCCGGGGCGGGCCAGCAGGCTTCGCTGAGCATCACGCCGTCGGCAAAACACTGATTGTCACCGCCCAGGCTCCACGGCATCGGCGCCGAATAGACGCCGTTGCCTTCGTTTCTCCAGCCGGTTACTACATCGGCGCCGCTGATTACGACTCGTTCGTTGTGCCAATTCGCAAACGTGATCTCTGCTCCCGGCGTGCCGGACCGCTGGGGACGAAGCACCTCGCGGTAGACGCCTTCGCGCAGGTAACAGGTATCTCCGGGTTTGAGCCGGCCTGCCGCTTTGCGAAGCGTCGCGAAAGGACGATCTCTGGTCCCAGCCGCATCGTCCGAACCTTGCGGACTAACGAAATACTCCGCCGCCGACAGGGGCATCGTGCCGATCATCACTACCATGCCGACAACGCCCCACCACCGGCAGCTCATGCTGCGTGCACTGTTTTTCATGGGCCGTATCTTCCAATCTGAACTTTTGCAAAATGGAGATTAGGC
>CAYPZL010000127.1:0-16663 GCA_964415045.1 uncultured Pirellulales bacterium | reverse complement strand
ATGGACCACCTACTGGCCCAAAGCCAACGTGCCCTAAAATCTGCACAGACACGTTCGGGACCACCCGAGGATTCCAGCTTGACACCAAATTGCGGTACCAATTCCGACAGTTGGACGTTACTCTTGGTACGGAACTTAACTTTCTCAGTCGTAGAGATGATGAGATTGAGAGTGTATTCGTGTATTTGCAGGCCCGGCGATTTTTCTAAGCCGGTGAAGGGACGCAGCGTGTCCACGAGAACACCAGAATGGGCCGGAGCGGATCGGTCGCTGCGGGTGTGGCGCCTGCTGGTGCTGCTGCCGCTGCTGCTCGCCGGATGCGGTCCGGATCGGTCCGAACCGGTAACGTCAACCCGAGCGGACCTTGTGTGGCCGCCGGCGCCGGAGCAGCCGCGAATCACGTACCTCGGCGAAGTCTCGACGCAAGAGGATCTGGAGGAGCGCAAATCCTGGCTCAGCGGCTTGGGCGAGGTGGTATTCGGCGAAGGAAAGGTCGGCATCCTTGTGTCGCCGTATGCGGTGGCCGTGGACGCAACGGGCCTGATGTTTGTGGCGGATTCCGGCGGGGCTGCCGTCCACGCGTTTAACCTGAGAACGCGCGCCTACCATCAGTTCTCGCGGCTTTCCGACGAAGAAACCCTGCAAAAGCCCGTGGGATTGGCAACGTTCGGCGACCGCGTCTACGTCGTGGACAGCGTTCTGCACCAGGTCTGTGTCTTCAAGAAGAACGGCGATTTCCTGTTTTCCTTCGGAGGCGAGCGTCTCAAGCGTCCCTCCGGCATTGCCTGCGGCGGGCCCGACGGTGTGGTCTGCGTGGCGGACACCAGCGCCCACACGATCCATGTTTTCAGTCTCAACGGAGAGTTCATCAGGCAACTGGGCACTCGCGGACTGAGCCCGGGCCAGTTCAATTTCCCGACCCACCTCTGGATCGATCCAACGGGAAAGCTCTACGTCAGCGACACGCTCAACTACCGGATTCAGGTGTTCACGCGGGAAGGTCGATTCCTGAAGATGTTCGGGCAACAGGGAGATCGTCCCGGCAACTTCGCCCATCCCGGCGGCGTGGCGACGGACCGCTTCGGAAATGTCTACGTCACCGACCGGCGTTCGAGAACGTCCAGGTCTTCAACTCCGACGGGCAGATTCTCATGGCGTTCGGCCAGGAGGGAACCGAGCCGGGCGAGTTCTGGCTGCCCGGCGGGATCTTCGTTGACGGCCGGAACCGGATCTACGTCGCCGATTCATTCAACAAGAGAATCCAGATATTCGCCCTTCTGGAGGATGCCCGGCCATGAAGAGCCAGTGGCCCAGAATGCTGATGGTGGGTGTCGCCTGCGTGTCCGCCTGGAACGCGGCTGCCCAGGGGTCCATTGAAGGCACACCCCACGATCTGTCCGCCGTCGCGGGCGGTGGAACGTGCAGTTTCTGCCATACGCCGCACGGGGCCCTGGCGGGAACGCCCCTGTGGAGCCGCAAACTCTCTACGGCCGTGTACCGGATCTATCAGAGCTCCTCGCTGGAAGCGGACGTGGGCCAGCCCACCGGCTCAAGCAAGCTGTGCCTGAGTTGCCACGACGGAACCGTGGCGCTGACCGAAACCCTCACTGGCGGCGCCTCCGGAAGTACCTACATCGCTCCCGGCAGTGCCAACCTGGGAACGGACCTCTCGGACGATCATCCGATCAGTTTCGTTTACTCGCCGGGCTTGTCCGCACGCGATTCCCAGGTGCGGGTGCCCTTGGCCCTGCCCGACCCGCTCCAGCTCGACCGCGCCGGCGAGCTGCAGTGCACCACCTGCCACGATCCTCACGACAACAGCTACGGCGATTTCCTGGTGATGTCCAACCAGCGGTCGCAAATGTGCACGAGCTGCCACGATCTGACGGGATGGACCTCGTCGAGCCACGAGAGCAACAACGTGCTGGTGGCGGGCGCGACGGACTCCTATCTGCAACAGGGCGAATACGCCACGCTGGCCGACGCCGGATGCCAGAGCTGCCACCGGCCCCATGCCGCCGGAGGCAACGAACGACTGCTCCACTTTCCCCGCCTCGAAGACAACTGCCTGAGCTGTCACGACGGGTCGGTGGCCCAATCCAATATCCGGGCCGATCTCTTCAAATTGAGCCGGCATGACGTGTTCCGATACCAGGGCGTGCACGATCCCCGAGAGATCCCCACGGCTGCCGCCAGGCACGTCGAGTGCGTCGATTGCCATAATCCGCACGCGGTCCGGGCCGCCTCGGCCCGACCCCCGCTAATCACCGGTTCGATGCAGGGTGTATCGGGGGTGACCGCCAGCGGCGCGATGCTGCGAAACGCCCAGTACGAATACGAGGTTTGCTTCAAATGCCACGGCGACGCTCCCGATCGTCCGCCCTCGGCCCTGACGAGGCAGATCACGCAGACGAACACCCGTCTGGAGTTCGATCCCTCGGGTCCGTCGTTCCATCCGGTGGTCGCGCCCGGGGTCAATCCCAACGTGCCCAGCTTGAAACCGCCGATGACCGTGGCGACGCTGATCTACTGCACGGATTGCCACAGCTCCGACAGCACCTCGGACGCAAAAGGGCCCCATGGGTCCATTTACCCGCATCTCCTGGCATTCCGGTACGAAACGTCAGATTTCACACCGGAGAGCAGCTTTTCCTACGAACTGTGCTACCGCTGCCACAGTAGAAACAGCATTTTGGGTGACGAGAGCTTTTCGGCTCACAGCAAGCATCTGGAAGAGCAGATTCCGTGCTCGGCTTGTCACGACCCGCATGGGATCAGTGCGTCTCAGGGGATGAGCGTGAACAACAGCCACCTGATCAACTTCGACATGGCGATTGTTCAGCCGGATCCCGATACGGGTCGGCTGGCGTTTGAGGACACAGGGGTATTCCGCGGTCAGTGTTTCCTGACCTGCCATGGTCGGGCGCATTCTCCGGCGGAATACTGAGATTGTGTGCCTCTACGGCATGAAACAGCAGGTACCGGTGCCTTTTCACCGGTAGGGCCTTTTCGATAGTTCTATTTGCATGATCGGAATCGAAGCATGAAAACGACGAAGATTGTGAAAATTGCCGTCGGTGTCGTGGTGATCGGCGGCGGCATTGCCTACTTTGCGTACCAGTCCATGCAGGCTTCCTGGTCTTACTACTATTCCGTCGATGAATTCTCGACGACGGATGCGGCGGCCAACGAGTACTCGTTCCGTCTGGCCGGCACCGTCAAACCCGGCAGTGTGACGCGGGATATCGAGAAGATGCTGCTCCAATTCACCCTCGCCGGCACCCAGACAGAGCTGCCGGTCCAATTCCAGGGCGCGGTCCCGGACAATTTCACCGAAGGGAGGGAAGTTGTCGTTGAGGGTCGGCTGGCCCCGGCCGGCGTCTTCCAGGCCGATACCGTGATGACGCGATGTGAGTCAAAGTATCAGGCGAAGGTGAAATAGGCATGTGGGAGCTGGGACGATTTGCCCTGCGGCTCGGCCTCTGCCTGAGTAGCTACGCCATCCTGGTGGATCTCCTGGGACTTTGGCGCAACCGAAGCGAACTGCGGCGCAGCGGCCGCAACGCCACCATTGCGGGTTTCCTGTCGTTGACGGTGGCCGCGATTTCCTTGTGGATTCTGTTGGTCCGCGGCGAGTTCGCCGTCGGCTACGTCGCCGAGCACACCTCGCGCGCCCTGCCGCTCATGTACAAGTTGACGGCGTTCTGGGCGGGGGCTTCCGGATCTTTGCTGCTGTGGCTGTGGCTGCAAGCAGGCTTCGTCGTGCTCGTCTTCTCCACGCCGGCGCCCGGTCGCGAACGTTTCTGCGCCCATGCGCGGGCGGCGGCCAACTTGGTGGCGGTATTCTTCTTTCTCGTCCTGCTATTCGACAAAGATCCGTTCGCCCTGCTGCCGACCGCCCCGAACGACGGCGCGGGATTGAATCCCCTGTTGCAACACCCGGCGATGGCGCTGCATCCGCCCACTCTCTTCGTGGGCTATGCCGCGCTCGTCGTTCCGTTCGCCTGGACGTTTGGGTGCCTGCGACACAGCGATTCGAGTCCCGTGCCGCCCCTCTTCGAGCGCGTCCGCAACGTCTCGCTGCTGGCCTGGACGTTCCTGACCGTGGGGATCGGGCTGGGCGCGTGGTGGGCGTACGAGGAGCTGGGCTGGGGAGGTTACTGGGCCTGGGACCCCGTGGAGAACTCCTCCCTGTTGCCCTGGCTGACCGCCACGGCGCTGCTGCACTGCGGACGAACCTACCGGGCCCACGCCAGGATCGCTTCCTGGTTCATGGTCCTGGCACTGGTGACGTTCAGCCTTTGCATTTTCGGCACGTTCTTGACCCGCTACGGACTTGTCTCGAGCGTTCACGCCTTTCCCGAACCGGGATTGGGAATCCTTTTCCTGGTGCTCCTGATTCACATATGGGTCCTGGCGGGCCTTCTGTTTCTGCGCCGCCTTCTGCGCCGCAAGGCCGCTTCAACGGCCCCGGGCAAGGGCGTCAGGTTCATCGTACTGAACAACTGGCTCATGGTGCTGCTGGCGCTGGTGATACTCGTCGGCACGTTGTTTCCCTTCCTGAGCGGCCTCGTGACGGACCGGAAGATCAGTCTCAAGAGCGAGTACTTCACCAGGATTACCGCGCCCGGCGGGCTCCTGCTTCTGCTGCTGCTCGGTATCTGTCCCCATCTCATGCGCCGGGGCTTCGACAAGAATTGGCGCACCTGGGGCGCGGTGTTCGCCGGGATTGTCGCTATGGTCATCTGGGTAGGCGCGCGAAAGCTGGCGGTTGCGTACCTGGTGGTCTGTGCGTTCGTCGCGCTGGCCGTAGGGGCGGACCTGGTGCAGCGTTACCGGCACCGCAAAGGCCGGAGCGGCGCGCAGCCTTTCGGACCGAGCTTGCGCTGGTACGGGGCCAGAGTCGTGCATGTCGGCGTACTGCTGGCCTTCGTGGGCATTGCCGGGTCCGGCGGGTTCGACGTCAAGAAGCAAGTGGCGCTCAACCTCGGCGAGAGGCTGACGGTAGCCGGATACGGATTGACCTTCGAGGACCTCTCGGCCAACCACGGGCCGAATTTCACCGCGGTCACGGCCCGCATCGCGGTCGACAGGAACGAGAAACCGCTCGATACGCTGTCCCCGTCTCTGGCCTTCTACAACCAATCGGGCAAGCGTACGAGCGAGGTGGACATTCGACGCACGCTGGCCCGCGACCTCTACCTCGCCCTGACGGAGGTGGACCGGGCGAAAGAATTGATCAATCTGACGGTCCTGATCAAGCCGCTGATCAACTGGATCTGGATCGGCAGTACGCTGCTGGTGCTGGGAGCCGGGCTTGTTCTCGCGGGCCTCCTGGCAAACCGACACGGCGCTTCACAGATCGCGGGAGTCCAGGGATAATGGCGTATCTGAAGTGGATTCTGCTGGCTGTGTGCGTGGGGTACGTGATTTGGCCCCTGCTCGGGAAACGTGGCGGTCGTCCGGATAAAGCGGGGAAACGATCGTGAAGCACTACGGCATAACAACGATTCTGGCGATGCTCTTTGTCGCCGGCGCGGTCGCCGGCGCAGAGGCAGAGACACCCGCTGGCACTACGCTGACGGTCGAGGTCGTGCACGGCACCGCCGATGGAGCGCCGGTGGCCGGCGACGAGCTTGTCGTGCAGGTGTATCAACACGAACAGCTCGTCAGTTCCTTCGAGACGCAGATCGATGCCAACGGAATCGGCGTTCTCGAGGACGTGCCCACGGGACAGCATATGCGTGCGGTCGCCCGCGTCAAACATTAGAACATGGTCTTCACGAGCCGGCCCGTCGCGCTGCTGCCTTCGTTGAACGCCGTCTCGGCCAGCGTCCAGGTATTCGACGTTTCAGAGGACGCCTCGCAACTGTCGGTCGGCACGCACCATGTGACAATTGCACTCTCGGCCTCCGCGCTGACGTGCAGCGAATACATGCAATTGACGAATCCCTCCGACAAGGCCATCAAGGGCTCCGAGCGGGACGCCCGGGGCAGACAGATCGTTGTGAAGGTCATGCTGCCGGAGGGCTTCACAGAGCTGTCGGCCACGGGCTACCTCGAGCAGGGCGCGCTGGTGCTGACGGAAAGTGGATTCTACGATATCCTGGCGGTCCCGCCCGGCCAATACGATCTGACCTTCTCCTACAAGCTGCCCCTGGACAGCAAAACTCAAAACATCGTCAAGGAGATCACCCTGCCGACCGAGGATCTCACCGTCTTCTGGGAAGGCGCCCCAGGCAAGCTGGAGGGTCTCGGCGAGCCCGAGGGCCGCTTGGTCAACGCGCAGGGGACCTCGGTTCAGTACTTTCACCAAAACGGCCTGAAACCGGGCGAGAAGATTGCGTTTCGGATTACCGGAGTGGAGATCGACAGGTCGGATACGCAAACGTGGCTGGTCCTGGCGGTGGTGTTCGGGGCGGTGCTTCTCGTGGTAATCTTCAGACTGCGGCGCCCGGCAGCGCCGCCGAGTGATCGGTAGGCTCGTATCGCCGGCAGGCGTCGGTCGCGCGGTACCGTGGAAAAAGGGAGGGCAACGCGTGTGACTTTGTGTGTACGCTCCGTGAGCAAGAGATTTGCCGCACGGAGAGTCCTCAACAATATCGATCTCGATTTGGACGGCGGGCAGGCGCTGTGCCTGTGCGGCGCCAACGGGGCGGGCAAGAGCACGTTGTTACGCGTGATCGCCGGGCTGCTCCGCCCGGACAACGGGTCGCTCGCGCTCGACGGCTACGACGTCCGCAAGGACTGCGAACGATACAAGAGGCGGCTCGGGGTGATCTCGCACGCCAGCATGATTTTTATGCGGAGCTGACCGTCCGGGAGAATCTGGCTTTTGCGGCCGCTCTGCATGGGATGCGCAAGCCCGCCGCCCGCGTGGAAGAGCTGCTCAACGACACCGCCCTGGCGGCGTTCCGGCACGATCGAGCCGGCATTCTCTCCCGCGGCTTGCTCCAGCGGCTGGCCATCGCCCGCGCCCTGCTGCACCGCCCCGGGCTCCTGCTCGCCGACGAGCCTTTCACCGGCCTGGATAACGAGGCCACCGCCCTTCTCGTCTCCCTCTTCCGGAGATTCGCCGACGACGGCGGGGCCATCGTGATAGTGACGCACGACGTTCGGCTCGGCCTGGAGTGCTGCCAACGAGTGGCTGTTCTGGACGCGGGCCGGTTCCGTCTGGATGCCATGAAGACGGACATCGACTGCGATCGTTTCGCACAAGATTATTTGTCCTATGCGAGGAATGACAGTTGGAATCGTTCTGGGTCGCACTGAAAGCCATCTTCGTCAAGGATGTCATCGTCGAGCTTCGGGCCAGGCAGGTTCTGCCAACGATGGTCGTGCTGGGCATGCTGATCGTCTACATCCTGCGTCTGGTTTCCGAGCCGGCCTCGGGCGCCGCGCCGCTGGTGGGCGCGGCGGCATTGTGGGTCGCCTTCCTCTTTTGCGGCCTGCTGGCCCAGGAACGCTCGTTCGCCGCCGAGCAGCACCAGGGCTGCATGGACGGCCTCCTGCTGGCGCCCTGCGATCCGGGCACGATCTACCTGGCCAAGCTGTGCGTCAACGTCGTGGTGCTGTGCGTCTTCGAGGTCATCATCGTCCCCGTCGTGCTCATCGTCTTCCGCCTCAGCGTCGGCGCCCGATGGCCGGACTTGCTGGCCGTCCTGCTGCTCGGCAACATCGGAATCTCGAGCGTGGGGACACTGTTTTCCGCGGCCGTCCAACTGGCACGAACTCGCGGCTCGCTTCTGAGTATTATTGTCCTGGTAATCCTGATGCCGCTGATGGTACCGGCGACGTTTGCCTTGCTCGTTCTCTTCGGAGCTCTGCCCGAGGAGGTCGGCGGGTCCGGCTCGCTGGCGTTTGTCGGCAGCTTCAAGGCGGCCGCCGGCTACATGCTGGCCTTCGACGCCGTATTCGTCGTGGCCTGCTGGTTGCTTTTTGCGGTTGTCGTAGAGGAGTAGAACGGATGAGACGCCTGCTTTTCATTCTGGCTGTCTTTCTGCTGACGGCTTCGACGTGGATGGCGCTGACCGCGGGACAGATTGTCCCCGTGCAGCGCAACATCCTCTACGCGCACGTGCCCAGCTCCATCTGCGCGCTGCTGTGCTTCGTCGTCCTGCTCGTGGCGGGTATCGGCTACCTTGCCGGCGGCAGGGACATCTGGGATATGATCGCCGTCGCCTCGGCGGAGGTCGGCCTGGTGTATGCGACCATACTGAACGCAACCGGCATGATCTTCTCCCGGGCGGAATGGAACGTCTGGTGGACGCCCAGCCCCCGGCTGATCACCTCGGCCATTCTGTGGTTTCTCTACGTGGTCTACCTGGTCCTCCGGGTGAATCTGCCGGGCTCTCGGCGTCGCCGGGCGCGAATCTGCGCGGTTTTCGGCATCATTGCCTTTTTGGACGTGCCGATGGTTTTCCTCAGCGCCCGTTTCATCCCGGACATGCACCGGCCCAGCTTCAGTTTTGAATCGACCTGGCAGAGCGCCGCCCTGGCACTGGCCATGATCGCAACCGTACTTCTGGGCGCCGCGATGATCTGGTTGAGAACCGATTCGCTGCGAAACACCCTTCGATTGGAAGAAGAGTTTCTCGCGTAGAGGAGTGTAGCCATGTTCTATTTGTGTTTGGCGTTTTCGAGCCTGTGGGCGTGTCACTTGATCTATCTTCTGACGGTGGACGTGCAGGTCCGGCAAGTGCGCCGGCGGCTGGACGCCCGCGCCGAGGCTTCGCCCCGAGACGCATGACGTGCCGGTGACAGGAATCACCCCTGTGCCGGGCAAACCCGGACCGGCCGGTGGCGGGAAAGGAGACAACATGAATCTGGGAGAGTATTTTGCGAAAACCCGGGGGACGGGAATCCTGGCTACCAGTGACGACTGGGGCAAACGCCTCTATGAGGCCTGGGCGGCCACGGGCAAAGGCGAACCTACGGTGATGGCGGAAGTGGCGAAAGAAATCGCCCCCCCAAGACCCGTCCGCCCCCACAGAGTGACTTCACAAACGAATACTACGCAAATCCTCTCGCGGCCCCACCGGGGCGTCTGGGCTTATGGGCCGTTGTCGATGGGTCCGGGCCGGACGACGACGGGAGCGTTCCTGATCTGAGGCCGCATGGCCAACCAGTCGATGCCTTGAAACATCGGATCATCAATCTCTCTGACCTCCTCGTCGCCCCGGTAGGGCCCCATGGCATCCACCCACGCAATCAGCCTTCTGCGGCTCACCTCGTCAACCCGCACATCGTAGTGCTCGCCGCTCGAAGCCATATCGACCAGGCGGCTTCGGTACGACAGCTTCGTCATCGGCTCGGGTGTCACATACGCCGCCGGATCGCGCTGGTCAAATGCCTCCACGAGGATGGTGTCGGCGATGCCGAATCCCGGCGGCGGATTCTCCGGCGGACGGTACGGCGCGCCCCAGGAAGGATTTCCCAGCAGCAGGACGTAAGGCTCCTTGAAAAGACCGTCTCCCCGGAGCGTCAGGTCAAGGGTCTCCCGCGCCTCGCCGTCGCCCTGGTGACATCGGCCGCAGTACTCATCCAGCACGGGCTGCACGAACCGCATGTAGCTTATGGATTCGTCGCCCCACGGCGGCGGTGTGATCTGCGAAGGCCGACGGGCCAGCGCCACGGCCGGGCGCGCGGCGCTCGGGACAACGCTGTGCATCGCGTGACATCCCAGACAGCCTCTGGTTTCGCCCGGCATGACGCCCGTGACGGATCGCATGGTCTGAAGGGCCCGGTAGCGTTCATCGAGCAACTGGAAGTAGATCGCCTTGCCGGAAGGGGCCTGGAAGGAGACCGATCCATCCCGTTCGATGGGCACAGTCCCCAAAATGCGTTTGACCCCCTCGGACGATACCATGGACACGACCGGACCGGTCGAAGCGTACGGCCGCTTATACCAATAGCTGTACGTCTTGGCGTCCATCGTCAGGATACGAAGGTACTTTGCCTTGCCCCGAAGCTGCGCCGGGGCGTTCTGGTACACGTTGTTGCTGTAGATGACACCCCCGGCCGGATCGTGCCGCTCGGCCATCCGGGGCCATTGCACGGTGCTCGGCATCACGGGCGGCCGGGGACGCGGCTTTAGCGGCATGGCGTGCAGAATATTGTGCGTCCCCTCGTAGATGAGCTCTTTGTTCCCGCACGTGTCCATGAGGTAGAGCACAAATTTGCCCTCCCGATCGGCGGAGACGAGAAAATCCGCTTCGCTCAGCGGATAGGGGCTCTGATAGGCGCGGTAGGTGCCGCTCCGGTGATACGTCTGCGACTCGATCGGATCGACAGGACCATTGCCCGATTCCGGCCACTCCAGCTCCGCAGTCACCTTGGTCAGGCCATGAGGGAAGTTCAGTCCTTCCTGCGTGTCGACGATCCCGATACTGCCGGCAAACCAGTTGTGGTGGGCCGAGCCGGTGAACATGACCCTGTCGCTGCCCGGTATCTGCCGTGCGTCCTTGAGCAGGTCCGGCCAGACCGTCTGATTGCCCCAGAACGTGGCGGCCTGGGTACCGTCGGGACGCATCGTCCACAGCGATTGCGCCCGCCAGAGCGGCTTGTCGGTGTATTCCCAGCGGGTGTAGATCACTCGGCCGTCCCGGAGCAACGCCGGCAGATAGTCCGGCTCGTTGTTGCGGGAGATGAGATACATGTTCCTGCCCTCGAGGTCGCACCGCGTAAGCGTGAACGAGTTCGTGGGCGGCATGCAGCGGACGTAATTGTGGCCCCGCGTGCTGGCGAAAATGATGTGCTTGCCATCGGGCAGATAGATGGGGTCCACGTCGTCGTATATGCCGGCAGTAATCTGCCGCAGGCCGGAGCCGTCGATGTTGATCTCGTAGAGGTGAAAATTCTTCTCGTTGGCAGGATGGAAACAGAACAGCACGCGCCGGGCGTCAAACGACAGGTCGGGGCGCCAGAACGTCCCGTGCAGCGGCTCCTGCGGCATCAGCTTCGTCAAGTGTCCCGCCGGCGACAAGCCTCTGAGAATCAGCAGCCGTCCTCCGGGAACCGCCATGTACCCGAGCCGGTGGCGCGTCTCGTGCGGCCACTCCGAGCCCTGCGGGAAGGGAATATCGACGAACAGCACTCCGTCAAAATCGACGGCGGGATTGGCAAACATGATCCTGCGCTTGACCCGGCGCACGGCGAAGTACAACGTCTCATCCGCACCGCCGGTTGCCCGGGCTTCCAGGGCCTCAAGCTCGGCCAGTTCCTTCGAAAAATCGACGCCCCGGCCGTGATCCCGCGCAATTCTGGCCGCAACGTCGCGAGTCCAGCGGATTTCATTCTGTATCCGCTCGGCGGTTACGGCGCCGTCGGCCTGATGCAGCCAGTCCCGTCTGATGATTTCCTCGGCCTCCGCTGCCGAATAGTCGCGCGTCGGCGGTGTATACGGCTTGACGTAGGGCGCCACCGCCTCATGCTGCACGGGCCGGCGCACGATCCGCCTGCCGGCCTCGAGAATGGCTTCGATCCAGTCGGCGTCGCACGCTCCGGCCGGCCCCATCTCTTCCAGCCGCGCAAACCTCGCCTCCAGCTCCTCGACGTCCCGCCACGCCCTGCGCTCGGCCTCGCTGAGCCGGGCCCACTGCCCCTCCGTAAGCGGCTTGTACTCCGTCACCATGCCCATCAGCCGCCGGGCCTGCTGCACGTTCCACGAAATCCCCTCGGCCGTAAGATAGGCGCGGGGCTGACTGCGGGTCACTTCCAGGAACTCGGCGTAGGCATCCGGAAATCTCGTAACCAGCTTCGACTGAACGATTCTCACCAAAGCGTCGGGCACCGCCTCTTCCGTTAGATTCTCGCGCGTGGCCGCCATCGTCTCGGCAAACGTCGCCCTCTCCAGGTACAACGTCTCTGCCTGTTGCCGGGCCGTGCCGACATCGGCCAGCATCGCCGAGAGCCCCTCCTCGTACAGCCGAGCGACCCCTTCGGCCGACATCGCCACGGCAAGCAGCCGCAGGTCGTCGATCCCTCCCTGAAAATACTCGCCCGTGCCCCCCGAGGACCCTATGAAAGCGTCGGCCGGGCCTCCCGAAATGATTCGTCCGGATCTGCGCTGCGAGCCGATGAGCAGGCCGTCGAGATAGACGTTCATCCTCGCGCCGTCATAGGTTCCGGCCACGTGGTGCCACTGACGGTCGATCAGTTGGGCCGGATCGATCGTCGCGTCGAGCTCCTGATAGCCCGTCCCCTCCGTCTGCAGGCCGAGCGACAGGATTCGGCCGTTGTGCTGGAACGAAAACAGAAGCCGCCGGGCCCTGTCTTCCTTGCGGAATATCTCGCGATAGCCGGACAACTCGGCAGGCTGGACCCATGCCGAGACCGAGAACTCCGGCAAATCTCCGAACACCTCGCTCGCCCTGACCCGGACCACCGACCGCCCCTCAAGCCACAGCGCCGCGCCGAAAACACCGTCTCCGACCGATGCCCCGCTCTCGGCGCGAGCGGCCGGACCCGCGCCGGCGGCATTCGCGAATGCCCCCCCGGCAAGCTCATCGAACGTCCAGTGAGCGACCAGGCCGTCCGATGCGTCCGCTGCGCCGGGCATGCCTCCGGATGCGAAGAGACAGAACCAGGCGACGGACAGGCACGTGACTCTTGCTTTCATCGATCCGATCCTCATTCAGACCACTACCGACGCCGGCCCCTTCCGGCTGCAAACACGATCCTCCCCCATGATACCACAAAACCGGCAGGTCGCTACCGCATCACGAGCCGTCGTCCTCGCTCTCGATCACCTTGAAATGGTCGCCCGTTTCCTCAGCGATCTTGCGGTACCAGGATTTCGGATAGCCCGGGTGCGTGACCTTGCCGGCCTCGTTTCTGACGTTGCCGTCGAGGTATTTGACGATCAGGGATTCGCCCAACTGTTTCCAGCGCTTCACCGTGGCGTCGCCGCGCTCGACGGAATACCGGGTCAGGTAGTCTCGCGCCAACTGAGGCGATTCGCGGTACAGCTTCAGGGCGACCTCGTCGGTGCCCGTCTGCTCGGCTGCGAAGCGTCCCTCCAGCTCGCGCTGGACCTTGCGGACGTCCTCGATCATGTCGCTGTAGCGCTGGTAGGAGTAATTCGCGACGAAATTGAATACCCAGAAGGCCGAGTCCCAGGTGAAGTGGTAGAAATCGCCCGTGCCGACCGCGTAGCTGCGCGGCACTTCCTTGATCCCGCAGTACATGGGGACATAGACGGTGCTGTAGGTGTCATCGACGCCGAACCAGAGGACGCCGCCAATGGGATCGGGCAGCCACGACCGGGCCTGCGAGACGAAGGAGAATCCCGTCTGCTGGGTGGAGGCCGCCCGTTCGTTGCAGTACTTCACGCCGTCGGCCTCCCAGGTCAGCGGACGCCAGCGGTACGGCAACTGGAACGGCCCGGCCCCAACGTCTTTGGTCATATCGAGCTCGGTGCCCTCGAAGTGATCGCGCATCAGCTCCATCACGTCGCGCACCGCCAGTTTCTTCTCGGGCCTGACCCACAGCGGCAAGGGCCTGGCGTCCGTCGCCCCTCTGACCGACTCCACGGGCAGATCCAGTGACGGAGCGATCCGCCGATATGCGCTCCAGACCCGCGCTTCGCAGAAGCGCAGGGCGCCGAAATCCGCCGGCGAGTAGGCGTCGGCGAAGCTGAACTCGCTGTCGGCGCCGCTGAACCAGCCTTTGTCCCGGGCCAGTTGGATCGTGTCCTTTTCGTAGAGGCAGTTCTCCGGATCGTTCAGGGGAAACGTCCGGATGCGGGCCTGATTGGCGTGGGCGCAGACGTAGCCGTCGGGCACGCGGCGCGCGACCCAGACAGCGCCCTTGCGGTCCGGGCCCTTCCCGATGATCTCCATGATCCAGACCTCGTTCGGATCGGCGATCGAGAACGACTCGCCCGAGCTGTAGTAGCCGTACCGGGCCAGCAGATCGCCGATGACCTCGACCGCCTGCCGCGCCGAGCGGGCCCGCTCCAGCGTTACGTAGATCAGGCTGCCGTAGTCCATGCCGGCGTTCGGATCGCGCAGCTCCTTCCGGCCGCCCCACGTGGTCTCGCCGATGCAGAGCTGGTGCTCGTTCATGTTCCCCACGACCGTATACGTGTGGGCAACCTCCTCGATCCGGCCGAGATACTTGCCCGAATCCCAATCCTGGACGTCCCGCATCTCCCCCGGCAGATGATCGGCGGCCGGCGCGAAATACAGATCCCCGTACAGCGTGTGCGAGTCGGCCGCATACGTGATCATCGTCGAGCCGTCCGCCGACGCTCCCTTCGAGACCAGGTAGCTCGTACAAGCACGCGCCGAAACGCCCCACCCCAAAACCGCACAACCCAAAACCCAACCGGCAAGCCAACTCACTCTCTTCACGATCTTCCCCTTATCAGAAACCCAATCACCCGGCACAAAACAACCGCCCCCCCCAACCCCCCCCCCAGCCTTCTATCACGCCCCCCACCACCTGTCAACACCCCACGCCATCCCGTAGGGTGTGCCCTGCACACCGCTCCCCCATTCGCGCACGCTCCGTGGTAGCCCTCGCTTGCGGCGCGATCCTTGGGATGTTACGCAACCCAACCCGCAGGGTGTGCCACGCACACCGCTCCACCGGCCATGTAAACTGCGAAGATCATGGAGAGAAACACCAAAAAACAGTAAATTCCCCCCTCCGTTCTAAAGCCTCCCCTCCAGAATGCCGATAATGATTGTAGAGACCCCGATAAGCACCGGTGAATAGCGATTACGGAACCATGAGTCCGGAAATGCGCAGGGCGTGTCCATGATTCCTGACAGCCGTGAGTATGATACAATTCGGTACAACGCTTCCGCGGCACGAGTCTTAGATAAACTTGTTAGACATGTTGTATGCCTACATTGGGTGGACGTAAGATCGGAACCTCAAGGCTTTGGCAATAAACAATCAGATTACGATCCTGCTGCATTTGCGATTTCTGCATTCGTGATCGCAGTAAGAGACATGTGGTTTCTGATCACTGCAGGACACATTCTGCACGACATCCAAGAACGTCTCGCTAACGGGCGGACAATCATGAAGTCTCGATTACTTGCCGATTTCACTCCGAATCCAGCAACTTCGGGAATACCATTCCCCCTGGAGGATTCTCTGCAATGGCACATTGACAGCGACGGAGTGGACTACGGAGTCATTCCTCTTCGCCCCGGATTCGTAAGGCCATTGGTTGCAGACGGCACTCTCGCACTCACGGAAACCTGTTGGAATAGTTGCCCAAATGAAGTTGATGAACATTTCCTTCTCGGATTTCCATCACAAGCAAACACCCTCACGATTGCATCCAGTGGTCACACGCGAACCGTCGACATCAGCGTCGCCTGTCCCCTTCTCCCTGTCTTCCCCGTGTCCGATCCGCCTGCAGCTCTGCGTAGCAGCTATGCGCGATTCTACGCTGAAGTACCCATTGCCAACGGAATGACTGGGGTTTCTCAGGCTCCGCTGACCGACATCGACGGAATGAGTGGAGGTCCCATCTTCGGCATGAAGTGGACAGACGCCAACAACATTCGCTATTGGGTGATTGCCGTTCAAAGCGCCTGGTTGAAAAGCAAGAGAATTCTGGCAGCCTGCCCGATTCTTCCACTTGTCAACGCAATAGAAAAGGGGATTGACCAGCATCTCGGCAGTAGTGAAGGAGACTCTCGTGACGAATAGAAAGTGCGACGGACTGCGTTCATTTCCATTCTGTGCGTTGATCCCGCTCGCGCTGGCGCAGATCAACGACTGTCCCTTTCGAGGTGCGGGCGTTGCTATGGAGCGAATGGATGCATAGAGCACACACCGAGTTCAACAAACAGTTCAGCTTCAGGTTTCTTAACACGGACGAACTACAGCGGTTCATCTCGACAGTAGAGGTGCGTTTCAAGGTGCAGGCATTCGGGTTTACGCTGAAGTCTGTTCGTCCGGAGAAGTTCAAAACAGAGACACACAATTTCCCCGTATCAAAGATATTTGATGCGGTAAGAGACTACCCAGATGACGTCCGACTCTATGAAGTCTGCTTTTCGTCTGTCAACATAGGTAATAAACCACTCATGGATGTCGTCTCTCTTGGAATATGTGTTACATGTAGGAGCAAGTTTGGTGACAAAGACGATGAACACCAGAAGATCGAACTGAGAGGCTTGAATTGTTACGAGCGGGATTTTGATTACTTCATCAAAGCGGCTGATGAGATACTTGGTTTGAAGCCGTACTTCCCGCCAGGTGTCGATGCGTACGACATGACCATGTCGTCGTTTCTTGATTCCAGTTTTCTGCTACCCGAGGCGAAAGCGTTCGTGGCTGGTTCTATACAAACAAGGCAATACGATTTGGCTATCAAAGCTCTTGCGGGGCTTGTCGAATCGAATTTGCGCGAGAAAATCACCTCGCATGGTATGCCGTCGGCTGGGTCGGCTGCGGGGGTAGATCTTGCTAAGATAGCCTACGAAAAGGAATCCGGCATTCTCCGTCCCCCCTGGAACATTGCCACAGAGTCATCGCAAGGAGTCCATCTGATGGTACGCGGTTTCTTTCTCTGGATCCGAAACGGTTTTCACCACCACACACGCATCCTTGAGCATGACAAGGACGGTGCTCTAGAACTAATCCCAAAACAAGCGTGTTGTTCGATGCTGGGATGAGTTGCGGGCGGCGGTTTCGT
>CAYPZL010000126.1:0-16693 GCA_964415045.1 uncultured Pirellulales bacterium | reverse complement strand
GTCCCCGGTCTTTGCCTGGTGTCGATTCAAAAAGTACCCGAAAACCGGATGAGCCTTTTTTGGTGTTTCCGATGTGCCCCGGTCGGGTGGGAGAGGAAGGAGGATGGTTCGTGGCGGGCCGTCGCCAGGCTTGGGCCGCGCGGCCCGGAAAGTCCCGCCGGGCCGGGCGCCGCCCGAAAATGCGTCCGGATTACCGGTTCTTGTACATCGACTCGTAGTATTTCTGATAATCGCCGGAAACGACGTTGGCCAGCCACCCAGCGTTCTGAAGATACCAGTCGATCGTCCGGGCCATTCCCTCTTCAAACGTCACCGAGGGCTTCCAGCCCAGTTCGCTGATGATCTTGCCGGCGTCGATGGCATAGCGGCGATCGTGTCCGAGCCGGTCTTTGACATGGCGGATCAGGCTCCTGGGCTTGTCGAGCCGCTGCAGGATGATGTCGATCACTTCGAGATTGGCCTTTTCGTTACAGCCGCCGATATTATAGGTTTCTCCCGGCGGCGCCTGCTCCAGCACGCGCCAAATCGCCGTGCAGTGATCGTACACGTACAGCCAGTCGCGAACGTACAGACCGTCGCCGTAGACCGGCAGCTCCTCGTCATTCAGAGCGTTGTTGATCATCAACGGGATGAGCTTCTCGGGAAACTGGTACGGGCCGTAGTTGTTGGAGCAACGCGTGATGTTGTACCGAATCCCCCAGGTGTGACCGAAAGCCTGCACGAGGAGATCGGCCGCCGCCTTGCTCGCTGAATATGGGGAGTTCGGACTCAGCGGCGTCTGCTCCGTGAACATCCCCTCGGGCCCCAGCGCTCCATAAACCTCGTCGGTAGAGACCTGAAGAAACTGATCGACCTTCTTGTCGCGGGCGGCTTCCAGCAGGGTCAGCGTGCCGGTGACGTTCGTCTCGATGAAAATCTTCGGCCCGGTGATGGAGCGATCCACGTGGCTTTCCGCGGCAAAATTGACAATCGCCTCGACCCGGTGCTCGTCGATGAGCCTCTCCACGAGCGGGCCGTCGCAAATGTCTCCCGCGACGAACTTATGCCGGTCGTGGTCAACATACTCCGCGAGGTTCTCCAGGTTCCCTGCATAGGTCAGCTTATCGAGGTTCACAACGACAACATCGGGATGCTCCGACAGCACCATCCGAACGAAATTGCTTCCGATGAAGCCGGCGCCACCTGTCACCAGAATGCTTTTCATAGTTGCCTCAAAAAAGATTCGAGGGCTTCCTGCCAGGGCCGAATCGGCTGTGCTAACAAAGGGCGAATCTTACCGCAATCGAACCGGCTGTTCAACGGGCGTTGTGCCGGCGTGACAAAATCGCTGCTGCGGCAAGCCGACAACTCGGTCTGCGGCGTGCGTCGCTCGATAATGAACCTGGCCACCTCGAAGCGGCTGGCATATCCGGCGCCGGCAAAGTGGAAGAGCCCCTCGGCTCGTCGTTCCAGAAGCGTGCAGGCCGTGGCGGCTACCTCGGTCGTGGCCGTCGGAGAACCGACCTGATCGTCCACGACCTTGAGGCTTCCTCCCTGCCCGGCGCGCTCGATCACCTTCGTTACGAAGTTCTTTCCGTGCAGGCCATAGGTCCACTCGATGCGCACAATACAGCACGGGCAGCCGCTCTCCAGCAGGCGCTGCTCGCCGGCCAGCTTGCTCCGGCCGTACTCGTTGATCGGATTCGGCTCGTCGGTTTCCACGTACGGCCTGTCCTGCCGACCGTCAAAAACGAAATCCGTGCTGAAATGCAGTACCCATACACCGGCATCGCGCGCGAAGGTCCCCAACCACCCCACCGCTTCGGCGTTGACGCGGTACGCCAGGTCCGACTGTGTCTCGGCCCCGTCAACGTTCGTATAGGCGGCGCAGTTGATCACGGCATCCGCCCCATCGATGGCCCGCCGGAGCTGCGTCGCGTCGGCGATGTCAAACGCGGGCAAGTCGCAGGCCCGCGCGACGATCCCACGTTCTTCACACGCAGCCACCAGATCGGTGCCCAACATCCCCGCGGCCCCTAAAATCGCTACGACCGGGTCAGCCATCCCGACGCGTCCAGTCATAGGGGATATCGTTGTCGTGCGGGTGCGTGCGGAACTCGTCGGGTTCGGCCCTGTTGTACGGCTCGGAGACGATATTTACGATGTACGCCTCCGTCTGGCCGACGCACATCCATCCGTGCTGCACGCCCGGCGGGATGCGGACCAGGCCGGGACAGTGCTCGCCCAAATAGATCTCGTGCACCGTGCCGCGGGTCGGCGAATCTTCTCGCGCATCGTGGAGACCGATCTTGATCGTGCCGCGTACGACATAGAAGTGATCGGTCTGTTTTCGGTGATAATGCCACGCCTTGACCACGCCGGGGTAGGTCGTGGTGAAATAGACCTGGCCGAATTTCTCAAACCACGGATCGTCGGCCCGCAGGATCTCTCCGAGCCGGCCCCGCTCGTCGGGAATCACCTTTCCCCGGCGGGCTCCAAAACCCGCGATCAACTCACCCGAGCTGCGAACGATAAGGCCCTCGTCAACCAAAACCGCTTTGAGCGGCAGCGCGTTCTTTGTCATTCCGGCGGTTCTCCCATTACCAGTTCGTTGGCCCGCATCAAGGAATCGAACGTGCCGGCATCCGTCCACCAGCCTTCGAGAAAATCATAGGACATCTGCCCCTTGTCGATATAGGCGTTGTTGACATCCGTGATCTCCAGCTCCCCGCGAGCCGAAGGTGTCAACGTCCGAATGATGTCAAAAACCGAGGCGTCGTAAAAATACACCCCCGTAATGGCATAATCGGACTTTGGTTCTTTCGGTTTCTCTTCAATGCCCAGCACCTTTCCGTCCCGTATCTCGGCCACGCCGAACCGATGAGGATCGGATACCTGCTGCAACAGCAGCCGGGCTCCGCCTTTCTGCTCGATAAACCTCTCGGCGTGTTCTTTGAGGCTCGCCTGGAAAATATTGTCGCCCAGGATCACCGCCAGCGACTGCCCGTTGGCGAAATTCTCCGCCAGCGCCAGGGCCTGGGCGATGCCGCCGGCCTCATCCTGGACCTTGTACGTGAACCGGCAGCCAAGATCCTTGCCCGAACCTAACAGGCCGACCACGTCGCCCATGTGCTCCAGCCCCGTGACGATCAGGATCTCCTCGATTCCAATGCCCGTGAGCTTCCCAATCGGGTAGTAGATCATGGGCTTGCGCCCGACCGGGAGCAGGTGCTTGTTGGTCACCTTTGTCAGGGGCCGCAAACGCGAACCCGTCCCCCCGGCAAGAACAACTCCTCGTAAGTTCGTCATCGTCGAAATCTCCAAGAGATCGGCAAATTCTACCTGTCCAGGGCATCGTGGTCAACCATGGCCGCCGCGAGCAAGCCGCATATCAGGACCGGCCATCGCCCCCGTCCGATATTACCAACAGGAGAACACATTCCTACATGGAACGTATCGACCATTTGGATGGGCCGCTGAAAGCGAAGTATCGGCAAAAAACAGGCCGGGCTGCCGGTGATAACCTCTCAACGGTGAAAGTGTTTGACATCAGAATTGGAAAGCTGTTATAGTACGGCCCCTTGAGAAGCACACGGGAGTGTAGCTCAGTCGGTAGAGCAACGGCCTTTTAAGCCGTAGGTCTTGGGTTCGAGTCCCAACACTCTCAGTCAGCCTAAAGACAGATAGGATAATGACTTGCCACACCGTAGGCTCATATCCGACTACCCGGTTCTTCCCAGAAAAGGGTCCATACGTACCTCATACGTACCTACCGGGCCAGCTCCAGCGTATCGATCCGCAAGTACCGAATGCACTCGGCGTCCGTCATCATAGCCGGACCCACATAGCGCACAGAATCTCTTTCGACGATCATCTCTTCATCTCGGCGGCCGTAGTGTTCATGTTGTCACCGTCATGCGTCATTACGGCATCCAACAAAACGTCTTGTCGGTCTGCGGCTCAGTCGCACCGCCAATATTGGCATGCGATCATACAACCTGGAATTCTCCACCTTTTCGTCTGGTGGCGTTTCGTATGATGCCGCGATCTTACCCGAGGCTGCAGCAATGCAAGTGAGAAAAGTAGAGAAAGTGCCGAAACAACGATTACGGCGGCAAAAAAGCCACACAGAAAGATGAAAGAACGCCCCCGCGCAAGTGCGGTGAAAGTGCGCTGCCTAATCTTCAGGCTCAGCTCCCTGTTTGCGACGTCTTTCCGCGTGTTTCCTCTTCTCTATCCCCGCCAGGCGCTACACTTTCACTCCGCCCTTCACAGCCTTATGGGGGTATCTCCGGCCCAGGGCTTGGATGGAGGTCTTCTCGTCGACCGACAGGACGATCTCGCCCCTCTCGTACAGGCGCAGGGCATTGAGGTACAATTCGACAATGTCCTTCATCTTGGAAGAGAAATCCGGATCGGGACGGTGAAGCCAGTGCTGTCATATCCAAGTTCCTTACTGTTTCTTGCATTACCCTTATCGAACTACCTGCTCTGAAATCTTTACATAGTCGAACTATTTCTGAAATGCGGTAGTAGGGCCGTCTTTGTTCCAGATTTTGGTGACGATGTCGCCGTCGCCGTCGAAGTCGGCCAACGCAATTCCGCCGGTTCCCCAGGATGAGCCGCCCAAAGGGTCGGCGATGGTGAAGTGGGTCCACTTCAAACTCGCTCCGTTCGCGGCAGCGGCCGGCTCAAAAAGTGTATCTGCAAAGTCGGATTGGAGAGCAAGGGCTCGCGACGTCCGGTGTCGCGGAAGGCGAGCTTCTCGTAGAACGCGATGGCGGGAGCGTTGTTCTCGGTGACCTGCACTTCGAGGACGCGGGCTCTTTTTGGGATCGCCCAGGATTCCACGGCGCTCGCCAGCGCCCGGCCGACGCCTCTACGGCGATGGTCCGGATCGACCCAGGCTTTTGCCATCGTCGCCGTCTCTCGGGCATCGCGGCGCATCGCGCCGTCGCGCCAGCGTCCGACGAAACCGGCGATAAAACCAATCGCCTTCCCCTCCCGGATCGCCACGAAAGCGACGGCGTCGGACGTCCCGGCGAAGCGCTCGGCTCGGGCCTGCCAATCAGGCGCGGTCATGGCCTCGGCTTGCGCCAGCGTCTCGCTGAAAGCATCGGGTGCGTCCGCGTACATCCGCAGGTGCAGGTCGCGGAGCAACGCGGCGTCCGATGGGCGAATCTCTCTGATCTCGACCATGTCCGACTACCCCTCCACGCGTTTGAGATATTCTGCGATGGCATTACGGGTGTAGTGCTCGACCGGAAGCTCGGACGCCTCTTCAAGCGTGACCCAGACGTACGACTGGGCTTCGGAGTTAAGCCTGACGTCCGTCGAGTCGGTCTTGCAGGCGTAATCGAAGAAGATGAAGTGCCGGTGCTGCCAGAACCGGTCGTCGTAAACGAACTCCTGGAAGCACACGAACTCGACGTCGTGGATGTCGAGATTCGTTTCCTCCTTGACCTCCCGCTTCAAAGCGTCCAGCATGCGCTCGCCCAGCTCGATGTGCCCGCCCGGGAGAACGTACTTGCCCTTCCACTTGTGCGACTGCATGAGAAAGAGCTTGCCTTGGGCATTGAAGATCAGCGCTCCCACCGTCGGTTCCGGATATTGCTGCGTAGGCATCTTCATTTCCTCTGCACGTTGGGTCTGCGGCGCCAGCGACCGGCGTCTATTTCAGTCCCGGCTTCTTGTTCTGCACGAGCAATTCGACGGCCTCGGCGGTTCGCTTGCGGCGGGTGTCGTCGCGCTTGGCGGTGGCGATCCAGTAGATGAAATGCCGGCGATAGGAAGGGGCCAGGTTCTCAAAATGGCGCCGGGCCCGCGCGTTCCTGGCCAGCGTCTCCTTTAACTCGGGCGGAACTTGCGGCTCCGGTCTTTCAACCGCAGCGCCTTCCCATCGGCCGTTCTCCTTGGCCTCCGCGACCCTGGCCAGACCCGCCTCGGTCATCCGGCCTTCCGCGATCATTCGGCGGGCACGCTCTTTGTTCAGCTCAGACCACACGCTGTTCCTGCGCCGCGGCGAGAAACGTCTCATGTGTTGTTCGTCGTCGATGCGCTTGATGATCCCGTCGATCCACCCGAAACACAAGGCCTCCTCCACCGCCTCGTCATAGGCGACGCTCGCCTTGCCCGTGTGCTTCTTGTAGAAGACGACCCACAACTCCTTCTCGCTGGCGTGATTCTTCTGGAGCCACGCCCGCCACTGGCGCCGGCTTCGCATCGCTCGCTGCTTGCCGATTGTCGCCATGCCCGCTACCCATCCAAACATCAATACGGTTTGTTGACACTTCGCTCACTATGCGGTGACAGCGTCACAAACGCCCCTCATTCCACCATGGCACATCATTCGTCGCGGTTCTTGTCCAGGGCCAGCGAGCGGACGAGGTCGTAGACCTTGCGCGGCTCGGGGACGTTGCGCAGGGCGATTTGCCGGTTCGACAGGTGGGCCTCGCCGGACGAGACCAACTGCTGCGTGACCAGAACGACCGTCCCGGCCCCCTTGGTCTGCTGGAGGATGCCCTCGGTCAGGTGGACGTCGATGACCTGATCGAAAACGAGCGTGCGGCGGTGGCGCGTCAGGAAGCCCTCGTCGTATTCGAGGCGGTCCTTGAACACGGTGTAGGACGTCCGCAGCGGTTCCTGGAACATCTTCAGATACGCCAAGTACAGCGCGACGGCAAATCCCAGCACGTACGCGATCAGGCCGGGCCACACGAAGGGACCGTCGAACATGTCCCGTCCCGCGATAGCGGCGATGATGTTGCTGCCGACGAAAACGAACATACCGGGAAACAAGGCGAAGAGACCCGCCGCCAGCGGCCCGCCGACGAAAAACTGCGCCGGCACCACCACCGGCCTAACCTCCATCACAGGCGTCTGTTCCATATGACCTCGCAAAACATTGGTAATGGGACGGTGTTTTCATCTTACCGTGTCGGCCTGCGTCAATCCAGAATATGCTTGTACCGCAGCGCCTGGTAGCCGTCGTCGAGCATCTCATCGAGGACGCGCTCGGTCGCGCTGACCTTGCTGCCGGTCGCCTCATAGCAGCGGAAGCGCGACTTGCTCGCGTCTATGAATTCATGGAAGAGAACGACGTGCTGGTCGTACTTGTTGAGGATATCGCCCCTCTTGAGCTCTCGGGGATCGCTCAGCGGCACGCAGGCGCTTGCGAGAGTCCGTGTCGAATGCTGCTCGGGCAACCGCCAGCAGCGCGAGACGAAGCCGGAACAATCCACGCCCACGGCGTGCTCGCTGACCACCTGCCCCTTTTCGTAATGGATATCACCGGCGTACTTGCCGGCGCGGATCCCCGCATCGAACTGCTCGAGCGTATCGAAACCGCCCCACTGGTAGGCCACGCCCACGTTCACCTCTCCGGGCTTCCAGCCGCCCTCGCGTTTGCAGGATGCAACATACTCTGCATCCGGCGTCTCGACCCGGATACCGTCTGGGTCCGGCCCATGCAGGATGTTGCGCTGCGTCGGAGTCCACTCATGCCGGGCGTAACTGGCCGCGATGGCGATAGCCTCGTCGCGACGAATCGGCTCGTAGACCGGTCCGCCGGGACCCTTGCAGCCCGATCCCGCGAGTGCCAAAACGCACGCGAACAACGCCACACGCAATCTCGACGTAGTCACCACTGCTCTACCCTGCCAATGCACAGACAACAAAAGGCCGCTCGTAACAGCCGGCCACCCGAGATTCTCACGAGCAGATGGTACCAGATCAAGGCCAACGCGAGCAATACAGAAGATGTCCCGTCGCCGAGAAAGGCCGAGCCACCGCGGCGGAGCAATCCACACCGTCGCCGCGCGTTGACACAAGCGCCGAGCCCCACTACTATCTTGGCGATGAAGGATGAAGAGAAACAAGTCGTGATTCTCGGGCTGGAAACGAGCTGCGACGAGACGGCGGCGGCGGTCGTCGTTGACGGGCGCGAGGTCAGATCGTCCGTGGTCGCCTCGCAGACGAAGCTGCACGAGAAATACGGCGGCGTGGTCCCCGAAATCGCTTCGCGGGCCCATATAGAGAAGATCTATCCCGTGATTGAAGAGGCGCTGGAGCAGGCCGGCGTCGGCCGGGACGATATCGACGCAATCGCCATCGCCAACCAGCCCGGCCTCACCATCGCGCTGGTCGTCGGCGTCACAGCCGCCAAAACGCTGAGCTTTATGTGGGGCAAGCCCCTGATCGCGATCAACCATCTGCACGCCCACCTCCAGTCGGCCCTGCTCGGCGCCGAAAAGCTGGAACTGCCCGCCGTAGCGCTGATCGTCTCGGGCGGACACACGTGCCTGTACGAATGCGATTCGCCGCTGGAACTGAAACTGCTGGGCTCGACCATTGACGACGCGGCGGGTGAAGCCTTCGACAAAGTCGCGACCATCCTGAACCTGCCTTATCCCGGCGGCCCGAGCATCGAACGCCTCGCCCGCAAGGGCGACCCCAAAGCCATCGCCTTCCCCCGCTCTCTGCTGGGCAAAGATTCGCTGGATTTTTCCTTCAGCGGAATCAAAACCGCGGTGCTCTACCACTGCCGGGGCCAGGATATGAAGGGCCAAAACCGCGTCGATTCGATGAGCAAGCAGGAAATTGCCGACATCGCCGCCTCGTTCCAGGCGGCGGTCATCGACGTTCTCGTGAAGAAGATCCGGCGCGCCGCCGATAAGATCGGGGCCCGAACGGTCCTGCTGGGCGGAGGCGTGGCCGCCAACGGCACGCTCCGCGCGGCCATTGAGCACATGTGCGAGAGCAGCCGCCCTCCCCGCGTGCTGCTGGTGGCCCCAAAACGGTATTGCACGGACAACGCGGTTATGGTAGCTTCCTTAGCTTATCACAAGTACAAGGCCGGGCTGTTCGTCGACTTGACACTCGAACCGAAGGCGACCGGTTGACGGAATCAGCCATAACAGAACCATGATGTAATCTTTGGAGAGAACCAGCCATTCAGCCCGAAAAACTGAGACAACTGCTGGAAGAGGTCAAACAAGGCCGGATCGACATCGACGAGGCGATGGAGAAGCTACGCCATCTGCCCTTCGAGGACCTGGGCTTCGCTCGAATCGATCACCACCGCCAACTTCGGCGCGGCTTTCCCGAGGTGATCTTCTGCCCGGGCAAAACCACCGAGCAGGTCATTCGCATCTTCGAGTCGCTGGCGGCCCGCGGCAACAACGTCCTGGCGACGCGGGCCGAACCGGAAGTCTTCGAGGCTCTGTCGGCAACGGGCAAGTTCCCCGGCGCCCGGTACGAAGAGCTGGCCCGGGCCATCGTATTGGAGCAGAGCGAGCTGCCGCCAGCCAAATCCACGCTGCCCATCGTGACGGCCGGGACGGCCGATATGCCGGTGGCCATGGAGGCCAAAATCACCGCCGAGATCATGGGCCAGCCGACCGAGCTGATCTGCGACGTCGGCGTCGCCGGGCTGCACCGGCTGTTAGGCTACGTGCCCAGACTGCAAGAGGCCAATATCCTCATCGTCGTGGCCGGCATGGAAGGCGCGCTGGCCAGCGTCGTCGGAGGGCTGGTGAGCTGTCCCGTGATCGCGGTGCCGACCAGCGTCGGGTATGGCTCGAGTTTTCACGGCCTCTCGGCCCTGCTGACCATGCTCAATAGCTGCGCCTCGGGGATCACCGTGGTCAACATCGACAATGGATTTTCGGCGGCGGTCACGGCCACGTTGATCAACAGAAAAGTCGAAGCGAACCCATAGCGTATGGAAATCGTCCGTGACATTCCCAGGCTTGCAGATCGACCCGCCGACGGGCACAAGGGCACGTTCGGCAAGGTGTGCCTCGTCGCCGGCAGCGTGGGCATGAGCGGTGCCGCGGCGCTGGCGGGCCGGGCAGCCTTGCGGGCCGGCGCGGGTCTGGTACGAGTCGCGACCGCGCGCAGCGCCCTGCCGACCGTCGCTGCTATCGAGCCATGCTACACAACGATCCCGTTGGCCGAAGACAACGCCGGGCGCATCTCGGCCAAAGCCCTCGGCGCGATCCTCAACGCCGTCGAGGAAAACGACGCGACGGCCATCGGCCCCGGCCTCGGCCAGAGCGCAGGTTTGCGCTCGATTGTCGAAACGCTGCTCGCACAAGAAGACCTGCGACTGCTGATCGACGGAGACGGGCTGAACAATCTGAGCAAGCTCCCGGGCTGGCCCCAGAAGCGCAAGGCCCGCGTAATTTTGACCCCTCACCCGGGCGAGATGCAGCGACTCTGGTCGGGTCTGTTCCGCGAAACCATGCCCCAGGACCGGCAGCAGACGGCCGTGAAGGTGGCTTCGGCTACCGGCGCGGTGGTGGCCCTGAAAGGCGCCGGAACCGTCGTCACTGACGGGCAACGCACATATGTCAACACCACGGGGAATCCCGGCATGGCTACCGCCGGTTCCGGAGACGTCCTGACGGGTTTGATCGCCGGCCTGATGGGACAAGGAATGAAGAATTTCGACGCGACCGTGCTTGGCGTCTATCTCCATGGCCTGGCGGGGGACATCGCGGACGAAAGGCTCGGTCAGACCAGTCTCATGGCCACGGATTTGATTGACGCCTTGCCGGAAGCGTTTAGGAAAAGCAATCATCGTTCTTAAGAAAGGACAACAATGGCAGACAATGTGAAGGAATTCTTCCGTCAATTCAAGAAGGACATGGGAAAACTGAAAGAGGAGGCGCCTGACGCCCTCAACGGGTTCGCCGGGCTGTTCAGCAAGATCATGCGGGACGGAGCCATCCCCCTCAAAACCAAAGAGCTCGTGGCCATTGGCATCGCGGTGGCGATCCAGTGCGAGCCCTGCATTCGACTGCACGTCCAGAAGTGCCTGGACGCCGGTTGCACGCGCGAAGAGATTCTGGAGGCCGCGTCGGTGGCCGTGATGATGGGCGGCGGTCCCGCTTACACGCATATGCCGATGGTTCTCCAAACACTCGATGCGCTGCAGGACTGGACGCAGGCCAAGACGGCCTGAGACAGGGAAATCTCAAGCGATACACAGGTGCGTCCGATCCAACGACCGACGCGTCGTCGCGAGGAGTATTTTGTTGCAGCGACCCGAACGCGGGCTATAATGCCCTGTTTGTGTGTGGTGCAATGTTAGGGGAGAAGTACAAGGAAAGGATGTGCCATGGAGCTTAACCCCCTCGACGTCCTCGTGTTCGTCGGCTTCATTGTGGCGGTCATCACGATCGGCCTGCTCAAAAGCCGACATGAGAAAACCAGTGAGGATTACTTCCTCGCCGGACGCGGCCTGAAATGGTGGCTGATCGGTTTCTCGCTGATTGCCGCGAATATTTCGTCCGAACAATTAGTGGGCATGAGCGGCAACGCCGCCAGTCACGTCGGCCTGGCCATTGCCAGCTACGAGTGGATGGCGGCCATCACGCTGGTCGTGGTGGCATTCGCGTTTCTGCCCTACTTCCTGCGGGCGGGCATTTACACGATGCCCGAGTTCCTCGAAGTGCGCTACAACGCCACGGCCCGGACGATCATGGCCGTGGCCACGCTGTTCATCTACATGCTCCTGCTCGGCTCGGTCACCTACTCCGGCGCCCTGACGGTCAACACGATGGCAGGAAAGATGGGGTACGACGTCTCCATTGCCAAGGCGGCGCTGGTGATCGGCTTCATCGCCATGGTATACGTCACGGCCGGCGGCCTCAAGGCCTGCGCCTGGGCCGATTTGATCCAGGGCAGCGCCTTGATTATCGGCAGCGCCGTGGTGATGATCTACGCCTTCAAGAAACTGGGCTCCACCACCGATGAGCTCGCCTTCGTGGAGAACGTCAAGACCGGCGCCGTCGGCTTCAAGACGTTCGCCCAGGACACCGGGGCCATCGACCGCTTCTGGAACCTGAACCGGGTCCGGATGAATATGTTTCTGCCCAAGGACGACAAGGTTTTACCGTGCACGGCCCTGCTGCTGGGACTGTGGATTCCCAACTTCTACTACTGGGGCCTGAACCAGTACATCACGCAGCGGACGCTGGCGTCGGAGTCGCTGGCCGAGGGACAAAAGGGTATCGTCTTCAGCGCGTTCATGAAACTGCTCATTCCGTTCGTCGTGGTGATCCCCGGTATCATTGCCTTCAACCTGTTCTCGAAGGACATGCAGAACCAGTCGGTGAATGACAACGCCGCGGTGGTTGCCAAGTACATGCAGGCGAATCCGCAGACGCAACTGGTTCAAGTGACCCAGGCGCCGAACGATGAGACGGTCGCGGCGTGGCCCCAGGGCAAGTTCATGATCGCCGTCTACCCCGACGATGCGGCATTGAAGGCCATCGAGGCAAAGAATCCGTTCGTGCTGCCCCTGACAGAGGCGAGTTTCGACGCCACAACGGTAGCCGAATTCACCGTCTTCGAATCGGATGACAAAGCCTGGAAGACGGTGTTCCCCGCGCTGGCGGTGGAATTGGAGACGTATAACGCCGCAACCACGGAAGCCGCCCAGGCCGCCGGGGCCAACGTAACAACCGAGAAATTCATCGCCTACAAGTACGACACCGCCCTGGGGCAGTTGCTCAGCAGCGTGCTGCCGCAGCGGACCGGATTGGTGGGCTTCGTGCTGGCGGCCCTGCTCGGCGCCATCGTCAGCTCGCTGGCCGCCATGCTCAACGCCGCCTCCACGATCTTCACCATGGACATCTTCAAGAAGTACATCAACCCGAATGCCGGGCAGAAGACCATGGTCCTGCTGGGGCGTGTCTGCGTCGTGGTATTTTCGGCCATCGCGGTATTCCTGGCGCCGCAGTTGGGCGATCCGAAGATCAGCAATAGCATCTTCACCATCATCCAGGAGAGCCAGGGCTTGATCTCGCCGGGCATCCTGGCGGTCTTCGTCTTCGGGCTGCTGGTGCGAAAGGCCCCGCCGATTGCCGGCGTGGTGGGCCTCCTGACGAACATCGTCACCTACGGCGGCATGTACCTGATGGGACGCTATAAGATGGGTCCGGAGATCCAGTTCCTCAACCGCATGGCGATTTGCTTCGCCCTCTGCCTGCTGGTGATGTACATTATCACCATGATGAAACCGCTGGCTCAGCCCATCGAGTTCAAGACCGAATCGAAGCTCAATCTTACCTCCTCCAAGGGAGCCAAGATCGCCGGCATCGTCGTCGTGGTCATCACACTGACGCTCTACGTGCTCTTTAGTCCGATTGGGTTAGCCAAATAGGCAAGACCAGACCTTTCGGGTTTCAAAGGCATACCGCGCATAGAACAACGGCCCCCGGGAAAAACCAGGGGGCCGTTTTTCGTGCGTCTCTCGGACCAGGACGACGACGCGCCGATTACAGCCCCCCCCCACGCCATGATACTACACCGCTGCACAGCGGCGTCCGGGTTTCGGGGATAATTGCCCTGACGCCGGCGGGATTCGAGCTTGATGTTCGCCGCCGGCTCGACTATATTCGGCAGCGTTGCTCTTTTCGCACATGGCTTGCAGGCATTTTCTACAAGGAAGAGGTCGAGATGGAGTTGACGAAGGACGATCAATCCGCGTTGGCGGAACTTCAGCAGTTGGCACAGGAACACGGTCTCAACATCGCCGGCGGCAAGGTGCGGCGGACGTCGTCGCGGTTCTGTCTGGGCGTCGAGCACGGCGACTACAACGGAACCGAGTTGTTCGGCGTCGGCACCGACCGCTTCATCTGGCTGGCATACAAACCCAACGGCACCGACAAAGTCCGGCTCTTCAGCGGCAACTTCCCCGACGACGCCGTGATCGAATATACGATCGGCGATGTCCCGGAGCCCAAGTCCCAGGCGATCACCGAAACCTGGGGCCGATTCGCCTACGGGATCGACTACGTTCTCAAGCGGGAGGGTTTCGCACTGACGCAGGGGATCGACGGCGTGCTTTACGGAAACATCCCCGGCGGCGGCATGAGCCGCTCGGCCTCGCTTTGCATCAACCTGATTCTGTCCCTCTTTGACGCCAACGGCATCGAGGTGGAAGAACAGATCCGGATCGTGGACCTGGCCCAGGCGGTGGAAAACGATTACATCGGCTCGCCCTGCGGCCAGCTCGACCAGACGATGATCCTGTTCGCCCGGGAAGGCATGGGGACCTACTACAATCCCCAGGACCGCTCGATCGAATACGTGCCCATCGGCGCCGGGGCCAGCGACTTTCGCATCGTGGTCCTGGATACGGGAACGGATCGTCCCGGCCTGGAGAAATCCACGTACGCCGTCCGCAGGAGCGAGTGCGAGGCGTTCGTGGCGATCCTCCGGGAGGCCGGCTTCGACATTACCTGCCTGGCCGACGTCAAGGACGACGCCACCTACGAGAAGATCGTGGCGCAGTTCGGGGCAAGCCACCCGGACCACTGCGATAGGCTGAACTACATCTTCCACGCCCAACAGCGGTTCTATCGCATGATGGAGGCCTGGAAGAGCGGCGACATCGAGACTGTCGGCGCGATCTTCCGCGAAGACGGCCTGGGTCTGAGAGACGACTACAAGATCTCCGGCCCCGAGCTGGAGACGATGTGCGATATCGTGCGCAGCGTGCCCGGCGTCCTCGGCGAGCGCATGCTGGGCGGCGGTGACAAGGGCGCCTCCGGAGCGCTGGTGGAGGCCGGGAGCGTCGAAGCGGTCAAAGCCGCCGTCGATGCCGCTTATCCACGCAGCCGTCCCGATTTCGCTGAAAAGTATGCCGTTCACGTCTGCAAGGTGGTCGATGGCGTCAGAGTCTACGAGAACCTGCTGTGACGCTCGTTGTCGCCCCGGGATTCCGCAGGCGTCCCTGATGTAAGGCAGAAGCTATGCCCGATGAATGCAAAACGCCGAAGAAAGGACTCTTTACGGCGACGGTTCTGTCGAACAGGCCGGCGGGTGAGTGCTTCTACAAGATGAACCTCAAGTTCACCGACGCCGGTGCCAGGGCATTCGCCGCCTTCCGGCCCGGACAGTTCGTCCAGGTCGACGCTTCCGATGCAGGTTTGCCCGCGGAGGACCAGATACCACCTCATCTGCGTGACGTCTGCAAGCGAAAGGTCCTGTTGCGCCGGCCCTTCAGCTTCGCCGACGTCACCGCTGAGGAAGACAGAACGACGGCCGAGCTTCTCTACTGCGTTCTCGGCCCGGCCTCGGTTCGCATGACGACGTTGCGCAACGGCGACGCGATCAGCATCGTCGGCCCGTTAGGCAACGGCTTCTCGATCCCCGAAGGCAAGAAGACCGCCTTGCTGGTGGTCGGTGGCATGGGCGCGCCGCCCATTCGCTGCCTGGCGAAGCTGCTGACCGCCGAGCACGCCGATATCGAGGCCGTGGCGTTTGTCGGGGCCCAGACGCGCGGGGCGCTGCCCTTCGAGGGCCGGCTCGACGAAGTCTCGCAGAACCTGGGATTCTGCGTGCCGGCCTTCGCCAGGTACGGCATCCCCTCGGTGCTGGCGACCGACGACGGCTCGGCCGGCTCTCAGGGTCTGGTGACCGAATATCTCGTCCAGTGGCTGGACCAGCACGAGTGCCCGCCGGACCAGGCGATCGTCTACGCCTGCGGCCCCGAAGCGATGCTCGCGGCCGTGGCGCGCATCGCCGAGAAGTGGAACCTCGATTGCCAGGTGAGCATGGAACGCCGCATGGCCTGCGGAATCGGCCTCTGCCAGAGCTGCGCCATCGAATGCCGCGTAGCCGGCTCCAACGAAACTATCTACAAACTCTGCTGCCAGGACGGCCCCGTCTTCGACGCACGAAACGTGATTTTTGACGATGACCGAACCGATTGACATTTCGGTGGATTTTGCCGGGGTCCGGCTGGCCAACCCGGTATTGACCGCCTCGGGCACCTGCGGGTACGCCGACGAGCTGGCCGACTTTATGGACATCAACACGCTGGGCGGCTTCATCACCAAAAGCATCACGCTGGAGCCGAGGAAAGGCAACGCCACGCCGCGCATCGTCGAGACCGACGCCGGCATGCTCAACGCCATCGGCCTGGCCAACGTGGGGCTGGAGCGATTCGTCAGGGAGAAACTGCCCGTCATCAAGACGATGTCGATCCCGGTTTTTGTCAACGTCGCCGGCACAACGATTGACGAATACGTTGCCGTCACGGAACGACTAACCTCGCAGGAAGCGGTCGCCGGCTTCGAATTGAATATCAGTTGTCCCAACGTCAAGAAGGGTGGAATCAGCTTCGGGACCGATCCGTCCCTGGTCGTGGAGATCACGCGCGCGGTCAAGGCCGCCTGCGGAAAAAAGGTGCTGATCGTGAAGCTCACGCCGGCGGTGACCGATATCAGCGAGACCGCCCGCGCCGCCATCGAGGGCGGCGCCGATGCCCTGAGCCTGATCAACACGTTCACCGCCATGGTCATCGACACCGAGACACGCAGGCCCGTCCTGGCCAACCGCACGGGCGGACTGTCCGGCCCGGCCATCAAGCCCATCGCGGTCTATCTCGTGAATAAGGTCTACCGCGAGGTGACGAAGCAAGCGGGCGTCCCCATCCTGGGGCTGGGCGGCATCCGCACCGCTACGGATGCGATTGAGTTCATCATTGCAGGCGCCTCGGCGGTAGCGGTCGGCACGGCCAGTTTCGTAGAGCCCGACTGCGCTGTGCGGATCGTCGAGGGCATCAGAAGCTACTGCGCCGAACACAACATAACGAGACTGTCCGATCTGGCGGGCTCGCTGGATCAGAGCGGACCTGAGTAACAAGTAGAGTTTTGCAAAATGGAGATTAGGCTTATATTCTTCAAGGAAATCGTTG
>CAYPZL010000125.1:0-16990 GCA_964415045.1 uncultured Pirellulales bacterium | reverse complement strand
AAGGAAATGAAAGCGACGATTTGATTGAATAATCTAGGCCTAAGCTCCATTTTGCAAAACTCCTCTCACTTTCTTGTCGCAGTACCGGCCCGCGCTGCCCCTCGTCATTTCAACCAGAAGCTGAAGTACAGGTACAGACCGAGCACCAGCCCCAGGACCACGACGGTCATTAAGACCTCGAAGAGGCCCCAACTGGCGCGGTTTTCTTCCCTGTGCTCGCGCGTCAAGCTACCGTACGTCAGATCGACGATCTTCTCCGGCGGAGGCGGCGGCGTCACCAGGGACACGCCCACGATGACCACGATGCTGATCAGCAGCAGCCAGCCGGTGGCGAACAGGAAGTTGTAGTTGCCGATGGCCACCAGCCAGCCGGGCGAGATGATCCAGGCATCGTCCCCGCCGGTGAGGGCCTGGATGGTCAGCTTGGCCATGCCGGCGAGAAACCCGATCGCCAGACCGGCCACGGCCCCCTTGCCGTTGACCCGCTTCCAGAAGACCCCGAGCAGAAACACGGCCGCCATGGGAGGCGCCAGGTAGCCCTGCACGCTCTGGAGATATTTGTACAGCCCGCCCTCGGAGACGCGCTGCATGACGGGAATCCAGACGATGCCCATGACCACCACGACGGCGGTGGCGAAACGCCCGACGGTGACGAGGTGGCGCTCCGAGGCCCGCGGGTTGATCTTCTCGTAGATGTCCACGGTAAACAGCGATGCGCAGGAGTTGAACAGCGACGAAAGCGAGCTCATCAGGGCCGCCAGGAGCCCGCCGACGACCAGGCCCCGCAGGCCGGGCGGCAGCAGCGACCGAACCATCACGGCGAAGACCTGATCGCCGTCCAGGGCCTGCCTGCCGTCGACCATCTTCGTCGGAATGCTGATCATGCCCTTCTGATGCAAAGCGTAGCCGATCAGGCCGGGAACGAGAAAGATCATCACGGGCCAGACCTTCAGGAAACTGCCCCACAGCGCGCCGCGCCGGGCGTTGCGCAGGTCCTTGGCCGAGAGCGCCCGCTGCACGATGTATTGATCGGTGCACCAGTACCAGATGCCGATGATCGGGGAGGCGATCAGGACGCCGAGCCAGGGAAAATCGGGGTCCGTGTTGGGGCGCCAGAGAGCGAAGTTGGCCGCATTGTCGCGACATATCACCTGCAGCTCGCTCCAGCCGCCCAGCTTCTGCAGGCCGAAGAACGTGATGAAGAACGACCCGATCAGCAGGATCACCGTCTGGATCGTGTCGGTATAGACCACCGCACGGAGACCGCCGAGAACGGTGTAGATTCCGGTCAGGGTCACGGTGAGAAAGGCCCCGATCCAGAAGGCGTCCAGGACGAAGCCGTCGGTGACGCGGATCTGAATCTCGGGCAGCAGGACGTTGAAGACGACCCCGCCGGCGTAGACGGTCACCGAGACCTTGGTGAAGACGTAGGCCACCAGCGAGACGACCGAGAGGATCCAGCGGGAGGCGGGATTGAACCGGCGCTCCAGGAATTCCGGCATGGTGAAGACCTTGGAGCGGTAATAGAACGGCACGAAGACCCAGGCCAGCATGACCACGACCCAGGCGTGCAGTTCCCAGTGGGCCATCGCCATACCGCTGGTGGAGCCCTGTCCGGCCAGACCGACGATATGCTCGGAACCGATGTTGGAGGCGAAGATCGAGGCCCCGACCACGAACCAGGGCATGTGCCGGCCGGCCAGGAAGTAATCCGTCGAGGTCCGCTGCTTCTGAAGGACCACCCACCAGACAATCACCAGCATCACGCCGAAATAGGCGGCGATGACAATCCAGTCCCACGCGGCAAAGGAGGCCTGGGCCATCACCAACTGCGTTATTTGCATAAGCACGTCCCTTGCATAGGGTTAACAGAAATCAGGCGCGCCCCGCGGGCGGTGCGGCCCCCCGTGCCGCTATCGCGTCGAGAAACGGTAGATCGTGGTCGTTTCGTACTTCTGACCGGGGCGCAGGATCGTCGACGGGAAGTCCGGCTTGTTCGGCGAATCCGGGTAGTGCTGCGTTTCCAGACAGAAGCCGTAGCGATGCTTGTAGACCTTGCCTTCCTTGCCGGTGATGGTCCCGTCGAGGAAGTTGCCCGCGTAGAACTGGATGCCCGGCTCGGCGGTGTAGACCTTCATGACGCGTCCGGAGGTCGGCTCGTAGACAACGGCCGCCAGGGTCATGTCTTTGCCCTCCTTGTTGAGGACCCAGTTGTGGTCGTAGCCGCCGCCGAACTGAAGCTGCTCGTAGTCGTTTTCGATGCGGGCGCCGATGGCGGTGGCGCGGGTGAAATCCATGGGCGTCCCGGCGACGGGCCGAAGCTCGCCGGTCGGAATCAGGCCGGCGTCGACCGGAGTGAAGCGATCGGCGTTGAGCATCAGCTCGTGACCGAGGATGTCACGCTCGGCGCCGGTGAAATTGAAATACCCGTGATGCGTGAGATTCACCGGGGTCGCCTTGTCGGTGGTGGCCTCGTATTCGATCCGCAGCTCGTCGTCGTTGGTCAGGATGTAGGTGACGGTGGCCTTGAGGTTGCCCGGGTAGCCTTCCTCGCCGTCGCGGCTGAGGTAGCTGAGCTTGACGCCGACCCCGTCGGGCCGCCACACCGGCTGATCCTCCCACACGACCTTGTCGAAGCCCTTGACGCCGCCGTGCAGATGGTTCCCGTTGTTGTTGGTCGCCAGCGTGTACGTGACACCGTCGAGCGTGAATTTGCCCTTGGCGATGCGGTTGCCGTATCGGCCCACGATGGCGCCGAAATACGGGGTCTCCTTGATATAGTCCTGGAGATTGTCGTAGCCCAGGACGATGTCATCCATTTGTCCCTTCCTGTCGGGGACTTCGAGGGACGTGACGATGGCGCCGTAGGTCATGACCTGCGCCTTGAGTCCGTTGGCGTTGGTGAGGCTGTAGAGGCGGACCTGCTCGCCCTCGGGAGTCTTGCCGAAGTTCTGTACGTCAATATCCGTCGGCGTCTTGTCGGCCTTGGCGCGCCTCAGGCGGCTCAGGGTCCTGCACGAGCACAACAGCGTGCCAGCCAGCAGAACGACTACCGTCAAAGCCGCCCATCGTGAATTCATCCTGACCATCTTCTGCCCCGCCTTTCTTTCTTACAGAGCTGCTGAGGAAACTACGGCCCTTGCAGCGGCTGACCCTGAACCCACGCGGCATTCTGCTTCGGTGTGCCGGAGCGGAAAAGGTCACCGCCTGCGAGCGGTACGCCCGCTTCGCACAGGCCGGGATAATACACCCGCCGGGCTGAATCCGGCAAAGTTTCTAATTATCCGCTCTACTACGTGAACGCAAAGGTTATTTTGCGTTTTCTTTTCACCAATTCACGAAACAAGCACCGGCTAACCTTCGCAAATTGGTGGAAAAAAAACGCAATTCAGCATTGTGCAAAACGGCCGGAGACTTCAAAATAGATAGAATGTGCAATCGCGGGTTTCCGTCTGGTATCGGGTGAGAAGACTTCGTTGGTTCGCCGCGACTGTGCAGACTCGATCGGGCTTCCGTCACTTGTGGCGGTGCCTGACAGAAGAAGACGGCTCCTTTCTTCAAAGGCAAGTTACATGGCGAAGACGCTCATTTTGAAGCGCCGCAGCGGTTTTACTCTCATCGAGCTGCTGGTGGTAATCGCGGTGATCGCCGTGCTGATGGCGATCCTGATGCCCGCCCTGCAACGGGCCAAGGAGCAGGCGCGGAAGGTCACCTGCGCCAACAACCTCAAGCAGATTCTGCTGAGCCTGACGATGTACGGCGGGGACAACGACGCCAAGCTGCCGTTGAACGAGTCCGGGTGGTGGCTGTGGGACATCGCCTACAGCACCAGCGACTACATCATGGAAACCGGAGGCAGCCGGGAGACCTTCTACTGCCCCGGCGATCCGCTCAAAACGCCGGATATGGCCTGCCTCTGGCAGTTCTCACAGAACCTGCCCTACGACACCGAGATCGGCCAGGTCGACGAGCCCGAGCAAAATCGCGGGAGTTACTACAGGGTGACCAGCTATTTCTGGCTCATGGACACGCAAACCGGCAGAACCAACCAGCCGCAGGGCACCGGCAACAAGCAGTGGATCAAGAGCCTCAACTGCACCCAGCCGGCCTCCCGCGAGCTGGTGTTGGACGCGGTTCTGAGCACCACCGGGGATCTGGACACCGCCAATTTCGTTGAGGTCAGGGGCGGATCGTGGAGCCGGTACGAGCTCTTCGACCGCACCAATCACGTCACGCGCGGAGGCACGCCGGTCGGCGCCAACATCGGCTTTGTGGACGGTCACCTCGAATGGCGGCGGTTCACCGAAATGGAGGTGCGCCAGAACCCTCCCTATCACTGGTGGTAGCGCAAACAGACGGAGCCGGCCCCGGCGTCGGGGCCGAGATACAATTTTGCCCCAAGGGGCGAAATCTGATATAGTAGCAGAGGCCAAGGCCGACCGCTTTGGCACAATGCCGGGAGGAGCGGCTCAGGAGCAGGGCCCATGGCCGAAACCAGGAACACATGCGGACAGACGTGTGTTGCGGCGCCCGAGTATTATTATCGGTCGTCACAGGCCGTACCACGCGAGAAACGCCCGCAAAAATCGTGTAACGTCTCATCATTGCCGATGCAATCGATGTATCCCGGTGTGTGGCCGGGGGCACCGCGTCGCGGCAGGTGTTTTTTCGGGAGGCTGGCTATGACTACGAGATTGATTCCTCTGTTATGTTTCGTTTTGCTGCTGGGCATGGCACCGCGCGGTGTGGCACAGCACAATGTGGCTGAAGAGCTGCTCGTCGATTTGAGAGCGGACGACCTGCCTCTCGGTCCGGTCACCGTCTGGCCCAACCGCGGCACGCTCGGCGACTTCACGGCGGTGGGCGAGCCGTTCGTCGAGAGCCTGGGCGGGCTCAAAGCCGTCACCTTCGACGGGGCCAGCTACTTCGACGGCCCGACCTCGACGCCGGGAATCGAAGGCAACGGCACCCGCACCATCGAGGTCTGGGCGTTGAATCCGTCGGCGGTCGGCGAAGAGACGATGATTCACTGGAGCCATCGAGGCGGGCCCGACGGCACCAACATCGCCTTCAACTACGGCAATCACGGCACCTGGGGCGCGGTGGGCCACTGGGGCGCTCCGGACATGCCTTGGGGCGGCAGCGTCTCGCCCACGCCGGAGCTCGGGAAATGGTGGCACCTGGTCTACACCTACGACGGCGCCACGGCCCGGCTCTACGCCAACGGCGACCCCGCCGGCGAAGAGGCGATGAACCTCAACACCCATGGAGGCAACATCATCCGCGTGGCCGCCCAGGGAGATAACTCGGGCGCCGGTGTGCAGAGCAACTTGAACTTCACCGGCTCAATCGCCGAGGTGCGCATCCACGACGGGGTGTTGACCCTTCAGCAAATCAAGGAGAACTTCCTGTTGGGCGGCCCGCGCAAGGCCCACGATCCCGCGCCGGCCGACGGCGAAACGGGCGTGACATCGCCCTTGTTGATGTGGGAAGCGGGCATCACGGCCCAGTGGCATGACGTCTACCTGGGAACCAGCCCCGAGCTGGGTCCGGGCGATCTGGTCGGCGATCGCACGCCGTTCAACATGCATTACCACGTCACCGGTTTCGCCCCCGGAACGACCTACTACTGGCGCGTCGACGAGATTGAAGTGGACGGCGTAACCATTCATGAAGGCGACGTCTGGACCTTCATGGCCGCACCGGTCAAGGCGCACACGCCCACGCCGGCCGACGAAGCCCAATTCCAGAGCACCGATAGCGATTTGTCCTGGCAACCCGGCAAAGACGCGGTCACTCACAACGTCTACTTCGGCACCAATCAGCAGGACGTCGCCGACGGCGCCGACGACACCTTCCAGGGCAACACGGGCGAGACCACCCTCGAGCTCGACCCGCTCGCGCCGGGAACGACCTACTACTGGCGCGTCGACGAGTTGGACAGTTCCAAAAACCTGCTGGAAGTCGGGGACGTCTGGAGCTTTACCACCGTGCCCGACGTGGCGGTGTCCGACCCCAACCTCGTCGGCTGGTGGAAGCTGGACGAGGGCCAGGGGACGCTGGCCATCGACTGGTCGGGCCAAAACAACCACGGGACGATCCTGGGCGGCACGGAATGGATCGACGGCTATGACGGAGGCGCCCTGAAACTCAACGGCCAGGACGGCTACGTCTCCCTGCCCATCGGGCCGCTCATCGGCACGCTCGACGCCGCCACGATCACTACCTGGATCGATTTCTCCAACGCCGGCGGCGCCTGGCAGCGCATTTTCGACTTTGGCAGCAACACGACGTCGTACATGTTCCTCACACCGCGGCTGGACACCGCCGGCGAGATGCGATTCGGCATCACGATTGAAGGCGGCGGGGCCCCCGAACAACTGGCCACGGCGCCCGAAACACTGCCCACCGGGTGGCACCACGTCGCGCTGGCCATCAGCTCGGCGGGACTGCGGCTCTATCTCGACGGCCAGCTCGTCGCCTCGGGAAGCACCACCGTTGTTCCCAGCGATCTTGGAGAGCCTACCAACAACTGGCTGGGACGGTCTCAGTACGGCGCCGACGCCTACCTGCGCGCTTCGCTGGATGACTTCCGCATCTACAACTACGCCCTGACGTTCGAGGAGATTCCCGAGACCATGCGGGGCGATCCGATGCTGGCGTGGGGCCCGATGCCGGCGAACCTGTCGGTAGCCGACGTCGAGCAGGCCGCTACGCTTACCTGGTCGCCCGGCGAGAACGCCGCCCAGCACGACGTCTACCTCGGAAAGGACAAAGACGCCGTCAAGGCCGCCGATGCCTCCAACACCACCGGCATTTATCGTGGCCGTCAGGCGGCGGCCGCTTATACCGTGCCCGAGGCCATCGAGTGGGGACAGACCTACTACTGGCGCGTCGATGAATACAACACCGACGCCACCGTCAGCGTGGGCCGGGTCTGGAGCTTCTCCGTCGCCGAGTACCTCATCGTCGACGACTTCGAGAGCTACACCAACGACGTCGGGCAGCGCGTCTTTCAGACCTGGGTCGACGGTCTGGGCTTCACCGAACCGGCGCCGGGCCACCTGGGCAACGGCACCGGCGCGCTGGTCGGGCACGACATCTGGAGCGTGAACAGTCCCTATTACGGGGGCACCATCGTGGAAAGCGACAACCCCCACGGCGGCGCCCAGGCCATGCCGCTGTACTACGACAACTCTGCGACGCCCTACTATTCCGAGACCGAGCGGACCTGGACGGTCCCGCAGGACTGGACGCGCAAAGGCGTCGAGAACCTGACGCTCTTCTACCGCGGCAACCCGGCCCGGTTCCTGGAAACCGGCCCCGACAGCTTCACCATCAGCGCCTGGGGCAACGACATCTGGAACATCGAGGATCAATTCCGCTTCGTCTACAAGCAACTCAACGGCGACGGCTCGATCCTCGTCCGGGTCGACAGCCTGGTGTACAGCGATTACTGGGCCAAGGCCGGCGTGATGATCCGTGAGACGCTGGAGCCCGGCTCCCGGCACGCCTCGGTCATCTTGACGCCCAGCAATATCGTCCAGCTCGTACGCCGCAAAGCCACCCTGAACAACAGCACGGAAAACCGGGAAGGCAACATCGAGCTGCCGCACTGGGTCAAGCTGACCCGCACCGGCGACACGTTCAAGGCCGAGCATTCCGTCGACGGCGTCACCTGGGTGAGCATCGGGCCGGACCCGGCGCTCTCGTCCGACACCGTCGCCATGTTGCCCAGCGTCTACATCGGTCTGTGCGTCACGAGCCACAACGTCGGTGTGCCCACGGTGGCCGAATTCTCCGGAGTGCAGACGACGGGCGCCTTCGGGCAATGGCAGGTGGCTGAGATCGGCGCCGATCATCCGGCCAACGACGCCGACGACCTCTACGTGGCCGTGGAAGACAGCGGCGGTCGCGTCGCCGTCATGCCGCATCCGGACCCGGCGGCCGTCGTGACCACCGACTGGACCCGGTGGGATATCCCCATCGCCGACATCACCGCCGCCGGGGCAAACCCCGCCGCGGTGAAGAAGATGTACATCGGCGTAGGCAGTCGCACCGCCCCGGCGATGAACGGCAGCGGCGTGGTCTTCATCGACGACATCTGGCTGACAAGGCCGGACCCGAACGAGGTCGACGGCTAAGCGCAACAGTGCGTTCCGCCGTCCGTCTCGAATTTTGAAGTGGATTGTACCGGGTGGCTCCGACATTCCTGTCGGAGCCGCCCGAACCACATCAGGCAGGGTAGGGCCTGCCCCACGATTTTGTGCTCAAACCAAGAGGGGATTGGCGCGTGGGCAAAACAGAAGCTCTTCGGTTGGATGCTTAAAAAAGGAGAATGGCAATGTACAAGGGGTTGGTCTTTCTAACATCTCTGGTCTTAGCCTTCGGCGTGGCGGCGACGATGGGCGCCTCGCCGCTGCAACAGGACCCGGGTCCGGACGGCATCGTCTCGGTCGAGGCCGAGAACTACGACGAGGCGGTCGACATGCCTCCGAACACCTGGGAACTCGTGACCACGGCCGAGGGATTCACGGGGACTTTCAGTGGCGACGGCGCGATGCAAACGTTGCCGCACACACCCTTGGGCGGCACGTCCTACACTTCGAACTACGCGGCCCGAAGCCCGAGACTGGATTTCGTGGTCAACTTCGAAAAGACGGGGCCGCACTACGTCTGGATTCTGGCCTATGGCCCGGATGGCAATTCCGACTCCTGTCACGTCGGCCTGGATGGCGAGGAAATCACCACGTCCGGGACGATGAGCGGCTGGAACGGCAATCACCAGTGGTCCGGCAACCAGATGAGCGGACCCGCGTCCTTTTTTGAGGTCGAGAACGCCGGCGTCCACACGGTGAATATCTGGATGCGCGAGGACGGTCTGGCTATCGACAAGCTCGTCCTGACCACGAACCCGGACTTCACGCTCTCGGACGACGAACCGGGTCCGCCCGAGAGCGGACGGGGGCCGCGCGTGGCCGCCACCGGCGCCAACCCCCCCGACGGAGCCACCGACGTTCCGCGCGACGTGGTTCTGAGCTGGACGCCAGGCGTTTCCACGGTGGCGCGGGACGTGTATCTCGGTACGGTCTTCGACGACGTCAACGACGCCAGCAGAACCAATCCGCTGAACGTGTTGCAGGCCGAAGGCCAGAGTGCCACCACGTACGCGCCGGCCACTCGTCTCGAATTCGAGAAAACCTACTACTGGCGCATCGACGAGGTCAACGCCCTGCCGGATTCGACGATCTTCCCCGGCGACGTCTGGAGCTTCACGACCGAGCCTTTCGTTTACCCCGTCGAGAACATCTCCCCCACCGCTTCCAGCTCCACCGCGGATGCGGGCCCCGAGAACACGATCAACGGCTCGGGCCTGGACGCCGACGATCTGCATTCGACGTCGGAGACGGATATGTGGCTTAGCGAAAGCGATCCCAACGGCGCGTGGATCCAGTATGAATTCGACCGGGTCTACAAGCTGTACGAGATGTGGGTCTGGAACTACAACCACACGTTCGAGCCCGTTCTCGGTTACGGTCTCAAGGACGTCACGGTTGAGGTGTCCACCGACGGCGCGAACTGGACGGTGCTGACGGAAAGAGAATTCGCCAAAGGCGCGGCCGAGGCCACGTACGCTCACAACACCATCGTGGATCTGGAGGGCGTCGCCGCCAAATATGTCAGGCTCACCGCCAGCACGAACTGGAGCACCGTGGGTCAGGTGCAGTTCGGCCTGAGCGAAGTGCGGTTCTTCTACATTCCGGCGCACGCCCGGGAGCCGCAGCCGGCAAACGGGCAAATCGACGTCGGCGTGGACGCCCTTCTCACCTGGCGACCGGGCCGCGAAGCCGGCTCGCACGAAGTCTACCTCAGCACCTCCCGGGAGGACGTCGTGACCGGTACGGCCCTGGCCGACATCGTCACCGAGAGCAGCTACGAGCCGGTCAACCTGCGATACGGACAGGCCTACTACTGGAAGATCAACGAAGTCAACGAGCTCGAGATACCGAGCGTCTGGGAAGGCGACGTCTGGAGCTTCACCACGGCCGAATACCGCGTCGTGGAAGACTTCGAGACTTACACCAACGACGTGGGCAACCGGGTCTTCCAGACCTGGATTGACGGCTGGGGCTTCACCGAGCCGGCGCCGGGCAACCCGGGCAACGGCACCGGAGCCACCATCGGGCACGACATCTGGAGCGCCGACAGCCCCTACTTCGAAGGCGACATCATCGAAACCGAAATCGCCCAGAGCGGCAAGCAATCCATGCCTCTGTACTACAACAACGCCGAGGACCCGTACTACTCCGAAACCGAGCGCACCTGGAACACCGCGCAGGACTGGAGCGCCAACGGCATCGACACGCTCCGGGTCCACTTCCGAGGCGCAGCGGCCGGCTTCCTCGAGACCTCGCCCGGCAACATCACGATGGGCGCTGCCGGCGCCGACATCTGGGATATGTCCGACGAGTTCACGTTCGCCTGCAAACCGCTCAACGGCAACGGCTCGATTACGGTCCGCGTGGACAGCCTCGAGAACACCAACGTCTGGGCCAAGGCCGGCGTGATGATCCGCGACAGTCTCAACGCCGACGCCAAGAACGCCATGGCCTACGTCACACCGACCGGTCGCGTCGGCTGGCAATACCGCCAGCTCACCGCCGGCGGCTCCAGCAGCACGCGCAGTGACGAAGGCGTGATCACGCTTCCCTACTGGCTCCGCCTGACCCGCGAGGGCGACACCATCACGGCCGAGCACTCCGCTGACGGGACTACCTGGGAACCCATGGTCGAGACGGCCAACCCGGACGAGCCGTCGTCCCTGGCGATTCCGATGCACTCCAATATCTTCATCGGCCTGGCGTTGACCAGCCACAGCAGCGGAGTCACAACCACCGCCGAGTTCGCCCAGGTTTCCACCGGCGGCGGTGCCACGGGCGAGTGGGAATTCGTCGAGATCGGCGTGGATCACATGCTCAACGATCCGGACACCCTGTACGTGGCCCTGCAGGACACGGCCGGCCGAACCGGCGTCGTGACCTATCCCGACGGAGTTCTCCTCAGCGATTGGACCGCATGGGAGATCCCGCTGGCCGAATTCAGCGACCAGGGAGTCAACCTCGCCGGCATCAGGAAGATGATGATCGGCGTGGGCCACCGCGACAATCCCACGCCGGCAGGCACGGGAATGGTCCTGATCGACAACATCGGTGTGGGCCATCCGGGCCTCGTCAATCCGGGCAACAGCGGCCTGGTCGCCTCCTACGCCCTGGAGAACAACACCGAGGACGCCTCCGGCAACGAGTTGCACGGGACCGCCGTCGGCGACCCGCTCTACGTGGAAGGGCCCGCCGGCTACGGAACCGCCCTGGAGTTCGACGGCACCGGCAACCAGTACGTGTCCCTCGGAACGGTCAACCCGTCGGCCGAGACGGGGCGGCTCTCGGTTTCGCTCTGGGCCCGGTGGAACGGCCTGACCGGACAATACCAGGGCCTGATCGCCAAGCGCGACGGCTGGGCCGCCGACGACATGATGTGGCACCTCGAAGCCCATCGCGACACCGGCGACCTGCGCGTCGGACGACAGGGAACCGGAACGATCCGGGGCGGAGTGCTGGCCGAAGGCGAATGGGAGCACTGGGCCTTCACCTTCGACGGCGAGGAAGTCGTCATGTACCGCGGCGCCGAAGAGGTCGCCAGCGGAGACTTCTCGTTCGGGACCGACACCGAGGCCGGCGTGCAGTTCGGGGCCGTATCGGTCAATGAAAACGGCACTGGCGGCAACCCGTACAACGGCGCGCTCGACGAGGTCGCCATCTTCAACCGGGCGCTGTCGATTTACGAGGTTCGTTATCTCGCCGGTCAGAGGTAGCCGAAAGCATAAAGCAAAATGCAAAAAGCAAATAGCAAAGATAAACAAGTCGTCGCCGCATCGCGGCGACTCCCTCTTTTTGATATTTGATTTTTGATCTTTGATTTCTTGAGCGGGGCTTGTGCCGGATGAGGCTGGCACAAGCCCCGCTTCTGTGCTAAGAAGGCCCGGCGCAGTCTTGGCGCCGGCCGATGGAAACTCGTGTCATTTGAAGAAGCATTGTCCATAGTATGTCCATGCGAAGAAGCTCTCGATCATACAGGGCGGCACTCCGCAGACCGCCGGGCATCCTCCCGCTGATCCTGGCCGTGATTGGCGTCACGGCTGCGAGCGGGGGGGCCCGGGTCGGCGCGGCCGTCATCATCAATGAGATCCACTGCAACCCGGATGTGGAGTCCGAGTTGGTCGAGTTCGTCGAGCTTCACAACACCGGAGCGAGCGACATCGACCTGTCCGGCTGGTACTTCGACGACGGCATTTTTTATGTCTTCGCCCCCGGTTCGCGTCTGCCGGCCGGCGGCTACCTCGTCGTCGCCGAGAATCCACAGCAGGTGCACGCCAAGTGGGGCAGCGGACGATTTCCACTCAACCCGGCGCTTGTCCTGGGCCCATATGCGGGACGTCTGAACAACGAGGGGGAGAAGATCGTTTTATGCGACACCGACGGCCGGGTGGTCGACGAGGTGGACTATAAGATCGGCTTCCCCTGGCCGACCGTGGGCGATCCAATCCGCGCCGACCGGGCGGGCACCGGCGCATCCCTGCAACTCGTCAATCCGCAGACCGACAACGCCCTGGCGGGAAGCTGGCGTTCCGATCCCCCTACGCCGGCGGCGGCCAACCGAACCGTGTACGCCGACAACCTGCCTCCGGGTCTGGACCGGGTCAGTCACGCGCCGCAACAGCCGCGCTCGGGCGAACCCGTCACGGTCACCATCGAAACGACGGATCAAGACGGTGTCGCCGACGTGACCCTGGAATACCAGGTGGTCGTTGCGGGCGCGTACGTTCCTTCGCACCTGCCCGTGCCCATCAGCGCGCTGCAGGCCGACCCCAACACGGAACATCCCGTGAATCCGCAATACACCAGCCTGGCGAACTGGACTGCGGTTGCCATGCTCGACGACGGCGCCGGTGGCGACACCCGCGCCGCAGACGACGTCTACACCGCCGTCATACCCCCTCAGGCCAACCGAACGCTCGTACGCTACCGCATCACCGCCACCGACGCCCTCGGCGCCGAGGTCACGGCCCCCTATGCGGACGACGCGGCGCGGAACTTCGCCTTTTACGTCTACGACGGCGTCCCGGACTACGAAGGGTTCCCCGCCGAGACGCTCCAGAGGCTGCCGGTCTACCACTTGCTGACGCGCGCCGAGGACATGCATCAGACGCTGGGCTACAATTCCTCCGACCAGATCGCCCAATTCCTCGGCGGAGCGTCCAACCCGGCGCGGTTCGTCTACAACTGGTATGGGACGCTGGTCTACGACGGCGTCGTCTACGACAACATCCGCTACCGCCTGCGCGGGGGCAACGGCCGGTACCTCGGCGGCAACACCAAACGCAGCATGCGCTTTCGCTTCAATCGCGGACATTATTTCCAGGCCCGTGACATGGAGGGCGAGCCATATCCCACGAAGTGGCGGACTCTCACGATCGCCAAGGGCTTCGACAACCGCCGGACGCTCACCTTCTCGCTGAACGAGCACGTGAACTTCTGGCTCTTCAACAAGCTGGGCGTGCCCGCTCCGCTTTCGCACTACTTCCACTTTCGCGTCGTGGACGGCGCCGCCGAAGCGCCCGATCCCTGGCGCGGCGACTTCTGGGGACTCTGGTTCGCCCAGGAAACCTACGACGTACGCTTTCTCGAAACCCACGGCCTGGAAAAAGGCAACCTCTACAAGCTCGTCAACTCCACGAGGGACGCCAAGGAGCAACAGCGCTACCAGGCTCCGCACGCCGTGACCAACGGCTCCGACCACGACAATATCGAGAACCGCCTCACCGGTCACAGCTCCACCGATTTCATTCGCAACCACGTCCGTCTCGACAAGTGGTACGCCTACCACAGCCTGTGCCAGGCGATTCGCCACTACGACTTCTGGCCCAGCGCCAACAAGAACGCCGCCTGGTATTTCGAACCCGTCTACACGTCCGCCAACGACTACCTCGGGGCGATGTGGACACTGCCCTGGGATACCGACGCTTCGTGGGGGCCGACCTGGAACAACGGGCACGACGTCGTCTACAACAGCATCTTCCCCGCCGGGGGCGGCGGCTCCGACGGCGCGGCGCACCCGGAGCTGCAGCCGGATTATTACAACGCCGTGCGTGAGATCCGCGACCTGCTCTGGCAGCGCGATCAGATCGAGCCGCTCCTGGACGAATTCGCCGCCCCGATCGTCGACCTGGCTGCCGCCGATCTCAAACGATGGCTCAACGCCCCTTCCGACGCGGGCAATTACAACGGGCTCAGCGGCGCCGGCAAGAACGGCCTGGCCGCTTTGGTCGAGGACATGAAGCGCTTCGCGTTCACCGGCGGCAGTTGGCCCGGCGGAAGCGTCGGCGCCGGCGGCCGGGCGGCCTTCCTCGATTCCCTGGCCGACAACACCGACGGTCATCTGCTCCCAGCCAAACCTTCCATCGCCTATACCGGCGAGCCGGGATTTCCGACGAACGCCTTGCGCTTTCAGGTCTCGCCCTTTGCCGATCCGCAGGGGGCCGGGACCTTCGGCGCCATGCGGTGGCGCATCGCCGAGGTCTCGCCCGACGCGGCGGCGACGCCGGAGCCGGCGGGGACGACCCTCGTGCCCGCCGGCACGCAGTGGCGCTACTTCAAGGGCGTAGCGCCCCCTTCGCCCCGCGCCGGGATGTGGCACGAGCCCGCCTTCGGCGACGACGCCTGGCAAGCGGGCCAAGCGCCGATCGGCTACGGCGAGGCGTTCCTGGAGACCACGCTCCGCGACATGCGGGGCGGCTATACCAGCATCTACCTGCGCAAGTCCTTCGAAGTGACGAATCCCGAAGCGTTCGACACGATGGCGCTGGAGGTGCTGTACGACGACGGGGTGGTCGTGTGGATCAACGACAAGCCGGCGGTGTACGAGAACGTCTCGTCGCCCAACCTGTCGTTTGACAGTACGGCCGAAGAGGCGATCGAGAACACGTCCTTCGTCGGCTTCACGCTGCCCGACCCGGCCGAGTATCTCGTGCGAGGCACGAACGTCATCGCCGTTCACGTCCTCAACGCCTCGCTCAACGGCAGTTCCGACTGTTTCTTCGATCTACGTCTCACCGGTCGAACCGAACCGGAGAGGACACCGGGCGACGACGGCCAAACCGTGCGGCGAAAGGGCAAATACGAGATCGAAGCCGCCTGGCAAAGCCCGGAGATAGTGGAGTATCACAGCGAGGCGGTCATCCCCGCCAGCGCCGTCAAGCCCGGACGCACGTACCGCGTGCGCTGCCGGATGAAGGACAACACCGGGCGCTGGAGTCACTGGTCCGATCCGGTGCAGTTCGAGACCGCCGCACCGCTGTCGGTCGGCATCCTGTCCGATCTGCGGATCACGGAGGTCATGTACAATCCCGCGCCGGCGGAAGCCGAGCTGAATCTGGACAACGACGAGTTCGAGTTCATTGAGCTCAAAAACACCGGCGATGAGACACTCGATCTAACACACGTCTCCTTTACCGGCGGCGTGACATTTGACTTCGCCGGCAGCGCCGTAACCGCTCTGGGTCCGGGCGAGTTCGTCCTGATCGTCAGGAACGAGCAGGCGTTCGCGTCACGATACGGACCGGCCCTCTCCGACCGAATCGCCGGCCAATACGACGGCAAGCTGGCCAACGAAGGGGAGACCGTCAAGCTGATCGACTTCTGGAACGGGACGGTGGCCGAGTTCGGATACGACGACGGTCGGGGCTGGCCTGCGACCGCCGACGGCGGCGGCCATTCGCTCGTCCCGCTGGATGCGGCTATCCTTACGGAGCCACGAGGATCGCTGAACTACGGCGGAAACTGGCGCGCCAGCGGCTACATCCACGGCTCGCCCGGCCGGGACGATCCGCAGCCGGCGACGACGGTGGTCCTCAACGAGATCGCCGCCGCCACGGCCGACGACGACGGAGGATCGAACGACTGGATCGAGCTTTACAACGTCGGCGCTGCGCCGGTAACGCTACGCCACTGGTACCTCAGCGACGACCTCGACGAGCCGGACAAGTGGGCGATACCGCCGACCACGATACCGGGCCACGGGCGAGTGAGCTTTGACGAGATCAGTGACTTTCACGTATCATCCGCAGACGGCTTCGGGTTGAGCAGAACCGGAGAGCAGGTGTTCCTGTCGCACCTGCCCGGAGCCGGGGAGAACCGGATTGTGGACGGCGTACGATTCAAGGCACAGGAGCCCGGCCTCTCGTGGGGGCGCTACGGCGACGGCGGCGCGTACTGGCTCCGCATGAACCCGACGCGCGACGCGGCCAACGCCGAAGGACTGCTGGACGTGGTGATCGACGAAATCATGTACCACCCCGCCGAGCCCAACGAGGAGTACGTGGAGCTGTATAATCCCACGTCCGAGGAAATTTCGCTGGAGACGCTGGACGGCGCGTGGCGTCTGGACGGCGGCGTAGATTACGTGTTCGACGCCGGCATGTCACTGCCGGCCGGCGGGCGTTTGATCGTCGTCGGTTTCGACCCGCACGCGGAACCGTCGCGGCTGGCGGCGTTCGTCGCCGCCTACCAGGCGGGCCCGCTGGCACCGGGAATCGACGTCGTGGGGCCCTTCGCGGGAAGCCTGTCCAACAGCAGCGAGCGCATCGCCCTGGAGAAACCGCTGGCTGCGGATGGGCCGGAGGAGTCGAGCGCGTGGGCGATCGTAGACGAGGTCGGTTACGGCGACACGGCGCCCTGGCCGGAGGACGCCGACGGCGCCGGCGCAGCGCTGCAACGGATCGACGCGACCGGGGCCCACAGCGGCAACGACCCGGCCAACTGGCAGGCCGCCCCGCCCACGCCCGGCCATTGACCGAAAACAAATCGAAATGCGAACAGGCTCGTAATCCCATGAAAGGCTGCCTCCGGTCGCGTTCTCTGGTATGATTGAGGAC
>CAYPZL010000124.1:0-17180 GCA_964415045.1 uncultured Pirellulales bacterium | reverse complement strand
GAGCCTTTTCAATTCTCACCGGCATAGCCGGTGGATTACAGATTTATGTTTAAGGGCTGACCCCGTTAGAACGCTGCGCGAATTCGGGCTGCAAGGCACACCGCTGGAGGCCGCCCAGGCCGATACGATTCGCCTGCGGCTGCTGAAGATCGGGGCCGTGGTGCGGGTGACGGTTCGCAAGGTATGGATCGCCTTGTCGAATGCCTATCCCTGGCAGGATGTGTTTGCCCAGGTCTACGAGCAACTGACGCGCTGGCGGATCCCCACCCCGACGTTGGACAGCGGATAGTCTCGCGCCCGACGTTCCCGCCGATCTCCTGCCCTCCGACACGTCGGAATTCGATCCGACGACGCTCGACGACCGCGCCGCCAACCTGCCCTCCCGGTGCGGGATCGACCCGATCCACGACTGCGTCCCCGAAATCCCGGCCCAACGCACGATCCAGCCCCGCTGACAGTCACCCGGCAGCCAGCCCGACTGCTCGATCACGCACCCAGGCTCTTGGCAGAGAGAAATTGACCACGCGGTGAGACATCCGGGTTAGACGACGGACATATGCAGGAATACGCGTCTGATCAAGTCGGAGGCAAACGACCTTTCGTCCATGCTGGCGGGCGTCGCAGTGGCCATGTTCCCCCACGATTTTGCCGAAGAGCTCAGAAGAGTTTGGTGGTGTCGAGGAGGAAGGTGACGGGGCCGTCGTTGGTGCTGGTGACTTGCATGTAGGCGCCGAAGGCGCCTGTTTCCACGGGGACGCCGTGTTGGGCGATGAGGGCGGCGACGTTTTCGTAGAGTTTCTCTGCGCGTTCGGGTGCCGCGGCGGCGTCGAAACCGGGGCGTCGGCCCTTGCGGCAATCCCCGTGCAGGGTGAAATTGCTCACCAGGAGAACGGCACCGCCAACGTCGATCACGCTGCGGTTCATCTTGCCCGCGTCGTCGGCGAAGATGCGCAGGTTGGCGAGCTTCTCGGCCATGAATTCGGCGTCCTTCTCGTTGTCGTCTTTGCCGACGCCGAGATAGACGAGCAGGCCCCGGGCCACTTGCCCGACCACCTTTCCATCCACTTGCACTTCTGCCTGCAACACTCGCTGAATCACTGCGCGCATGATACCTCGCTTTCAATTTCACTCATCGGTCATGCCGCTACTACCGATTGTGATCGAGGGCAAGCTCTTTATCGCAGGCCGGATCGTCCGCCGGTGGCTCAGCATGACACACTTCGTCAGTTGTTAAAGTGGAACCAGACACTGCCGCGGTAGGTCCCGGAGGCTTCGTTCTTGTGGCCCTGGGGTCCGAGCCTTTCGGGTTTCTGGAACTTGGTGCCGATGGGCGGGATGCCGTGCAGGAAGGCGATGCCCGTCTGCGGGGCGTCCAGCCTGGTGTTTCTCGGGTCCGGCCCGTCCTTCGGGCGGTACACGCCCAGGAATAGATCGTCGGTGTCGTTGACGACGGTGATACTGCCCTCGTCGGTTTCGAAGACGACCCAGCGCCAATCGCGGTAGTAGCCGCGGAACTCGGGGAAGTCCCAGGTCAGACCGGGAGTGTGGTCCTTGTATGCGTTGGTCCACACGTCAAAGCGGCCTCCCTTCATCCGGTTCTTCCACACGCGGCCGGGCCCGCGTCCCAGCCAGCGCATCGACTTCATCCGGGGCTCGGGATAGTCGAAGTTGACACCGAAGACGTCAAACTGCCCTTCCAGTTCGTATTCGTACTCCAGCCGGACCCATCCGCTCGGGCACACCGTCCAGCGGGCGCTCTTGAGGTCTCCGTCGTAGGCGACTTCGATCACAATATTCTCGCCGTTCTGAACGCCCCTGACCTTGACCGGCTTGGCCTTCCCGCCGATCACGGTCGGGCCTCCGCCAAAGCTGATGGGCTTGCCCTTGACCCGGATATCGGCCAGCGCGGCGTTGTTCGGATCGAATGCGAAGCTCAAATCGCCGACTTCGAGGCTAACCTTGCCGGCCTGGGCCGTGGCTTTTACCCGGCCGCCGTCGGAGGCGGCCCTTCGGACGAATTGCTCGCGATAATGCTCCAGAGGCCGGATGTCCCACGACCAGGTCCATATCTCGCGGTCCGTGGGGTCATAGGCCGTCACGTACAAGGCATCCGCATCCCGCCAACTCGCGGGCAGGCCCAAATCGAGCGTGCCTTCGCCCTGCGGATCGACGTCGGGACCCGGGAACGCGCGCTTGAAGAAAACGGCGTGCCCATCGATGCCTGCCCCCGGGGCCGGAAACTCCGCCAGTTTCACCTCGAAGACGCACTGGCGCAGGTTCGTGAAGTCGTAGCGGTTTTCAACCGCGAGCGTGCCGGTAAACTCCTCCGGAAGCTCGTCCAGCTCGATCTGCACCGGCGACCAGATCTCCTTGATCGTGTAGAAGCTTCCCTCCTTCTCGCGATACGGCCCGATGATTCCATCGGGAGCGTGGTTGCCGTCGACGTCGATCTGCCCGTTCTTGTCCGTGCGGACGACCCCCTCGTCGGCGAGCACCCACAGGAATCCACCCGCGCCGAGCGGCGAGGCGGACATCAGGTTCCAATGATCCTCCAGGCCCGCGCCGTGTCCGCCGTCGTAGAGCCCGTGCAGGAACTCGGTCGGCATGAACAGCGTCGAGCCGGCGAGCTTCTTTCGGACGCTCTCGTAGCTCTCGTAATGGTCGGTGTCTATCCCGTTGAAGCTCTCCCAGGGGTGCAGGACCGTTCGCCCCTGAGGATCGTAGAGGGCGAACTGGTCGTCCAGGTCGCGGTTCCAGCCGCCTTCGTTGCCGTTGTCCCAGAACAGGATGCTGGGATGGCACACGTCGCGCGGGACCATCTCGGCGACGAGCTTTTTGCCGATATCAGTATTGTAAGGCGGCTTTTGCCAGCCGGCGAGTTCGTCGAGCACGTAGAGCCCCAGTTCGTCGCAGGCGTCGAGGAAGTGCGAATCGGGCGGATAGTGCGACATCCGCACCGCGTTCATGTTCATTTCCTTGATGACCCCGACGTCGGCGTAGCTGATCTGTTTGCTCAGGCAGCGCCCCGAGTCGGGCCAGAAGCTGTGCCGGCAGACGCCCTTGAGGCGGATCTTCTGCCCGTTGAGGTAGAGCCCGTCGCCCCGGCGCAGCTCGAACGTGCGAAAACCGAACCGTTGCGCGACCCGGTGCACCGCCCTGCCGCCCTGCCGCAGCGTGAGCCTCACTTGGCAGAGGTTCGGTGTCTCGGCCGTCCAGACCTTATGCCCGCCGACCTGGGTCCGCAACGTGACTTTCTCCTGTCCGGCCGATATCGGCGCCTCGAAGGGCTCGCCGAGGTAATTTCCGTCAGGCCCGATAAGACTCGCCGTAATAGCATTGGCATACGCGACTCCGCTTCGATGCACGTCCATCCGGAAGGAGCCGTCGGCCCCGGCGTCGATGGCGACGGACTCAATGAACTCCTGGGGAACGACCTCGAGGTAGACGGGCCGAAAGATGCCACCGAAGACCCAGTAGTCGGCCTTGCGCTCGGCAGCCTCGACGCTCGGGTCCGCCGAAACCTTGCTGACGGTGACCTCAAGCAGGTTCCGGCCCACCTTGACGAGATCGGTGATTTCGTACTTGAAGCGGTAGAATCCGCCCTGGTGGACCGGTCCGGCGGATTTCTCGTTGACCCGAACCTCGGTGTCGGTCATGACGCCCTCGAAGACCAGGAAAATGCGTCTGTCCGCCCACCCCTCGGGAACGTCGAACCTCCGCTTGTATTTGCCCTGCTCGTCGGCTTTCGGCTTGTCGTGGCCGTAATTGTAAGCCCCGAAGCCCTGGAGCTCCCAGTTCGACGGAACAGGGATTTTCGTCCATTGGCCGCTGCGCCGGCCCGCGGTGCAGTAGAAGTCCCATTGCACCGCGTCGTCCCTGCCCTCACCGGAGAGGTAGACCACTTCGGTCTCCTCGGCGGCCACGGCCGAACCGAGCATAACCGACGAAACAAGCACCAGCACGACCCCCCGGCAGAACCACTGCGCAATTTGTCCCATGGCTTTTACGCTCCTACCTCATCCTATCCGAACCATGGTGACGAGACGGCCCGGCGAACGTGCAGCTCGTCGACCACGGCGTTTCCCTTGTGTGTCACGAGATAGAGAACCAGGTCCGCGATTTCCTCTGGCCCGATAAGATCTTCTTTTTTGATGTCGGGGCGGACGTGCTGCACCATATCGGTGTCCACACCGCCCGGGCAGATGACGTGGACGCGGATGTTCGTGCCCCGCAGCTCCTCGGCCAACGAGATGGTCATGCCGCGCAGCGCGTGCTTGGACGCGGTGTAGGCGCTTTGCAGCGGATAGCCCTTGACGCCCACGACCGACGAGATGTTGATGATAGTCGCTTCCTCGGCCTGCCTCAAGAGCGGCAACGCCTCGCGACAAAGGATAAAGGGCGCCCGGGCGTTGACGGCCCAGCAGCGGTCGAGGTCCTCGGTCCGGGTTTGCTCCAGCGGCGCCGAATGCGTAATTCCCGCGTTATTGATGAGGATATCGAGCCGGCCGAACTTGTCTCGCGCGACCGCCACGAGGCTGCGAATCGAGTCTTCCTCGGTCAGCTCGGTCACAACCGTCTCGGCCCGCCCGCCGGCCCGACGCACTACATTGGCCGTTTCGTCCAGCTTTGCCGGGGACCGCGCCGCCAAGACAAGCGTTGCGCCCTCGGCCCCGAGCGCCACCGCGATCGCCCTGCCAATCCCGCGACTGCCGCCCGTGACAATCGCCACTTTCCCATCCAAACGTCCGGCCATGAAGGCTCCTTACTCAAGAACTGAACTTTTGCAAAATGGAGATTAGGCTTACTTTAGCAAGGAAAAATCTCCTTGTCGATTTTTCCTCCCGAGAACGTAAGTGCTGTGGGTGTAGACATTTACCCTCTGTCTTCAAGGAAATCACACCAACGATTTCCTTGAAGAATATAAGCCTAATCTCCATTTTGCAAAACTCTACTCAAGAACAGAAAATCGGCGCGCGATTATATCCTAAAACACGGCATTGGTGGAGGAAAAGAGCGTGCCGAGTCGGCGGGCTTGGGGAGAGAAGCGGCACCGCGCCGCTTCCAGTGGTCGCATGTTTTGTCGCACGGCGCGGCTCGGCCGACCCGTGTCAGAAGCGCGCAGAGAGGGCTTCCGGCGCTGGCGAAAGGGCGTTCGAGATCAGAAGGTCATACCTTCCTGGATGAGACGGGCCTTCGTGACGAGGAAGGACGGGCCGATGTCGTGCGACGGGACTTCCATGGTATGGCCGCCCTGCTCGATAACGTGGCCTTTCATCTCCAGCAGGCAAAATGTCATCTCGATCACCGGGTCCTTGCCGGCCAGGCCGAGCTTGTTGAACTTCTTTAACTTGCGCTCCACGCTGCCGTTTGCGGCATAGAGGACCATCGACTCCACGCTTTGCATTCCCGCCCGGGCTCCGGGCGAGCCGCACCGGCGAAAGTTGCCGTATCGCTCGGCCAGCATCTCCGCCGTCTCAAGGGGGATGACTGAAAGGTATGCACTGAAGTAAAAGTCGCCGCCTTCCATCCCGCCGATAACGAGAAACGAATCGGTGAATTCGGGGCCCGCCTTGGTCGCCTGAAGCTTGTGATGGCCGATCTCGATCGACAGGTCGTCTCCCGACTGCTCGATCTCCGTGGCGCCGCCCCTTTGGGCGACAAAATAGACCGCCGCGATGGCCAGAACCGCGACGATGAGAATATGCGATAGTTTCATCATCCACCTCTCTTTCCGGTTCCAATTCGACGGCGACTGCTTGGCGAAGAACGAAGCCCGATCCGGTAGGCGTGAGACACTCCACTACATCCATGTCGGCCATTGCAGGGAGCTGCTTTGGATATAAGCGAAGAATCACTCCGCTTACCTACGAGGAGGCTCTACTGTGAGGATAGCGGACTCATGATCGGACCGTGTTCCTTCTTCCGACGGATCGTCTCGGGCAAATGAGCCGGATTGAGGCCCACAGCTATTGCAATCGGGGCAATCGGGGGGACACTATACCTATTTTCGCTTGCGATTTGGCTTTCGTCCAGGTGCGTTCTTGCGCAATACGCGCCCAAGGGTGGACTCCCGTCGTTTGAGAAACATCGCGCTACCGAGTGAGCGTCCCGTGCGTTGGTGCCGACGGACCAATCCCGCCTGCTCAGGTTGCAATCGTGGCGCGAGGCTTGTCGCCGGCCATGCCGCATTTCTACGCCCTCGGCGACAGAATTGTGAGAAGGAAATACATATGGTAGCCCGGAAAGGACCTCAAGAGTTCAGGGATTCGGCACAGCGTCTTTGCCGTAACGCGATTATCAGTGCTGATATCGCCGCATTCGAGGTTCCGCCGGTCGCGACTCAGCGGTAGCGTCGTCGGCCGGATTGCTGGGTCGTCTGGCCCTGGATACCCTGCATGCCTCGTCCCCTGCCGCGCATCCCGCGCTGCTCCATGCGCTCCTGCATCCGCGCCATGCGCTCGTCGTCCTCGAGCCACTGTTGCTGGATCCTGGCCACTCGTTCCTGGCGGGCGAGCATGAGACCTTCGATCGCGGCGGTGGTCTTCTTGGCCTTCTCCTCCGAAGCGACCCGGTGCAACCCGCCAAACTCGCCGAGATCGGCCTGATGAACGGAGTCGAGCAGGCGTTTCTTGTCCTCGGGCTTGGTCTGCTGAAGCCAGTCCTGGATCTGCTGCCGGGTGAGCTCATCGATGGGCGGCTCGTTGGGTTCGTCCCTCCTTCGCGAACGAGGAGTTGCCGCTGTATCCCTTCCGTACGGGTCGGTGGCGGTGGTGCCCTGGGAGTATCCGGTCCGCCCGCCCCTGCCGGAATAGCGGCTCCGGCTGCGGCCCCGCCCTGCCGTGCTCTGGCTACGCATTTCTTCTCTGCGCTGGTCGCGCAGCGCGTCGCTGAGCAACTCGTAACGCCGCTGCCGGCGCGCGCAGAGCTTATCAATCGCGGCGACCGTCTTTTCGGCCTTTTCCGACTGCGCGACCGTCTTTAGAAAAACCATCTCCTGGCGAAACTGTCTTTCCACCGACCTGACCAGGCTCGTGCGGTTGTCCATGCGGCGCTGGATCCAGCTTCGCTGCTCGCTTTGGCTGTTGGCGTCCACTGCCTGCAGAGAGGCTTCCAGGCCCGGGAAGGCCTTGAGGGTCTTGCGGATGGCGTTGGGGTCTTCCAGAACATTCAACTGCTCGGGAGCACTGAAGGTATCGGCCGCCGGTGCCTGTGTGGTCATCGGGCCGTAGTCCTGGCCGTACATGGAACGCGGGTCCACGACCTCCGGCTCTTTCGCGCCGTGCTGCCGCAGGTAGTCGGCCGTCTCCGACATGTTCTGCCGTAGCGCCATGCTCAGAGGCGTCTGCCGGCTGCTGTCCTCGGCATTGACGTCGGCGCCGGCCTCCACGAGAAGCTGGACGACCGCCTGCTGGCGCCTTTGTACGGCGCTGTGCAGCGCTGTCGCCTGCCGGTTGTCGCGACTATTGACGTCGGCGCCTTTGGCCAGGAGCAGCTTGACGATCTCGACGTGCCCGCGCCCGGCAGCGGTCATCAGTGCGGACGCCCCGCTGCGGTCCTTGATGTTCGGGTCGGCGCCGCCGTCCAGGAGGAGCTTGACGGCATCGGTATGCCCCGGTTCGATGGCGCACTTGAGGGGGCTGAAGCCGTAGCGGTCCACCTCGTTGAGATTGGTGCCCTTCTGAATGTGGAGCTTCAAGGCCTCAAGATCGCCCTGCCGTGCGGCGACGTTGAGCTTCTTGTTGGCCGGGTCATTACGGTTGGCCGCCAGGAGACCGGCGCTGCCCCCGAAGAGGGTGCAAACCGTCGATATCAGTAGTACGAACCGCTTCACGGAACATCCTTTCCGAAATATCAGTGTGAACGTTCGGGATACGCCGGGCCCGCCCTGGGCCGGCGGCGTTATCTCTCCTATTATACACGGAATCGGCGTCGAGAGAGCGTGCAAACGGGGAGAAAAAAGAGTTTTTTATCGGCAGATCCCCCCTGCCGGGTCGTTACGCGCTATCGGCGCAGGCCAAGCCAAGGGCATCGGTGATCCGCTCGAATTCATCAAGGGAGCCGAACTGGATGACGATCCTGCCGCGCTGGCCGTTTCTGCGCGCGTCAATGGCCACGCGTGTGCCGAGGTGGCGCGCGAGTCTGTCCTCGAGATCGATAATATGTGGCGCCTTGGCAGGCCGCGCCGGGCTCTTGGAACCATTGTCGCCGGTCAGCTTGCGAACCAGGCGTTCCACGTCGCGCACGCTGAGACGGCCGGCCAGGGCGCGGTTGGCCAGCTTCCGCCGCAGCTCGTCGCTGGGCACTGCCAGTATCGCCCTTGCGTGGCCCATGCTGAGGCGCTCATCAATGAGCATTTGCTTGAGGTCCTGCGGTAAGTCCAGCAACCGCAGATGGTTAGCGATAACAGAGCGACTCTCGCCGAGGCGTTCGGCCGCCTCGGCCTGGGTCAGAGAAAAAGCGTTCAGATAGCGCTGGTACGCCTTGGCGCGCTCAATCGCGTTGAGATCCCGGCGATGGATGTTCTCCACGAGGGACCATTCAAAGAGCTGCTCGTCGTCTACCTCGCGCACGAGCGCGGGAATCGTGGGCAGCGAGGCAAGCTCGGCGGCGCGGAAACGTCGCTCCCCCGCGATGAGCTGGTATCGGCCCTGGAAGGGGCGTACGATGATGGGCTGAATAATGCCGTTGGCCTTGATCGATTCGGTCAGCTCAGCCAAGTCCTCTTCGCGCCAGACCGTCCGGGCCTGGTATGGATTCGGCGAGATCGAGCCAAGCGGAAGTTGCTGGAGCGAGTCGTGTAAGTCATTGTCAGGAGGCAACTTAGATTCTGTTTGGGGCTGGGGGGCGGGGTGCGGGGGCGATGCAGTAGCTGTTATCGGACCCAACAAGGACTCAAGGCCCCTGCCGAGATGTCGCTGCTTGACGCTCTTGGTGTTGCTCATACGATTGCTCCTTCAATACTTGACGCGGACCCGATGAATCGAGCCGGCGATTGTAGCAGGCGTGACATCGCCGCCTCAAGGATAATTTCGGGAAAGACACGTGAAATACTGCAGGTTTTCTACGCGGAAATCGGGGGGATCAGCTAAATTGTTTCACGTGGAGCGCAGCGGTCGGGCTGCGGCCGGGAAGGGCCAGGCTCGTCGCGCCGGTGTCAGTAATGCTTCGTCCGTGGGTTGCTACTTCCAGCGGCAGGGATGTGGCCGGCCTGGCTGCACTGGAAGGAGCGGTTTGGCGCAAGTCAATGTGGCGTGCTCAAGGGGCGGCCGATGGGCAGGGTCGCGCTTCGCGGAACTCGGGCCTGTTGGTTGGGCCATGCGCCGCACGGGGCTCCCGCCGGGAGCTGCAAAATCTCTTGATCGCGGCCGGCCTGTGCGCGGCGCAGGTTCCCCGGTCGAGCAGAAAGGCACGGGGGCAGTTTCCATCCCACCGCGTTGGGAGGGCCAGGCCGGCGGGCGGGCGAATGTGCCGGCAGGCATGGGCGGTCGCCGAAGGTCTGCGCGACTGGAGGGTGGAAGGTGGCAGGAGCCGGTTGTGCCTGCAGCGATGGCAGAGAGCAAGGCCGGTCGCTGGTGCCGTGTCTGTGTGCGGACAGGGTGCCGGGTCGGCTGCCGGCAGATGGCAGCATCGAGCGGGGGTGCCGGCCAGGAAAGGGGACGCCGGCGGGGCGGTGAGAGGCGCTGCTTCGAGCCGGCGGCGGCCCAGCCGGATCAGTGCCGCAAGCTCGCCGGAGCAGGGGCTACGTTGAGTCAGAGTGCAGAAGCGCACGATACGCAGTCGTTATGTGCCATAAGGCCGCCAGCGCTCCACGTGGAACATTGGCGTCGTTGGTTGAACGTTGGCCAAGACGCGCGGCTCCACAGGGTTGGCGTAGCCGTCAGGCCCGGGGGCAAGGGGAGTGCGAGCGTGTGGCAAGAGTTTAAGCCGAAGGGCCGAGGCTGTGGGCTCGCCCGAGGGCGCGCAGCTCTATGAAGTGGCGCGACAGGGGGGCGCAAGGTTTCCCGGAAGGGCCGGCCGGCAGAGCCGCAAGAGTTGCCAGGCGGTAGCTAAGCGAGCGGCGCGCCAGGGAGGGATCGACACGCAATGGCGCAGGAGCGGGGCGGAACGGTCCTGGTCACGGCGCGGTTCCAGCGATCCTGGCGGGCAAGGGGCAGTTGGGTAAGGTGGCCTGGAAAGGGCCCGCCTGGCTCGAAGGGTGGCGATATATGCGCGCCGAGAGATTGGCTCTGCCGGGGCGCTTTGAGCGCGACGGTGGCAAGACGGCCGGCGCCGGAGAGCTGTGGTTGCCTCGGCGACCTGGCCGAGCGGCGAGCTGCTGGCTCGCGCAGACGGAGGCCAGGCCCGAAGGGCGGATGAGGGGCTGTGGCGCCGGGGCGCAAAGGACACCGACCTTTGGGCAGGCGGCTGGCGCAGGCTGAAGGTGATGAGAGGCAGGACTCGGGGAGTGCGTGTAATAGTCTGTTGAGAGTGTAGATTATCGGACGGCCCGCCTCCGCGGCAGCTTCCTTCTCTGGGGGACAAGGGTTGGGCCCACTCGGTGGCGAAAGCCTCCTGACTCAGGCAATAATGTTCCCGGGGGGATTTGCGTAAGAGAAAGGGGGGTTCAGTGAACGGTCGGGGCGCATCTTCACAACCCAGCGCGTGGAGCAGATTCGCGGCCAGATCGATCGACATCGGGACGAGTTCCTCAATCGCTACATCGCCGTTCAGATCGAATCGGAGATCGAGGACGGCTGGACATCGAACGGGCAGTGGTATCCAAGGGTCGTCACGGTCCGGGGTTACGAACGGTACATCGGTCGCCCTGAGATGAGAACGCCCTTGAATCGCCTCAGCCGAATCCAACTGATCGAGGAGAATCCAAGTCTCTCGGAAGCGCTGTTCGATCCGGACCAACTGAAGCAAGAGGGCGTTCGGTGAGGGCCCGCGTCTATCCGTTGGAAGAAAAGAAGCCCCCGATTCGATCAAAGAAGCAAACTCAAGAAGCTGACGGGGGCTTGTGGATGCGACTATGGTAACGTGGGCAGGGGGCCAAGGCAAGGCAATTTTGTCTGGAATTTTGGCCTGTGTGCGAAAAAACTCGGCACCACGGAGGCCCCGGAAGGGCGATGATCTGTGGTTTTCGTTCGGCTCGGTCGCTGGGTACTTCTCAGGTCGATTCGGTTGCCTGGCGTCTGCGTCGCAGGGCGACGGCGCCAAGGGCGAGCAGGGCGATGGTGGCGGGTTCGGGGGTTACGACGGGCACGATGCGGATTTCGGCGTCGGGCCGGACAGCGCCGCCCAGCGAGAGGGCGTATCCGGGTGTGCTGAGGTCCGTGATGCTTGGCATCAGCGAGCCGGGACCAGAGCCACCCCCGCCGGCGCCGCCGTGCTCGTCGGGGATGCGCTTCGTCTCGACGGGCCGGAATACGGCGACCACGACTTTGGTCGAGTCGACGTGCACGGTGGTCGTGGGGGCCTTCGGATCGCCTACGTCGCCGAGCCAGAAAGCGAACTGATAGCCGGCCTGGGGCTCGGCGCTGACGGTGACGACGCAGTTGGCGTAGAAGCGGTGCCTGCCGGCGTTCGGCTTGACCACGCCGGCTCGGGCGGGGCTCTGTTCGATGAAGAGATGGTAGGCTGGTGCCTCGGCGCGCGCCGGCGAGGCCGACGGACCGAGAGCCCAAACCGTACCGGCGATACACAAGCCGAGATACGCAATTCCTGGCCGCTTCATGTCTGTTTGGCCCCCCCCGTGTGACGAAGCAGCGTCCCTGGCGTCAATCCGTGCAGGCAGACGATCCGGAGGCACAGCTTCAGAGCCCCCATATTGCCTGGAATTCCCCAGTTAGCCTGCACATTCAGGATACCCGATTCGGCCGGCCAAGTCAAGAGTTCTGACGCAGGCCGAGCCGGAATGGGTAATATTCCGAAAATGCAGCGCGGCCTGGAGTGATACGGTCGATATTCTTGGACATTGGGCGTCGGCGGCCTCGACGGGGTGTGGCTTTTTGGTGGTCCTAACGTCGCCGGGGCGCGCAAAAACACGCTCTGCCAGCGGTGCCGCTGCCGGCAGGCGGCTTCTGAGCTACGCGTCGGCTGCGCGTGGCAGGCGCAGCCGGGCGTAGCAGAAGCCTTGAGTTGCTATGCTACCGTCGCGCCGGGGGCGGCCCGCCTTCGCCACCGGTGCGCTCGAGGCCTTCGTGGACGATGACCAACTCTTCGCGGGATCCGTTGAAGGTCAGGCGTGCGGCCCAGCCGTCGCGGAAGGACCACTACGCTACCGGCTCGGCGGAGCCGGCGGTCAGGACGGTGATCGTGCCGTCCTGGATCGCCATGTCGAGGTTGAGCTCCTCCATCGCCCGGCGCCATTGCCAGACGCCCGGGTTGCCCGGGCCGTCGCGTCGCAGGGTGATGTTCTGCCATTCGAGGGTGCCGGGGGTCTTTTCCGTGAAGACGACGCCGGCATTGGTTAGCCGGATGGCTTCCTCGATCGCGTTGCTCGAGCCCAGGCCCACGCACTCGGTGTAGTCCTGCTCGATGCCTTGCTGGAGTTGCAGCCGGAAAATGTAGGAATCGCCGCCGGCCAGGACGAGGGCCTGGCCGCCCGTCCGCTGGCCCCAAAGCTCACCGGAATCGGTCAGGACCAGCGAAACCAAAGCGACGACGCAGACTGTGAGGAGGGGCCAGGAATATTTACGTCTCATGATTGTACCTCCGCTTTTCCGAAAGAGTGTTTGTTAGCAGTTGGTTTGACGCCTTCCCGCCTTGATGGGCCAGGATCAGGGTGCTCTCGGCAGCTTAGGCATTGCCTCTGACCTCCTTTCTTACCTGGGCCCGGGCTGCGGCCGCTTCGATTGATCCTGCCACAATCGCCTCTCGGGGCGGATCGGGGTGTGAGCGGGCCGTTCCTGCAACCACTCGAGCAGATGCGCGCGTACCTGCTACTGTTCACTTTTGGCCGCCGCCACGGGCCGATGCGTTGCCATGGGCGGACATGTTCAGCTTCTATATGTATGTCTGACGAGCCGAACAAACGTGACGGTGGCCCCTGGGGGAAATACGTATTTTGCGTGAAAAACGTGACCGGCGCGGGCGCGATGGTTAAGTCACCTGTCGCGCGGGCCGATGGGCGTAGTGGAATGTACGCGAGTTCTTATGAGTCAGACAAGGAGTGAGCAAATGAGTGCTCAGAAGTGGTCAGAGCAAGTGATTTTGGTGGAGCTTCCTGCGGAGCCCGGAGTGGTTGAGGAGTTGCAGGAGACCGAGCGTTTGGTCCGGGAGAAGGGCGATTGCGACGTGGTGGTGGATTTTTCGGAGGTTACCATCCTGACGTCGAACTCGCTGGCCGAGCTGGTGCGTCTGCAAACGCTGCTGGCCCAGTGCCGCCGCAAGCTGGTGCTGTGCCACGTCGATACGGCCACGAAAGGCGTCTTCTCGGTCACAGGGCTCGACGACCTCTTTGAGATCGTCGATGAGAAATTCGATGCTCTTGCGACCGTCCGGACTCTTGCGTAGGCACCGGCGCCTTACGTCAGGGCGGCGCGCAAAGGCCCCGGTTACCCGAAGGCCGGTGGTGCAAACGTACGCCGGGGCCCGTGGACAAGGGCCAAGGATCACAACGACCAACTGCCATAAGCCGGGAACGGACTCAGAGCTTCTTGGCCAAGGACGGATCACATAGCAAGGCCCGTGCGGTTGCCTCGCCCGGATCGCGCGGGCCGTTTTCACGTTCACTCCGAGCGGCGTCCCGGGAATTGCCCGCATCAAAGACGCGCCCGTCTCCTCCGCAAATGGATTCTCAGCGCTGGGAGAATTTGAAAATCGTGGTGCTGTGGAATTGTTGGCCCGGGCGCAGGACGGTTGAGGGAAAGTGCGGCTTGTTGGGCGAGTCGGGGAAGTGCTGGGTCTCGAAGCAGAACCCGGCGTGGCGGTTGTAGGTTTTCCCGGCCTTGCCCTCGATGTCCCTCATGCCGTTGGCGGTATAGAGCTGCATGCCGGGCTGGGTCGTGAAGGCCTCCATGACTCGCCCGCTAACCGGCTCGTACGCCCGCGCCGCCGGGACAAGCGCCCCGTAGGAGCCGTCGAGCACGTAGTTGTGATCGTAGCCGCGCGTCTCGGTCAGCTCGCCGATGCGGGCGCCGATCTTGCGGGGCTCGGTGAAGTCCAGCGGCGTGCCTTTGACGCTGCGAATCTCACCCGTGGGGATGAGGCCCTCGCCGGCAGGTGTATACCATCGCGCGTGGATCGTAAGCTCGTGGCCGAGCACGTCGCCGTTGCCCGCCCCGGCCAGATTGAAGTAGCTGTGGTTGGTGAGGTTGACGATGGTCGGCTTGTCCGTCATGGCCTCGTAGTCGATCTTCAGCTCGTTGTCGTTCGTCAGCGTATAGGTCACGAAGCAATCGAGATTGCCGGGGAATCCTTCTTCCCCGTCTTCGCTGCGGTGCCACAGGCGTACGCCCACCTCGTTGTCGCGTCGGAAGGGATTTCCTTTCCAGACGGCCTTGTCGAAGCGCTTGTTGCCTCCGCCGTGGATGTGGTTTTTGCCGGCGTTCCGTGTGAGGCGGTGTTCGACGCCGTCGAGCATGAAGCGAGCGTTGGCGATGCGGTTGGCGTAGCGCCCGACGGTCGAGCCGAAGAGCGGATGTCCCTTGAGGTAGGGTTCGAGCGTGTCGAAGCCGAGGACCACGTCGCCCGGCGTGCCTGCGCGGTCGGGGACCTCCAGCGAGACCAGAATCGCACCGTATTCCATGACGCGGGCCCGCAGGCCGTGGGCGTTGGTCAGCGTGTAGATCGTCACGTTTTCGCCGGCCTGGGTCCGGCCGAACGGCGCCGCCGTCACATCGAGGCCGGCCGGCCCACCGCCGGAAGAGACACCGACGAACGGTTGTACGCCAACGACCACGACGAAGCAGGCGAGGATGCATTTGACGCTCATGATACGTACCTCCACGAACCGACCTCAACAACGAACGCCCCCCGCGCCAACCGGGCGCCGCCCCGATTGTAGAGCCCCCCGCCTCCAAGTCAAGCCACGGGAAGCTCGCCGGGGCGAGAGACGTGGCTGTCCTCCGGGGCTCGCCTCTGGTCCGGGGGGCTGGGGTGGGTATAATGGCGGGGCGCTCGGTACGGGCGAATCACAATGAGATCGAAAGGATAGGGATGACGGTTTTTGACGAGGCGAAGAAGCTGCTGTTGCAGTTCAAGGGCGGGTCCTACTTGTTTGGCTCCGGTGTTCTGGGCGCGGTGGGGCCCGTGGCGGCCGGCCTGGGCGGCTACGCCATCATGATCGGCGGCACCAACGGCGGGCACCTGACGAGCTTCTCCCTGGTGGACCTGCTGCCGCACGGGCGGGCCTGCGCCCTGATGAATCCGTACTACACGGTGTTCTTCGCGCCGGCCATCGAGCAGCCGCTACGTCTGGTCGCGGAGCTGTTGAACCGGGCGGGATGGGCCGATGCCGACGTCGGCGGCCGCAGCGGCAGAGAATTGGGTATTGCGGTCGCCGAAGCGATGATGAGATTTGCCGACGCTGCAGGATTCCCGACGACATTCGCCGAGGTGGCAGGCTTCGGCCCGGCGCACATCGAGCGGGCCCTGGCGGCGGCGAAGGACCCGCAACTGAAGATGAAGCTGGAAAACATGCCCATCCCACTGACGGCCGAGATGGTGGATGAATACATGGGCTCGGTCCTGGCAGCGGCCCGCGACGGCGATCTCGAGGCGGTCAGGAACGTGCCGTAGCCATCCGGCGGACGATGCGGAGCAAACAGTAGATGAAGATCGTTGTGGCCATGGACTCGTTCAAAGGTTCCCTGCCGGCGGTGCGGGCTTGCGACATCGTAGCGGCGGCGTTTCGCGCGGTTCGCCCTGAGCTTGAGGTGGTCCTCCGTCCCATGGCCGACGGCGGCGAGGGCACGGCCGCAGCGCTGATGAAGGCAGCCGGCGGACAGTGGATCGCCCACACCGTCACCGGGCCGCTTCCGGAGATGCGCGTCGAGGCGGGTTTCGTCTGGCTCCCGCAGACGCGCACCGCGGTCGTCGAGATGGCCACCGCCAGCGGCTTGCAGCTCCTGGACTCTGAGCAGCAGAACCCTCTACGAACGACCACCTGCGGAACGGGCGAGCTGATCGCCGCCGCTGTCGAGCACGGCGCCGGGCGCATCCTGTTGGCCGTCGGAGGAAGCGCCACCGTTGACGGCGGAGTGGGCGCCGCGACGGCGCTGGGCTGGCGCTTCCTCACGAAAGAACGACGCGGCATTCCGCTCGGTGGCGCAGAAGTGGCAAAGATCCATACGATTACCCCACCAGGAACGGCTCTGCGGGCGGAGGTCGAAGTTCTGTGCGACGTGGACAATCCGCTCTGCGGCCCGCACGGGGCGGCGCGCGTGTACGGGCCGCAGAAGGGCGCGACGCCGGAGATGGTCGATACGCTGGAGGCGGGCCTGTCGCACCTGGCAAAGCTGGCGAAAGAGCAACTCGGTCGCGACGTGACGGACCTGCCCGGCGGGGGCGCAGCCGGCGGCCTGGCGGCCGGCGCGGTCGCCTTCATGAACGCCCGCCTGGTCTCCGGAATAGACACGGTCATGTCCCACAGCGGCCTGCCCGATGCGCTCGCCGATGCCCACTGGGTCGTCACGGGTGAGGGTTGCCTCGACGAGCAGTCGCTGCGCGGCAAAGTCGTCTCCGGCGTCACGCGAATCGCCCAGCAGACCGGCGCGAAGGTCGCCGTCCTGGCCGGTCGCGTGCGATTGTCGCCGTCGCAGTATCGCGCCGCCGGCATCAAAGCGGCGCTGCCTTGCGCCGACGACGCGATGGATACGCAACACGCCATCGCCAACGCCGCCGCATTGCTCGACAAAACGGCTCGCCGGTTTGCATCGGCGCACCTGTGGGGCTAAGATGTGCCAGGAAAGACTCGCGCGCGGTAGGATTCCGTCATCCTGAGCCGCCGGCGAAGGATCTGGCCCGAGAATGAAAAGTCTCTTTCGTTCGCGTACCAGATCGTTCATTGCGCTGCGTTTCTTTCAGGATGAGACGTGCGCAAGCCAAACGGTTTATCTGGAGAAAGGGGACGCAAATGATCGGACGTGTGGAACGGCGACGTTTCCTGGCGGGTGTGGCCGGGCTGGGTGGTGCTGCATTGCTAGTACCGCATTTCATAAGTTTCACGACTATGCAGCCTTCTTTCCTGCGGCCAA
>CAYPZL010000123.1:0-17296 GCA_964415045.1 uncultured Pirellulales bacterium | reverse complement strand
GGCCCCTTTTAGGGGCCTTCCTCATACCACCGGCTATGCCGGTGGTCTTGATTCACAGTTAGGGTTTGGGCGACTGGGGCGGGGTGAGCTATACCTGCGATCCCGGCTGCCGGCGGATTGCCAAGGCCTTGGGATTGATTGTCGACTCTTTGCAGTTAATCACTGGCTCCGCGTGGCTCGCGGTGTTTTGAAGGGTTCGTGGCTTGGTGGGTTTGTGTGAGACGATGCGGTTCCGAGCGTGGCGGGGAAGGGAGCGGTGTGCATGGCACACCCTACCTTTGCCGGCGCGAAGGGGAAAATGCCAGGGGGCCGGGGACAGTGTCCCCGGCCTTGGCCTGTTGTCGATTCAAAAGCATCCGCAAACCGGATGAGTCGCAATTCCTGCTATCTTGTCGTCACCGCCGGCGTTGGGCACGCGGTCAGAGTTTGTAATAGGACTCCCAGCCTTTGCGCGGGGCGGTGCGGAGCATCCGGTCGGCCACATCGTTGTTGGTGATGCGACGGGTCTTGGGATCGAACTTGAGCGTTCCGCCGAGCCGCTGGGCGAGCACACCGAGCATGAAGACCTGCGTCAATTCGCCGGACACATGAAACGGCGAGTGAGTTTTCTCTTCGCCGCGACAGGCGAGCAGGAAGTTTTGATGATGGTCGGATTGCCCGGGCCACTTCGGCAGCGAGGAAGAGAGTTCCTTCATTTTGCTTTCGGGGATGACGCGCAACACCGAGCCGTGCGACCCGCCGAGGAACGTGAGGTCCTGGCCGTAAATGACTTTGCCCGGCCGGTTGAGCTTGCGTTCGGGTTCGAGACAATCCGGCCGGGGCGGCAGGTTTCCCCTGCCGTCATACCAGGTCACTTCGCAGGCCGGCATGTTCTTGCGGGCCGGGAAGCGAAACGCGACCGTGGAGGCCTGCGGGAAGATGTAGTCGTTGGGCCCCTCGCGCTTGACCGCCTCGATCTCCGTGGGCAAACCGAGCTTGAGGAAGCGGTGGGCGGTGTCGAGGATGTGCGGCCCCCAGTCACCGAACGCGCCGTTGCCGTAGATGTACCAGCTTCGCCAGTTGCCCGGATCGTAGCGGCGGCTGTAGGGATGCATCTCGGCGGTGCCGGTCCACGTGTCCCAGTCCATGCCGGGCGGGCAGGATTCGCCTTCGGGGTAGCCGTCGATCTTCCAGCCGTGCCAGCGGCGAGCGCTGTTCATGAAGGCGTCGATTCGTTTGACGTTCTTGATGATCCCGGCTTCGACCCAGGTCTTGAACTGCATGGGATTGTTGCCGGAGTGCCCCTGGTTGCCCATCTGGCAGGCCACGCCGTACTTCTTCTCCGCAGCGATCATCAGTTCGCATTCTTCAAACGTATTGGCCAGAGGCTTCTCGACGTAAATGTGCTTGCCCTGCGACATGGCGAGCATCGCGATGGGAAAGTGCGCGTGATCTGGCACACCGATACTACACGCGTCGATGTCATCGCCGAGCTTGTCGAACATCTTTCGGAAGTCACGGAACGTGGGCGCATCGGGAAACACTTCGCGGGTCTTCTTCGTTCGCCCGTCCTCCATGGCCACATCACACAGCGCCACGACGCGTGACATCTTGTTGCTGCCCATATGCCGTCCGATTCCGCCGCCCTGGTTGCCACAGCCGATGATGGCCAGGCGAATCTTCTCGCTGGGCGCGACGTACCCGGCTCCGCCGAGCACATGACGGGGGACAATGGTAAACGCGGCCGTCGCCGCGGCTCCGGCGAGAAACCGGCGTCGATTGATCGGACGGGAAGATGACGAGTCGCGCTGCGATGATCGAATCATGGTGTTGTCCTTGCCTGCACAGAGATTGTCCATTTGACCTTCACCCGGTAACAGTGCCGAGCTTTTGCGACACCAATATAGCCTGCTTCTTTTCGACAGCCAAATGAAAATTCCGGCTGGGGGTGGCGCGCGGGGTCACCCGCTACACAAGGAGAAAGCGAGCCCGGATTTCGGTCGTGGATCAGGTACCCTTTGCCCGCGAGCAGGCTGCATTGGTGTCATGAGGTCCATCCAACAGACAGACTTGAGGGGATTGAGCGTTTACAACCGGCACGGATCGTTGTACGCTGACCTCTCCGGCTGCGGCGTGCCACGACGGACGTGGTGATTGAAGCCGCGACCAGGCAGTAGAACGGGCTGTGTATACAAGGAGAATGATCATGATAGAGTCTCGCTCATCGGACAATCGCAGTACACGACGCAACTTTCTCAGGGGCACGGCGTCGGCGGTTGCGGCCGCTTCCATTCTGCCGACGCTGGGTTGCGCCAACGGCGTGATGCGTTCGTCGCGCGGCGCGGCCGGCGGCCTCATCAAGGCCGGGGGCACCATTTTGTTCCAGGGCGACTCGATCACCGACGCCGGTCGCGACCGGGGACGCGAGAACAATGCCAACGATTCCCGGGCTTTGGGCCGGGGGTATGCGTTCCTGGCGGCCGCCCGGCTGCTGGCCGAGCATCCGGAGGCGGGCCTGAAGATCTACAATCGCGGCATCAGCGGACACAAGGTCTTCCAGCTCGCCGACCGCTGGGACAAGGACTGCATCGCGCTAAAGCCCGACCTCGTGAGCATTCTCATCGGCGTCAACGATATCTGGCACGGACTCAACGGCAAGTACGACGGCACCGTGGAAGTGTACGAGCGGGACTATCTGGCTCTCATGGAGCGCACGCGGCGGGAGCTGCCGCAGGCGGCGCTGGTGGTGTGCGAGCCGTTCGTGCTGCGCTGCGGCGCCGTCAACGACAAATGGTTTCCCGAGTTCGACGCATACCGGGCCGCGGCCGGAAGAGTGGCCGCCAAGTTTGATGCCGTATTCGTTCCGTTCCAGTCCATGTTCGACGAGGCCGTCAAGAAGGCGCCGCCGAATTACTGGGCCGGCGACGGCGTCCACCCGACCATGGCCGGCGCCAGCCTGATGGCCAAAACCTGGCTGGCTACCGTCAGCGAGGCATAAACGCGATCGACGTCGCTCCGCCTTGCTGTAATGAGCTTCAGAAGAAACGAGGAAGGCGTGAACTCGACCGAGTTCACGCGATACTTCTTTTTCTTCTTTTCATTCTCATTAGTTGTCGCTTGTTTGTCTCTTGCTTGTCGCGCGGTCTGTTCGTTGATGGCGCAAATGGAAGCATCGCGGAGGGTTGCGATGGTTCCTCTGTTTTCATTTGGAAGTCGACCAGGCCCTACGAGTATAGGGAATTAGGGATTGGGCAATTCCTGAAGATTCCTGGGATCGAGGCAAGCGGCCTCTCTGTCCCTTTGGGGGTGCGGAGAATAAAGCCCTGTCGAGGATGGGTAGATTCTCTGCGCGCGTCAAGAAGACCGTTCTTGTTCTCGCAAATTGTCTCGGAGAAGTGTTGAGACCGCGACCGGGGCGGCTATAATGGTCCGGCCAACGTGGCCACACGAAAAACAAATGGGGTAGGTATGTCGGGAGGATTCACAATGACGACGATGCAACGAACCTTGTTAGCCGCCATGGTTTCCGTTTTTGTGGTTGCCTTGATGATCGGGCCGGCGGCCGGCGCCGATTGGCCCAACTACCGGGGGCCCAACTACAACGGCATCACGACCGAGACCGACTGGAGCTGCAACTGGCCCGGCGCCGGGCCGAAAGTCCTCTGGAAGAAATCCGTGGGCATCGGCTTTTCTTGCACCGCCGTCGTCGATGGCCGCGTCTACACCATGGGCAACACGGGCAAGAAGAGCAATACCGACGTCGTCTACTGCTTCGACGCCAAAACCGGCGCCGAGCTCTGGAAGCATTCCTATCCTTGTCCGCTCGAGCCGAAGTATTACGAAGGCGGCACCCTCTCCTCGCCCACCGTGGACGCCGGCAAGGTCTATACCCTCAGCAAGATGGGCGATCTGTTCTGCCTGGATGCGGCTACGGGCAACGTCGTCTGGCACAAGCAGCTCAACAAGGAGATGGGCTTTGCGCTGCCGACGTGGCATCTTTCCAGCTCGCCGTTGATCGTCGGCGACATGCTGTACCTCAACGTCGGCTCGGCCGGTCTGGCCCTGAAGAAGAAGACCGGAGATCTCGTCTGGGACCACGGCAAGGGCAAGTGCGGGTACGCCACTCCCGTCCATTTCACGATGGACGGACAGGACGGCCTGGCCATCTTCGGCGAAGTCACGCTCTTTGCGGTCGACCCGGCCGACGGCAAGAAGCTGTGGGAGTTCCCCTGGAAGACCAAGTATGAGGTGAACGCCCCCGATCCGGTCGTCACCGGCAATCGCGTTTTCATCTGTTCGGGCTACGGCCGGGGTTGCGCGCTGCTCGAAGTCAACGCCGGCAGCGTCAAAAAGGTCTGGGAAAACAAGGCCATGGCCATGCAGCTCAACTGCCCCATCCTGCGCGACGGCTACCTCTACGGCTTCGATGAGAAGACCTTCAAGTGCATCAAGCTCGACGACGGCAGCGAGCAATGGCAGGACAAGAGCATCGGCAAGGGCTCACTCATCATGAGTACCGACGGCCGGATGATCCTTATGAGCGACAAAGGCGAGCTCGTGGTCGCCAAGGCCGATCCGCAACGGTTCAAGGCGATGGCCCGGGCCCAGATCCTGCCCAAGGAACGGTGCTGGACCGCGCCGGTCCTGGTCGACGGCCGAATCTATGCCCGCAACGTCAAAGGTGACTTTGTCTGTGTAGACGTCGGCGGCGCCGACCGGTAAAATAACTTTCCGCAGAGACGTTTCTCATGCGCAAGGTGCGGCGGCAAAGGCACGTTGCCGCGCCGGCAGGGGGGATGTTTTTTCGTGAAGATGGGATAGAGCATGAAAAGTTACGAACAGATTAACGACCGGATCGCCTCGGGCCAGGCCGTCGTGCTGAGCGCCGACGAGATCGCCGACTACGTCGATCGCAAGGGGCTCGAGGCAGCCGCCGAGGAAGTGGACGTCGTCACCACCGCCACGTTCGGGGCGATGTGCTCCTCGGGGTGCTTCCTGAACTTCGGACATTCCCGGCCCAAGATTCGCATGTCGGAAGCGTGGATCGAGGACGTGCTGGTCTACACGGGGATCGCCGCGGTGGACGTCTACCTCGGAGCCACGCAACTGCGTCACGGCGACCCGGCCAACATGTACTATCCGGGCGAGTTTCGCTACGGCGGCGGCCACGTCATCGAGGACCTCATCGCGGGCAAAACGCTGCAGCTTTTCGCCCTCTCCTACGGAACCGACGATTACCCGCGCCGCGAGATGCGCACGTACTTCACGATCGACGACCTGAACCAGGCCGTCATGGTCAATCCGCGCAACTGTTACCAGAACTACAACGTGGCGGTCAACGATTCGGATCGCACGATCTACACCTACATGGGATCGCTGGAACCGAATCGGGGCAACGCCAGTTACAGCTCGGCCGGTCAGTTGTCCCCGCTGCTGAACGATCCCTGTTACGAGACGATCGGCGTCGGGACCGCGGTGTGGCTGGCGGGTGCACACGGGCACGTCTACGCCGAGGGGACCCAGCACGCCGGAGCCTGCGAGCGAACCGAGGCGGGCGTTCCCAAGGAAGGAGCCGGCACGCTGGCCCTGACCGCCGACATGAAGCAGATGCGTCCGGAGTTCGTGCGCGGGGTGAGCCTGCGCGGGTATGGCGTTTCGCTGGCGCTGGGCGTCGGCATCCCCATCCCCATACTCAGCGCCGACGTGCTCAAGCGCACCTGCGTCCGCGACCGTGATATCTTCGCGCCCGTGGTGGATTACAGCGCCGACTACCCGCAAAAGACGGGCCGGGTCCTCTGCCACGTCAGCTACGAACAGTTGCGCAGCGGCGAAATCGAGATCGACGGCAAGAAGGTGCCCGTCGGCTCGCTGTCGTCCTACTATAAGGCGGTCGAGGTCGCCCGCCTCCTGGCCGACGAGATCAAACGCGGCGACTTCCAGTTGAGCCCGCCGATCGCGCCGCTGCCGAAAGATACGAGCATGAAACCGCTCGAGATAAGAGAGAAGCCGGCATGAGCGAAACCGTCACCAAGAAACTGATGCTGTTCTTTCCGCGCTGCGAGTGCGAGAAGCCCATCATCTATCATCTGGTCAAGGACCACAACCTCGTCGTCAACGTGTACCGCGCGAAGGTCACGCCCGAAGAGGAAGGATACCTGGTGCTGGACGTGACCGGGACCGAAGCGGACATCGAGCGCGGCATGGACTTCGTCAAGACGTTCAACGTCACGATCAACACGACGGGCAAAGGCGTCACGCGCGACGAGGATCGCTGCACGCACTGCGGCCAATGTGTCCCGCACTGTCCCACCGGGGCCCTGCACATCAGCGACCCGGCCACGCGCGAGGTGGTCTACGACGAGGCCAAGTGCATCGAGTGCCTGGCGTGCCTGCGCGTCTGCCCGTTCGGCGCCTGCGCGTCGGCCTTTTAATTTAACTACTGAACTTTTGCAAAATGGAGATTAGGCTTATATTCTTCAAGGAAATCGTTGGTGTGATTTCCTTGAAGAAGGCTCATATACCTATACGAAAAGCACTTACGTTCTCGGGAGGAAAAATCACGAAGAAGATTTTTCCTCCCTAAAGTAAGCCTAATCTCCATTTTGCAAAAGTTCAGTTACTATTTTGAATTGACGATTTACTATTTTGCGCTGGTGCGAGTCCACAATCGCCAATCCAGAATCTGCGATGCCGTTGACGAGATCCGGAGCAAGCACGAATCAGCCAAATACGAGATTCAAGAGGCTGCCGGCCGCAGCGCTGCAAGTTTCCGGACATTGGGATTTCGTGCTTCGGATTTGACACGACCTGCTATGGCTGGCAAACGAACCTATCGAACGTTCACGTATCGCGGAGCGGCGTTCCGCATCTGTTGCGAGCGGTTCGACGCCGCCACCGATGAGGTCGTCCGCCAGCGGGACATCCTGGAGCAGTACATCGGGCGTCATCCAGAGTTTGGCTCTTGCCTCGAACCGCTTGAGCTGGGCGCCGACGCGCCGGAGGTGGCCCGTCGCATGGCGCGGGCCGCGGCGCTGGTGGGCGTCGGTCCCATGGCGGCGGTCGCCGGCGCGATGGCGCAGTGCGCCGCCGAGGCGGGCCTGGCCGCCGGCGCCGACGAGGTAATCGTCGACAATGGAGGCGACATCTACCTCCGGGCCGTCGATCCGGTCGTCATCGGTCTCTATGCGGGAAGTGCCGCTCTGGGCGACCAGTTCGCTTTTTCCCTGCAGCCGGACGATACGCCCATCGCCGTCTGCTCCTCGTCGGGCAGGATGGGACATTCGCTGAGCCTGGGCCGCTGCGACCTGGCCACGGTGGTGGCCCAAGACGCGGCCCTGGCCGACGCCGCCGCCACGGCGGCCGCCAATCTCGTCGGAACCGCCGACGACGTAAACGCTGCGCTCAATCGCATCGCCGCCATTGAGGGCGTCGCCGGCGTCCTCATCGTGAAAGACGACCAGGTCGGTTTGGCCGGAAGGCTGCCGTCGCTGGTCCGGGCGCCTCGGTAACGCGTTGCCCGGACGTGGTATTGTACGCAAAGAAACGTTGAGAGATTCTTAGGGTTGGCAGATCCGCACCTCTGGTCATGTGTGTACTGCTGCTCGGGGCAATGAGTGCGATCGGAACGCCCCGGCAGCGCGACGCAATGTTCGTGCTCGACGCCGCGGCGTTCGCGCATCACGTCGATTTCTTCAACGGCATGGAGCCCGAGACGATCGTCAATCATATTCCGAACGACCGGTCGTGGGCGTGGATGAAAGAGAACGTCCCGCTCTTCGACTGCCCCGACAAGAGCTTCGAGGAGATTTACTACTACCGGTGGTGGACGTTTCGTAAGCACGTGAAGAAGACGCCGGATGGATTCGTTCTTACGGAGTTTCTCGACAAGGTCGGGCACAGCGGTTCGTATTGCCCGTTGTCCGAGGCCACGATCCGGCGGACCCGGCGGTCGATGCGTTCGTTCTGGACGATTTGCAGATACTGATACGTTCCGGACGACCTGGTTCTCACAAACATAGGCCACTCCTTTGATCACTACGGTATGTGGCCCATGGCCTTCACATATCAACAGAAAAACCTGAATAGCCATCATTGTATGGCACTACATTGCGAAGACCGAAAACGCAAAATCCTCGTGTCTGGCTCAAGAACTGAACTTTCGCAAAATGGAGATTAGGCTTACTTTAGGGAGGAAAAATCTCCTTGTCGATTTTTCCTCCCGAGAACGTAAGTGCTTTGGGTGTAGATATTTAACCTCTGTCTTCAAGGAAATCACACCAACGATTTCCTTGAAGAATATAAGCCTAATCTCCATTTTGCAAAACTCTACTCAAGAACACAGATGTTGGCGGTGGATAACTGTCCTTACTGTAGAAGATGGGTCAGATGGCTCCTTCCATCGCGAGGATACCCCCTTTGACGGGACTGAAATGGCTGATATTCCGCATCCAGGCGGGCATGAAGGCCAGCGGCATCATGGCGCCGCAAACGTCAGAAGCTGTACCGGACGGCGGTGTAGAGGTTGGTGTTGTTCTGGAACTGATTGAAGAAGGTGTGGTCGTCGTCTCCGAAGAAGATGTTGGAGCCGAGCTCGAGGCTGAGTCGGTCGCTGGCCTTGTAGTTGGCGATGGGCCGCATGTACACGTCCTCATCCGAAGGGCTGTAATACGTAAACAGCGAGAGCGTGAGATTCTGATTCATCAGCAGCTTCGTCAGACGCAGGGTCGTGACGTGCCGGAATTCATCCCGGGCCGGCATGCCGGCAGGCAGTGCGTTTTCGTAGCTGCCGTAATCCAGCATCTGCTCGACGTAGTATTGCACGCCGGCGGTGAAATCCATGCCGATCTCCCGGGTGTAGCCCAGCAGGTAGCGCATCTCGGAGTTGTTGATCAGAAAGTCGTCGCCGCTGCGGTCGTCGACGGAGTCGTAATAGCCGATCTCGACGTTGCCGATGCCTTTGCCGACGGTGCCGCGCAGGCTGGTGCCATAGACGTAGAGCTCGGGGAAGACCGCCGCGTTCATCGTCTCGTTGAACCCGCCCGGGCTCTTCCAGTAGCCCCAGTAGCCGTAGAAGGCCAGCTCGTAGTTGCTGATGTTTCGATAGAGGCGAAGCGCCACCTCGTCCTCCTCGAAGAACTCCCGGCGTCTTTCGACGCTGAGCGTGCGGTCCTCGCCCGCGAATCGGCCGCCGTCGGCCAGCGGGTTCCAGTAGGACAGGCGCTCGCCGCTGATGAAACGGTCCGAGTCGAACTCGGGCGTGTACGTGACATCGAGGTTGATCTCGTCGGAAAAAAGGCTCACTTTCACGGCGTCGGAGGGCGCCTTGAGGTACTCGACGTCGCGACCGATGAAGAACGACTGCCAGTCCTTGGGAAACAGGTCGTTGATGAAGAGCAGGTCGCCGGTGCCCCAGGTAAGGACCTGGCGTCCGAATTTCAGGTCCATGGTGTCGGTCGGCCGGGTGAAAATATTGGCTTCGCGCAGATCGAAGACGCCCTGCTCCTCGACCAGATCGCCGTAGAAATCGCCCTTGACCTTGACGTCACCCCAGTCACGGAAGGAGAACAGGTCGAACTGGTAACGGGCTTCCATGATCGACATGTCCTTTTCGTACGGGTCGTTCTGGAGCCGGTAGCCCCCGCGCATCTCGTAGAACCCGTGATACTCGGTGTCGAGCTTCTCGAAGAACGCGGTGACGGGATCCTCTTTGGGCTCCTGTTCCTGGGCCCCTGCCCCGGCGGCCCAGGCCGCACCGAACACCAGCACGACGATCATGACACCCCGCGATACGATCATCTCATTGCCTCCCGTGGCGGTCTGCGCAGATACCGCTCTTGAAAAACGTCCTTGAGCTTGATGTTGTACTTGACGTCGCTAAATTCCATCTCGGTCTTGCTGCCCGTTTTGAGGTCCCGAACGACCGACTGCGTCACGGTGGGGAAGTCCTGAATGGTCTCCACCTTCGTCGACTCGATCACGCGGTACAGCTTGCCCTCCTTGTCGAAGAACTCCATCTTCATGGGGACGAAGGTTTTGCGGTCGATGGCCACGTTGTAGTAGCTGAATTCCACCGTCTCGGGTTTCTTCGGCACGTTCTTGACGATGAAGACCGCATCGGTCGTCTCGATCAGCTCGTGCGTGTCCTCGTCGAGGCTGCGTCCGGAGACGTCCTCGTACAGGAAGTCCGAGCCGACGAAGCTGGTCCGCTTGTCGCCGGCGGCGATGCGATTGACCACATCCAGAGCGGGCATGTACAGCCATCGGTCGTCGTCCTTGTTCACGTCGGCGTGCTTGTGAACCAGGTACGTCATTCGGCGGACGTCCGGGGGCCGCTGGAAATAGACGAAGTAGTTCTGGTCGCCCCCGTCCTTAACGTCCTTGCGCAGGATGACAAACTCGCGCTGGCGTTTCTGCCCCTGCTTGTTGGTGATGGTCATCTTCACTCTGGCCTTGCCGTCGTCGCCCTGGTAGTAGGCGACGATGTTGGCCTTGTTGACGATGGTCTGGACGTCGGGTGTCTCCTGGGCCGCCTGACCCGGGCCCGCGACGGCGAGACTCAAAACGAAGGACAGCAGCAACAAATTCACATTCATTGTCCGCAGCATGCCACACCTCCCTTTCTTTCGCACTCAGCCTTTCACACCGAGCTTGCGGAGAACCGTCATCATCGGGCACCAGTTGGTCAGCGCCGATTGCAGCAGATTCAATCCCACAAAGCCGGTGAAGAGAAGCCAGTAAGGTGAATGATAGTGGGCCAGCAAGGCGCTGACAACCACGAAGAATCCTGCGATTGCTCTGAGATATCTCTCGACGGTCATGACGCACCTCCGTGATCGCCTTTCGCGTTTTCTTGTTCTCGGGTATCGATCGCGCGACAGGCCTGCCGGCGCGACATGAGGCTGCACGACAACGCCATCAAGGGCACCGCCACGACCGCCAGCACGGCCAACCCCGTCCAGCCTAAATGCCAGTACTGGTGCAGGTTCAGCGCCACCAGGACGACGGCCGCAATCGAGACAATCATGCAGAAGGCACAGTTGCACCCGACCGACCGCGGCGCTTTCGCCGCCTTGAACATCCTCTTCTCCGCCACCGTCAAAATGGCCGGCAGGACCATCAACGTCACGACTCCCGACAGGCCCATGATCGCGCACAGGAAGATGCCGACCGTCTTGTACGGAACCAGCGGCGCCGCGAGCAGGGGCAGAAAGCCGATGGCGATGACCAGGACGTTGCGGCTGATCGCCCGCGCGGGCTCTCCGAACATGGTCGCGGCGGCGGCCTTCCACGAGCCGGTTCGGGCCTGGGTGCTCCGCGCGCGTTCGAGGAAGTGGATCGCGAAGTCCACCGCCATGCCGAGCGTCAGCGCGCTGAGAACGGCCACCGGCATGTCGTAGTCCTTGCCCACCAGACCGATGAGGCCGTAGATCACCAGAATCGTGATCGACAGAGGCACCATGCACACCAGACCCCACAACGGCGAGCGGAAGAGGATCGACATCATGATGAAGACGATGATGAAACTGCCCAGCAGCGACTGGAGCATGCCCCAGACCATTCTATCCTGCCAGACCGTGTTGATATAGGTCAGGCCCGCCCAGCGGTGGGTCAACGGCGCCGGGGCGGGATTCTCCTCGAAGAACGCATCCACCGCGGCGACGACCTTCTCCATGTCTTTGTTGTCGCCGCTCTTGAGCTGGAGCCAGATGTTGGCTTTGTCGTAATCGTTGGTGACGAAATGCCAGAGGTCATCGGGCGTATGGCTGCTCTGGAACTGGATCAGACATTGCGCCACGGCCGGAGACGAAACCGGGATCGCCGGCTCTTGCGGCGCGCCTCCCATCAGCTCCTTGTACACCTTGGCCACGATGTCGGCCACCGAGTTGCTCTTGCCCACGAGCCCCTCTTGCTCCAGATGCTCCTGAAGCTGCGCCATGTATGTGAGGACTTCGGGCTGCTTGAACAGCTTGAGTCTCTCCTTCTGCCCCTCGAAGAAATACCCCAGCTCGTACCAGGCGTCGGCGACGTTTCCGTCGGCGGCCGCCTCCCTTTCGCCGGCAAACGCCACGAGCGCATCGAGATAGTCGGCCTTGTTCACGTCCGTGGAGGCCCTCTCGATCAGGGCCCGGTCCATCTCCGCCAGCAAGCCGCGCGCCTCGGGCAGCTCTTCGGCCAATCGCGCGATCTTCTCTTCCAGGCGCGTCCGCACGATTCCCGTGTACGTGGCGTCAACGTTCGGGTCGGCGGTGTCCTCGAGGACCAGATAGGCCATGTAAGTGCCGCCGAAGTGCTTGTTCAGCTCGATGTCGGCCCGGCGAATCGGGTGGCTTTTGGCGAACCACTTGGTGGGATTGTCGTTGATGACGATGCGCGTGATGCCGTAGACGGCGATGATGCCGACGATCAGCAGGACCGCGAGAATCGGCTTGGCCGCCTTGTAGGTAAACGCGCCGCCGGCATGCAGCAGCCGCGTCAGCCAGGTCTGCTTCTCTTCATGCACGGCTGCGGCCCCGAAGTTCTCCAGCGAGCTTTCTCTCAGCAGCATGATGTAGGCCGGGACGAACGTCACCGTGCAGAGCCACGCGATCATGATCCCGACGGCGACGAAGATGCCGAACACCTGCACCGGCGGAATCGGCGTCAATGCCAGCGAGGCGAAACCCGCCGCCGAGGTCAATGACGTATAGAGCATCGGCATGAACAGGTGCCCCATGACCTCGAGCGTCGTCTCGCGCCGGCCCTTCTCCTTCGTGTACAGGTCGAAGAATTCCGAGAGGATGTGCACCGAGTCCACCACCGCAATCGGCATCAGGAAAATCGGGATCATCGAGCTCATGATGTGGACCGGATAGCCCAGCCCGATCAGCGCCCCCATCGTGGCAATCACCGCGACCATCGCCACGATCATCGGCGAGATCACCAGCACGAGCTTGCGGAAGAACACCAGCATGAGGATGAAGATGACCAGCATGGCCAGCGGCGCCGAGATCGCCATCTGCACGAACATCTCGTAACCGAAGGTGTCTTCCGCCACCGGCAGACCCGTGATGTGATACTGCTCGTCGCCCTCGAAGCGGGCGACCTCGTCGTTCAGGGCCCGGTACAGCTCGTGGCTGACGTGCTTGCTGGTCAGCGGCATGTAGATGCACAGAGCCTTGCCGTCCTCGGAGATGACCGTGCCGTAGAGCAACGGGTTGGACATCGCCTTGTCGCGGATCTCCAGGGCTTCGGCCTCGGTGGCCGGGGGCTGGGGCATGAGCCACTCGAATTTGACGACACCCGGACCGCCCTGGCTGATGTGATCCACCAGCGACGGCGCCATCAGGTCCACCTCGACGACGCCTTCGTTGGGATCCTTGGCGCTGCGCCAGGTCTTGGCGAACTCGGTCAGCTTGTAGATCTTCGTCAGCGACGCGACGTTGAACACGCCGTTCGGGTCCTTCTCGTTGACCACACCCAGAACGACGATGTCGTACAGCACGAAGTCCTCTTTGGCCCGGTCGTGGAAGACGCGGGCGGGCTCATCGGCCGAGAGCATGTTCTCGGGGTCCGTATCCACCCTGATCAACGGGATCAACGCGCCCAGCGCCAGGGTGAAGACCACCAGCAACGCCGTGACCAGCTTGTAATGCTTCAGAGAAAACTCAGTTATCTTCTGCTTGTTGTCCATGTTCGTCGCCCCACCGGGCCCAGCTTCGCTGGGACCCAACCCGCTCACGGTTCGGAGCATATCCTGCTCACAACGATTTACGTTCGCTTACTTGTGCGGACACTTTTTCAGGCAGAGGAACCAGTCGAGCACCTTCGTATCGGGTCCGGGTTTCTCGACGCGATCCTTGGCGCTGCCGCACGAGCCGGGCGGCGGAATGATCACGTCGTCGCCGATCTGCCAGTTCGCCGGCGTGGCGATGCCGTGCTCGTCGCTGTGCTGCATCGCGATGAGCAGCCGCTTGACCTCATCCACGTTCCGCCCGTTGCTGAGCGGGTAATACAGGATGGCGCGGACGGTTGCCTCCGGGTCGATGATAAAGACCGCTCGCACCGCCTGCGTCGTGCTGGCCGAAGGTTGCAGCATCCCGAACTTCTTCGAGACCTCCATCGTCAGATCGCTGATGACCGGGAACTTCACCTCTACGTCCTTCATGTCCCTATACTCGATCTTTTCCTTGATCGTCCGCAGCCAGGCGATATGGCTATAGGTGCTATCAATGGACAAACCGAGCAGCTCGGCGTTGAGCAGCTTGAATTCGTCGGTCATCGTCGCGAACGTCATGAATTCGGTCGTGCAGACCGGCGTGAAGTCCGCCGGGTGCGAGAAGAAGATCACCCATCTGCCCTTGTAGTCTTCCGGGAAACGAATCCGCCCCTGTGTGCTCTCGGCCACAAACGACGGCGCCTTCTCTCCAATCAACGGCAATCTGCCGGCTTGTTCTTCCATGGCTGTTCTCCTTTATCTCCGTTTACGTGGGATCGCTTGTCGATCCTCTTTTTGTCAGTCGTTTTTAAACTTGCCTGCAGGCGGTTTCGTTCGCTTGCCCGCCTTGAAGGCAATCGCGCCGGCGGGACAGGTTTCGATACACGTGCCGCAGGAAAAGCAATCGGGAATCATCTTGTCGCGTTTCAGGATCGCCCCCATTACGGTCGAGGGACACGCCTTCGCGCAAGCCTCGCAGGCGATGCACTTATCGTAGTCCACGCGAATCTTAAAGATGCTGATCTTCTCGGCGACCCACCCGGCCAAGCCGAACGGGCAGAAGAAATGGCACCAGGGACGATAGACAAACAGGCTCAAGACCAACAGCGTCGCTACAAACGCGCCTCCCAGAAGCCCCAGGACCTGCGGCTTGAAAACCTTGAACGGGTCGATCCCCTCCACGATGTCGGTGGCCCAGGCAACCGCTGCCACCAGGACTACGAATTGGACGAGAATCTTCTGCATGGTCGCTTCCCTCTGATACGGTCAATCCTCGATGATGCCGGCGAGCATGGCCTTCTCGTCCCGGACAACGCTGCCGCCCATCACCCGGGCAATGTTACCGCCGAACATTTTGGCCATCAAGCCCATGTTCATCTTGGACAGATGGACCTTGCCGTCGTCGCCCTCCCAGACGGCCAGCGAGCAGGGCATCAGCGTCGAGATGTGGCGGTCGGTGGTTAGAACGCTCTTGGCATACTCCGGCTTGCACAGTTTCACTAACTTGACGCGCGGGCCGAATTCCACGCCGTGCCTGGCCATCGACTTGTTCATATCGCTGACGGCCGAGACGACCCAGCCCTCGTCCGCAATGGACTTTTCCAGAGCGGCCACGGTCTCCTCAAAGCCGAGCTCGCTCTCATGCGTCACGATCATCAGCGACGGCATCGCGGTGAAAATCACCAGCCCGCACAGTACGGCCCCCACAACCAAGCCGGCCAGCCCCCCCATCAGGAGGTATTTAACGCTCTGACGCTTCACCTTTTCGTCCTGCTGCAACGACTCTTGCTTCGTCATCCTTCGCCTCTCTTTCGACTCTCACAGTGGTCGTAAACACAACCGAGAACCCGAACCACGTTGGGATTCTCAATGTGGTAGTAGACTTTGGCGCCCTCCCGGCGCGAGGCCAGCACGCCCTTGTCTTTCATTAAATTCAACTGCTGGCTCGTGATCGCCTGCTTCTCGCCGAGGGCGTCCGCGATTTCCCCGACGCTCCGCTCCCCGCCTTCCAGAATCTCGACGATCTGCAGCCGCAGCGGGTGGGCCACCGCCTTGAGAACTTCTGCCGCATGTACCGCCAACTCTTTGTCCATCAGAAGGCCTTTCTAATATACTTTTTCCACTATATAGCGATATTACTATGTATAGTGCCCCCGGTTCGCCAAAAATGAAAAAAATCTTTTGCGCTCGCAAGGCACCCGGCACCGCCGCCGACCACGCAGACCTGATCGAGAATCCCAAATTCGAACCTCCCCATCTCGGCGTTTCTGCCGGATCTGCCATTTTTTTTGCGAAAAATCGATTTTGCCATCAACATTCGGCCCGCGACAAACGCCTTCACGCCAGCCGGGGGTGCTTCGGAGACGCCTCAGGGGCTTGTGGACAACCTCCATCCCGCACCCCCGGCCTTCACGAGGCCCGACTTGTGCGTATTGCCGATTCGCTCGCTCGATACAGCAACGTAGCCAGCGGCTTTGCGAAGCGCGAGAAAGCCTTGAGAGTGCGGCATACCCCCCCCTGCGACGGCGGAGTTATCGCACCTTCGACCCGTGACCGTTACAATCCAACTCCGTTTTCTGAAGGGACGCTGATAGCCGCGAATTCCAAATGGGCAAACACATCCGGAGACGAAGGGAACTCCGCAGGAGACGTTGTGGTGTGGGGCACGGCGGGGGTGGCTATTTCTGGCAGTAGTCGATGATGCGGGCAATTTCGCTGCGTAGGTTTCGACGGTGTACGATCATGTCGACGAAACCGTGTTGGAGCATGAACTCGGCGGTCTGGAAGCCTTCGGGCAGTTCGACCTTGATGGTTTCGGCAATGGTTCGGGGTCCGGCGAAGCCGATGAGGGCGCCGGGCTCAGCGATAATAACGTCGCCTAACATGGCGAAGCTGGCGGTAACGCCGCCGGTGGTCGGGTCGGCCAGGACGGAGATGAACAGGCCCTTGGTGTCGCTGAAGCGGGCCAGGGCGGTGGAGGTCTTGGCCATCTGGGCCAGCGAAACGACGCCTTCGTGCATGCGGGCCCCGCCGGAACAGCTCACCACCACCAGCGGCAACGACTCCTCCATGGCACGATCGACGGCCACGCAGAACTTCTGGCCGACGACGGCGCCCATCGAGCCCATGAGGAAGTTGGGCTCCATGACCGCCAGAATGACGCCGCGGCCCTTGATGAAGGCTTTGCCGATCAGCATGGCCTCGTTGGCCCCGGACTTCTTCTCATCGGTCTTGAGACGCTGTTTGTAGGTCGTGCCGCGGAACTTGAAGCTCAGCGGATCGCCGGTGGTGAGGTCTTCGAGGATCTGCTGGAAGGAATCTTCGTCGGCAAGGTACCGGATGCGGTCCGGGGCGCCGATACGAAAATGGTGGTCGCACTCGGGGCAGATGTTGAGGTTCTTCTCGACGGCGCAGCGGTAGAGCATGTGCTCGCAGCCGGGGCATTTGATCCAGAGCCCCTCGGGCATTTCCCTGCGTGGCTTGAGCGAGAAGCCGTTCCAGTTTGTCTTCGGTTTTTTCGTCATTGTCATACGGCATTACCCCCATGCGACCGATGGGTTCGCAAGCACCCGCATGGGCTAAAGCCCATCCTATTCATGAAAGGCTGCCGGTTGTCAAGGACTA
>CAYPZL010000122.1:0-17332 GCA_964415045.1 uncultured Pirellulales bacterium | reverse complement strand
TCGCCTTTGTGGAGCGCTACAACGGCACCGACCGGCATCAGAACGCGCGGAAGGTTCGGCGTCCATTGACTCCATCATACACGTTTGGATATCCACAAGATAGACGCGCAACCGGGGCGAATGTGCGCGAGAAAGTGTCAAGGGGACTTCGCCCCGCGTGGCCGGTGTCAACGAACGTCACGCTCTGAACTTGCCCCTCACAACGGCCGGTGGAGGAAGCCGATGGTGGATTCCATGATGCGGGCCTGGAACTGCTCGCGCTGGCCCTCGGCGCTCTGGCTCTGGAGGTCGTCGAGGTTGGCCCGGCAAAACCGGCATCCGAGCACGTTCAGGTGAAAATCAACGTACCGCTGCCAATCCTCATCCAGGGTCTGGAGCATGAAGGCCCCGATCGTGCTGCGTTTGGGACAACTGAAGCGAAGGTTTTCCCACAGGTCGGTCAGGAGGTTCTCGAACTCCTCGGCCTCGGGGCCCACCGGCACGTGCTGGCCGGCCACGTTCTCGCGGATGCGCTTCAGGCTGCGGTGTTTGATCAACGCCACCGCCTTCTCGTTCAGGTTCATCGTACGGGCCACCTCCTTGTTGGGAAGCTGGCAGTACAGAAGCAGCTCGATGACCTGGAGGTCGCGAAACCGCAGGGAGCGCTTCAGATTGTCGACCAGGTTCGACAAGCCCTGGGCCAGGGCGGCTTTCTGCAAGTCGTACTGCTCGTCGGCGCGGGCGTACCAGCTTGCCGTCTGGGCCGGGGAAGCCACGGCGTTGAAGGGGTCCGATGCCGGCTCGTCCGAATCGGTGTCGTAGGTATCCTGGATCAGGCACACCCGCCGGGCGCCGGCGCTGCGGTAGCTGTCGATGATCTTGCGGCGGATCAGGGAGAAAAGATAGGTCTCGAGGTCGCAGTCGCCCCGGTAGCGCGCGATGCTCCGGACAAACGCGATGAAGGTCTCCTGGACCGCGTCCTCGGCGTCGGCGCGCTGGGAGAGCTTCGAACGGGCGAAACGCAGCAGCCGGCCGCGGTAGCGATTCACGAAATCCGACCACGCCTGCTCGTCACCGGACCGGATCCGGTCCAGAAAATACTGTTCTCCCTTTGTAATGGCCATAGGGGCAAATCAAAATGCAAAGAGCAAAAAGCAAAATGGCGGAATCGCCGCAACGCGGCGATGACTTCCCCATCTTTGATTTTTGATCTTTGCTATTCTATTGAACCATCATGAGGACCGAGATGACGGCGACGATCGCCAAAACCACCCCTGCGATCCTCAACGACCATTCATAATACCCGCGTGTGGCCATATTGAGGAAGAAATAAATCACCGCGATCAGCGCCACGACGCCGACGGCCGAGCCGATCATGCGGGCCCAGGTCATGCGCATGGAGTGAGCCGCGTGACTCTTGCGGTCGACCAGCCACGAAATTTTCGGCCCGGATGTATCGATGAGCAAAGCGCTGCGCCATATCTTGCTGGCCGACCCGGCGAGTCCCTGGACGAACTGGTCGACGATAAGGTCCCCATCGCGGACATCGGTGCTCGTGACCTGCAACGCCGATCCAAGCGGCCCGGCGCTTCTCATCTCATCGCCGACCATCCGCGTCAGCAGGACGGCCGCATCCGCCAGCGCCTGCTCCATCGCATCGTTCTCGCTGGTACAGGTCTGTCGCGAGCGGGCAATCGCGAACCTCTTGCCGGGTCGGGAATTGGCGAACGAGGCAAAATCGACCACCCAGGGTTTCTCCACAAACCGCCGGCCGACCGACGCAGTCCCGCCCCGGCCGAACACGGTCGCCTCGATCCGACCGCTGCTGCTGCTCTCGCGCGGGCTGCCCGCCCACTCTACCGGTTCTAATCGCAAATCGCTCAGATGAAGCGTGATTCCGACTTCCTTCTCCGCAGTGTTTCGCAAATCGCTTTCCACGCCACATACGGCCTGAGGAAACCGTTCCTGAACCACGGTGACCAACTCACCGGCCAGTTCCTGCTCGCTGCCTTCCTGGAAGATGCTGATCTTCTCCGGCGCGACGCCGTCGCCGGCCGCTCGTTCAATCAAGGCATCCATCCGCGCGCCCATCGCCCGCACCGCCGCCCGCTTGGACGGATACACATCGGCGTCAAACTCGCGATCCATCCCCTCCAACCAGATCGGCGAGCCACCGACCGGTTCCACGGATTGCGATAGAACCGCGGTGTCCACCACGCGCGTTTCCTGTATGGGCACCACGCGCCGGTGCGAAACGGGAATCGCTACGAAGAATGCCACCCCCATGGCCACCAGCGCGGCCAACACACCGATTCCCGCCCGGGGGGACTTGATCAGCAGGAGAACGAGCAGGACGAAGACGAACGGCACGACGATGACGAACAAGGGCATCACGCCCATCCTCACACTACCGCGAAAACCAAGAAAGTGCCCGCCAAACACACCGGCCAGAACCAGGCAGACAAGTACTCCTGCGAAAATGGCGCCGGCCTTGGGCGACTTGATCAGCAGAAGAACAAGCAGAGCAAAGACAAACGGAATCAATATGAGGGCAAACATCGAAACAGCCATGATTAGCTCACTCCCTGATTAGGCATCGGTGCGAAAACCGGTGTGCGTCGGCGCGGCGGCCAGGCCAGTACCAGAACGGAGAGCAGCACGGTCACGGCCGCAATCGCCGTCTGGTCTTGGCTGCACGCACTGAGAAGCCTCTCAATGCCCAGGCCGACCTGGCTCCCCTGGAAGGCCTCAACGATATTCTCCAATTCGATAGGCGATATCACGCCTTGAACCGCATAGACCGCAAAAAGAAATCCCCCCAGACCGAGCAAGGCCCGCATCAGATGCATCGGCCCGGACTTGCGCCGGCCGATCATGACCAGGACCGCCGCCAGGAAGAAGAGGACGACCAGGAGGATAGCCCCCAATCGTTCCATCAAGGCGGGCCAGCCCGCGTATCCAAAAAGCTGCTCAAGCTCCTGCGCCAGATCCGGGTTCGGCCAGCCGGAGGCTACTACCGCCGGCAGGTGCAACGCCACTGCGAGGCCAACCAGGATCGCCGCCAGGGCCAAGATGTGTCCGAAGGCACAGATCAACCCGCTGAGCGGATGCCACGGCTCGTAGATCACCGTGCCCGTGCTCGGATAGGAGGGCCAGGACGCAGGTTTTTGCTCGGCCGCCTCCGGCGCCGGCGCCGCGTCGGCCTGTTGCGCTGCGGGTTCGACTGCCTCGGGCGCGGCTGCTTGTTGTGCCACCGCCGCAACCGCCGGGGCCGGGGCCTGCGGAGCCACCCCCGCCGTCTGAACGGGATTATGCCAGATGAGTACGGGAAGATCGTCTTTGTCCCTGAACCTCCCTACGATGATTACGATGATGTCGATGAATTGACCGATCCCCAGCAGGCCTCCCGTGAAGAGCCAGAGGATGCCGGTCCCGATCTTGCCCACATAGAAGCGGTGCAAGCCCGCCAACGGGAGGAAAGGCACGAATGGCACCAGGGCAAGGACCAGGGCCCAGAGCCGCTTGCAGGGCGAAGCCGTCCCCGCCGGCACGCCGGCGGCCCGGCGCGGCGCGGCATTGCTTCCGGACGCGGTTTGCCTGGGCTTACGCCCCGGAATGAACGCCACCGTCAGAAAAACGATGCTGGAAAAAATGACCATGAACAAGGCAACGGCGAACTCCTTGTCATGGGGGTTAGTCATACCTATGAACATGGATGCGGTGACAGCGCAACAAACGCACAAAAGCAAGAGCACCGGCTTGATCAGATACCGCCACCAGGTAGTGAACCGGCTGCGACAGACCATGATCAGGCAGAACAGCGAGGCGATCAGAAAATCCACGCCGAACGTAATCCCCATCTCGGCCTTGTCCCCACGCCACTCCATCGCGCCGAGAAGGATCAGGATCAACCCGAGGTTGACGGTGATAACGAATCCGACCAGCCACAGCGGTCGAACGAAGGACGGCAACGTTTGCATACCGCCACTGGAACGCGCGGCCTTGTCTTTGCGTTTCTTCGCCTGCGCGGCGTTCGCCACCGCCTGGCCCATCGGGCTGGCCGTCTGCACCACCAGAACGATGCCACCCAGGGCGCAAGCGGCAATGACCGGCGCATAATGGAAGATGTTGCCCGCGATGAAACCCAGGAAACCCGCACCGATGGCCGGCCCCAGGGTCACGCGCTTGTCGCGTTTCGGATCGGTCAGTTTCCACCAGTCGGTCAGCAACATGGGCACCGCCAATGCCAGAACGCTGCCGCCCCACTGGGCCGCCGGACCTCCCATCCACGGGAAGATCATGAACCCGCGGAACGGCAACCTGCCCCATCCCCCGCTAAACGGCAATCCCAGAAGCTGCCCGGCGAGCGTACCCAGCATGACCGCCAGAAAGGACGCCAGGAGACAGGTCCCGGCCTTGCCCAGCCAGCGAGAGTCTTCATCCAATCCCGGCCACCAATGCCAACGCGCGCGGAAGATGATTTTCGACGCCACCCCCACCATCACAAAGACCGCGATCGCCGCAGGAAAGAAGCCGCCTCCGCTGAGCAGACCCGCCCCCAATGCCACAGCCGCCATCGTCATCAGCACCAGCTTTTTACGCTGGTTGGGACCGATGGTATCCACGATCTTGGACGAAGTCCGGCCCGCCTGATCGGCCTTCTGTTTCACCGTCTTGAGCTTCTCGGCGACCTGGCCGCTGATGGTCTCGACCTTCTTGGCGATCAATTCGGCTTTCTTGCCCACCTCCTTGCTAAAGTCTTTTTCGCCCTGTCGCTGGCCCGGCTGCCCGGTCTGGGCCCCGACCTTCGGTTGCACCCGGCCGATCTTCTGCGCGACGTGCTCGGCCACCATCGACAACTCTTCGGGCGCGAACTGCGAGACGCTGTTGCGAACGTGCTCGGCGCCGAAGACGTCCTCGACCAGCTCCTGCACCGTCTGGTACCGCTCGGCGGGATCCTTGGCCAGCGCCTTGCGAATCACGCGAGCAAACGGTTCCTCGACGTTGCTCAAGTCCGGGTGAGCCGTCATGTGCTTCATGAGGATCTCGCCCGGGCTGGCGCCCAAAAACGGCACCTGGCCGGTCAGCATCTCATAGAGCAGCACACCGAGAGCGTAGATATCGACGCTGCGGTCGTACTTACCCGCGCCGATCTCGGGTGCCATGTAGTGCACGGTCCCCACGGTGATAGTGTGGCTGACGTGCCGGCTGGCGCTGATGGCCTTGGTCAGGCCGTAGTCACCGATCTTGGCGTACCCGTTTTCGTAGAAGATGTTGCTGGGCTTGAGGTCCCGGTGCACGATACCGCACTCGTGCAGATAGGAGAGGCCCTTGGCGATCTCCCGCAGGAAGAAGGCGGCCTTCTGGGTCCCGAGTCCGCCGGGCGATTCCTTGAGCAGATCACTCAAGGACGGGCCCGAGACGTACTCCATGACGACAAACGGCCGCTTCTGATCGTTGTACTTGACGTCGAAGACGGTGACCAGGTGCGGACTCTTGAGGTTCATGCACTGGCTGATGCCGCGCAGCTCAATCTGCTCGTGGCTCTGAACCACCTTGAGCGCCACCTGGCGGCCGCTGTCGCTGACGGCGTAGTAGACCTCGCCGAAGCCGCCCCGTCCGGCCGCTCGCTGGATGGTGTACCCTTCCAGGGGCCGATCTCCGTATTTGTATTGGTACGCGTCCATAGGTCTTCTGCCGGATTAGATCACTTCGTTTGTCGGCTTATGCCTCGAGCCTTGTCACGACCATCGAGAGCTTGCCAATAGCAATGCGCTTGTTGGTGACGAGACCCACGCTCGGATCGAAAGGACGCCCGTCCACGGCAACGCCCTGCCGGGCCCTGCACAACAGCCGGCCGTTCTGGGCGAACAGTGCGACAACCTCGCTGAGTTGGTCCGTACGAATGTGATTGTTGGTATACGGCCCGATCAGGATATCGCGATCCATCAGGACCATCTGGCGAATGTCCGGCCGGCTCAGCCGCGATCCGGAGACCGTCAGCGTGGCGGTCGTGCTGGCCGGGTTGGGCAGATGAAACCGGATGCGACAACGCCGCGAAAGGGCGATGCAATCCCCGTCGCTCAGCAGCTTTTCCGTCACCGGTGTCCCGCCGACCTCCACGGGCGTCTGCGACCGCAGGAAATAGTCGCCGTCCATCCGCTCGATCGTAACGACCGGCAAATTCGGATCGGCGATCAGACCCAGGTCCGGATGAGCGGACGAGCTGATCGGTCCTATCGTGATGCGGGGCTCGCGAAAGACGAGAAAGCTGCCCACCCCGTCCACCTGCATGACGAGCTTCTCAGGCACAAATGAGTTCTCACCGGCATCGACCATCGGTCGTTCCACCATCGCCGGGCTCTGCCGCCCGTCGGGCTCCAGGGCCACAGCATCGTCGTTCGGCACCGCGTTCCAGGGCTCCTGGCCGGCCGCCGCATCGGCGATGCTCAGCCCCAGCGGTCCGGCGTCCAGCTCTTCGAGCGCCTCGGCGGCCTGCTTGACCTCGGCCAGCGAGGTCTCCAGCCACCGCGCCGCAGGACAGATCGTCTTGGCCTTGCGAAGCAACGGCAACGCGGCCGCCGGCTTGCCGGCGGCGATGAACTCAGCGGCCTGATGGCATTGCATCAGGACCCGTCTGAGTTCCGCAATCTCCGATCCGTCCTCGCCAAGCGGGGCGAGCCGCTGCATGAGCGACCGAGCGCGATCGATGCGCCCCTGCTCGATGTGCGTGCGAACCTGCTCGAGAACGCGCCGGCCGATCTGACGCTGCAGTTCCGCCACCTGCCCGTTCTTGTTACGGGTCAGTTGGGCGCTGCGTGCCAGGTCGATGGCCCGCTCGATGTCTCCCTGCTTCAAGGCCTGTTGGGCCTTGGCGACGGCGTCTTCGGTCTGGAGCCGTGCCGCGGCCAGCTCCTGTCGCAGCCGCCGGGCTTGCTCGTGACCGCTGGGAGCCTCCTCAAGGATTCGCTCGCCGACGCTGAGCCAGCCGTCGTCGACCTGCCGCCGGGCCTGCGCGACGCGAAGCGCGTCCTGTTCCTGGCCCTGCTGGTTTTTGAGGATCTCGCTGCAAACCGCCGCACGAAGCTTGGCGATCTCGGATGTGTTGCCGGCCAACTTCTCGGCCTTGTTGCAATCGGTCAGGGCCGGCTGGTACCGGCCGGTCGCCAGATTCTCCCGCCCGCGCTGGATCAGCGCTCGAGTGAGCCGGCCGATCAGCCTCTGGCCGTGACGGTGACGACGGAGATCTTCGGACTGCGCGATTTCAAAGGCCTCGTCAAGCCGGCCGTCGGCCAACGCACACTCAGCTTGTCTGATTCGCAGGATCAACACGGCCCGACTCCTACATTGTCCTGGGGTTACGGATGAAGTTGGCCACTGACAATTCTACCATTCGACGACGCGTCTGGCAACGCAAGCGGCTGGGCCTTTACCGGGCCGGCTCTTCGCCTGTGGCGATGGCCACGGCCACGGCGTCCTCGCTGGACGTCTCGTTGTTGCGCGTCTCGAAGTATTCATCCACCTGGGCGACGAGGTCCTCTTCGACGATGGTGTCTACCGGAATCGACTCCACGAACCGGCTCTCGTGGGCCAGAACCCGCTCGGCAACGTTGAGGCGCTTCTGGATCTGGGCGATGAGCTTCTCGGTCTGGGCCAGTTTGCTGTTGTCCACATGAATCTTCGAGCCGACCGCCGCCGCTTTGACGAGACGATGCTGGCTGGCCAGAGCCTCGATCTTGTTCTCCAGGATGCGTTTCTCGCCCCGCGTCTTCTCCAGCAGTTGCATCGCGGCATTCAGAGAGTTCTCGCGGGAAGTGAGCAGGCGTTCCTTGCTGGCCAGAACCAGCTCGCTTTCTTTGAGTCGCTCGAACCGTCCGGCCAGATCGGCCTTCACGTCCGCGTGGGAATACTCCCTGCCGCCGAAGCGATAGGAAGCCTGATGCCTCGCGAGCGAGGCACGCAGCTTTTGTACTCTCTCGCGTTCTTCCTCAAGCGACTCCTCGCTGCGGGCGATTTCCGCCTTCAACGCGGCCACTTCCACCTCTTCCTGGGCGATGAGCTGGATGTTGGCCCGCATCTCGGGGATGATGTCTTCCAGCAGGTCGCGGGCCCGACGCAGCTCAAACTCGATGGGAACCGAATCCTTGACGACCGTCCGCATGCCCCGCGCGGAACTGCGCACGTAGCTGGCGAGGTCCTTCCCGAAAAAAAGTCCGCCCAGCAGGCAAAAACCCGCCGTCCCGATCACGCCGATTTTCAGCCATTTGGTAATCATGACAAAACTCCTTAAATCACGTTAAAACCACGACTTAGTTGCTCTTGGCCGCCTATCGGCCACACTTAGATGGTCGCGAGCCACACCCGTTTATTGCTGAGAAATGCTGGGCGTGAAACGAATTTCGTCAGGCGTGAAGCACAGGCATCCCAAGGTACGCTTCACGAGATACGCTTCACGCGCCCGTGAACCCGGATCGACACGCCTGGGGTTGAGAACCCATCCTGCCTCCGGGGATGAACAAAAGAACCAAACAGCAAAGATAGGAAAGTCATCGCCGCATCGCGGCGCTTCCGTAATTTTGATTTTTGCTCTTTGATCTTTGATTTCCCTTGTTCTCAGTTCAGAAACGACGCTTCCCGTTTCACGCCTGACAATTTTTCGAAGCAGCGATGTGAAACATTCGCCGTTGACACGTCATTACTCATACAGAGAGGCCGGGGCGGATCGCCCGGCAAAAAGCCGGCAGTTCCGGCGTTACTCTCTGCGGCCCAGGCGCCTTCTATACGATGAAGGCTGAGATGAACGAAAATCTCATGGAGGATCCAAAAATGAAACGGGTCACCGTGAATGACAAATGGGATATCAAGCAGCTTCTTTATTCGGAGTGCGTTTTGGGCGTGAGAGATGATAGCTGTCAGTCCTTCGGGGGCTTTCAGCTCTGGTGGTACGACAAGCAGCATGACACGTGCCGCTGCTGCCGCGCCCGCTGGTCGGACCTGAGAAGAAGAATCGAACAATACAGTCTGGACCGGGCCGCCCGGCGTCTCTGGAAGAAGCGAAACGCGCTGTTTCTCCGCAACAAACACCACGGCGAGGACCGCAAGATTGCCAAATGGGAGCAGATGTGCAATTGATGCGTGAAGAGCAGAACCCGCATGGGCTAAAGCCTATCCTACACTTGCAGGACGCGCCGCGATCCGTTAGCATTCCCCTTTTGATTCGAACCAGGGTAGATCGATCTAACGAAAGGGGAATGTCCCATGAAAGTCGTCGCGTTCAACGGCAGCGCCCGCAAGGATGGCAACACCGCGATCCTCATCCGACGGGTCTTCGCTGAGCTGGAGGCCGAAGGCATCGAGACCGAGCTGGTGCAATTGGCGGGCCAGCCCATCCGCGGCTGCACTGCCTGCGGCCAGTGCTACAAGAACAAGAATCAACGCTGCGTCATCGAAAACGACATCGTCAACGACTGCATCGAGAAGATGCGCGCCGCCGACGGCATTATCCTGGGCTCACCCACCTACTTCGCCGACGTCACGACAGAGATGAAGGCCCTGATCGACCGCGCCGGCTTCGTCGCCCGCGCCAACGATGACATGTTCAAACGCAAGGTCGGCGCCGCCGTCGTCGCCGTACGCCGCGCCGGGTCGATCCACACCTTCGATTCCATCAACCACTTCTTCCTCATCGGCCAGATGATCATCCCAGGCTCGATCTACTGGAACATGGGTATCGGCCGGGCCAAAGGTGAAGTCGAGCAAGACGAAGAGGGCCTCCAGACCATGAAAACCCTCGGCCAAAACATCGCCTGGCTCCTCAAGAAGATCAACGCCTGACGCCACTTCGCCGTTCCCCGTTCAACATTCTATGCCGAGGCGTGAAGCTTCTCCTGTAGCCACAGGTTGATCAGGGTTTCGGTGGACACGCCCTGTTCGCGTGCCTGGCGGCGCACCTCGCGCAAGAGATCCTTCGCGACCGGACAGTATATCTTGCTGGAGGACAGGTCGATTTCCGCCTCAACAGGTTCCATCACCTCCTCGTAGTCCGCACTGCTATGCGTATCCCAGAAGTCCGACAGTTCCTCAAGCGTGGTGAAGTCACGGCCGTCGCGCCTGAAGTGAGTCGTTGGGCGGCAACACCGCTAGACGCTGTATTTCGACTCAACCTTCGCCGGTTTGCCGCATTTTCCACAAGTTGCGCTCACCAACCCAGGTTCTTGTCTTCCGCCGTCCCCATCCCACGAGACATTGAAGTTGACGAATTCTCGCGGTGACGCCCACGAAGACCCACCCCAACATGACCCCTTGTCCAGGATGGATTCAACTTCCGAGATCGCGCACGTATCGCATGACAATGTGTAGGTGCATTTATCGATGACTCCCATCGCACTCTCCTATTATGCTGCCTTCTCATGCGGATCATCTATAGCACTGCCGCCATGCGATTCGCTCCAAGGTTCGCCCATAATTGTAGCTTGTCCGGTCGGGCGGGTCAAGCGGGCGGTAGAAATATGCGGCCAGACCGTCGCAGTTACGGCCAGCGCCTCTCGTGTCGCGTATGGGGCCTTCAGGAAGACAGCTTGGCACTGACCAGCCGGTTCAGGCTGATATCTTCCTCGGCAGCTTCCATGGCAAGGCGGCGATGCACCTCGGGCGGGACGCGGACCATGAACTTGCCGCTGTAACGGCGACCGCTCATCGGCTCGGGGACGGGCTCCTTATTCGCGTGCATGTCCTCGACGACCTCGGCCACCACCTTGCGAATTCCCCGCAGCGCCTTCTCCGGCGTGTTCGCGAGCCAGCTCAGGCTCGGAAACTCCGCGCACAGGCCGACACACTGATCGTCTTCCTGGGACCATGTGACCCGGTACGTGTATTGGTCAAGCATTCTCTGTTCGTTCATGCTCCAGCCTCTCGACTGCCTTGAGAATCTGTTTCACCTGGTAGGCTTTTGCCTTTCCCCTGTCGTTCTGAATGTTCACCCGCGGATCGCCCTGCCATGGCATCCGGTAGACGCAATGACTCGTTCCTTTCTGGCGTGGCGGCCCAAAGTAGTGTCCGCAGACCTTACAGGCATCTGCAAAGCGGATACCCTTCGGGTTCACCCGCATGCGGGCCAGGATATCACGTATTGTCGCCATTACCAAATGATATCAATAATAGTACTGTGCGTCAAGCGAAAAAGTTCACTTCTCAGCCCAGTGATTCCTGTCGGGCGCCGAGGGGTAAGAGCAGCGGGATCTTACCGGAATGGCTGCGAGGGCGATGGGCAGGGAGGTAAGAGGGCCGGACGACGCAAGGCCCTTTTGGGCTTCTGATCCTCCCATCTGCGACAGCGTGGTGGCTCAGGCAAACGCATCAGTGACCCGCCTCCAGTATCCGTTTGATCTCGTCGCGGAGGTTCTGGGCGAAACGGTAGAACCGTTGTGCGTCCCCGGCGGATTGCAGCCAGTGGGCGCTTGCCTTTTTCATAGCAGGCGGACCCCCTCTTTCATGATCTGGCGGGCGAAGCTGCTGTCGGTTTCGACGAACTTGCGATGCATAGGTTTGGTATGCACGAGCAAGTCGATGGCGTACCGAGTTCTCAGGTCCAATATCCGGCTCGACACGGCGCGGACGATATCCCGCTTTTCGCGCCACGTGGCCGGTAGGAAGTCGTCCTGCGTCACGACATAGAGATCAATGTCGCTGTCTGACGTCGGCCGGCCCCAGGCATAAGAACCGAAGAGAATCACCGCCTCCGGGTGCAGCGGCGCCAGCGCGTCCCTGATCCGCGTCTCCAACTGATCCGAAAGCTTGACGGTGTTCGTACCCATGCGCGTATTCTATCGACAGCAGGACCATCGGGTCAACCGCGTTTTGCCGGGGATGGCGACCGGGCGAACGGGGAGGCTGCTGCGGATGGGGGATGAAGGGTCAAGCCTGTCTCGTGAACCGTGAAGCGAGGGCTGTTCCGAGATACGCTTCACGAACGACGCTTCACGCTTCCGGCAGCCTGGTCAGCAAGGGTTTGCATCCGGAGGGGCGAATATGTTAAGATAGGGAAAAGCCGATGGTTCCGGTCCAGCGTTGGGCCGACAAGGTCCGTTAAAATGCCAGGCATGGGGTGAGGAAGTCACAGGGACAAATCAAGATGCAAATAGCAAAATGCAAAAATAGGCAAGTAATCACCGCTTCGTGGCGATTCCGTGTTTTTTCTATTTCTTATTTGCATCTTGAGTTGGCTCCCGCGATTGCGGTCTGCGTCCTGGTGCTACTTGCCTGCGGCACGGTCGCGGAGGGGGCCGATCCCAATATTCCCGTGGTGATCAACGAGCTGATGGCCTCCAACGCCAGCGTCCTGGCCGATGGACACGGTGACTACGACGACTGGGTGGAGCTGTACAATGCCGGGACCGAGCCCGTTGCCGTGACCGGTTTCTACCTGACGGACGACGCGGCCGAGCCGACAAAGTGGCAGATCCCCGCCACCCCGGGACGAGGGGTCCCGATCACGATCGCGGCGGGCGGCTATCTGCTGATCTGGACCGACGGGGACGAGGAGGACGGGAGTCTGCACGCCGGCTTCCGGCTTGACAGCGACGGGGAAGAGGTTCACCTCTTCGCCGCCGACGGGGAGACGTTGATCGACAGCGTGTCGTTCGACGAGCAGTACACCGACATCTCCTACGGGCGCTATCCCGACGGGGACGATGCGCTGAGTTTCATGGCCGCGCCCACCCCCGGGGCCGCGAACGTCAGCACCTGCGAGGTCATCGCCGAGGAGCCGCGGGCCGAGCCCGCCGGCCGCCTCTGCACCGGACCGATTACGGTGACGTTGACGACGCCCTCCGAAGGAGCGACCATCTACTATACGCTCAACGGCAGCGACCCCTTCCTGCAGGTGCGCCCGCGACCCAGCGGCACCGAGTACACCGGGCCGATCCAGATCACCTCCACGACAACGTTGAAAGCCATCGCTTGGCGACCCGGCTGGTGCGCCAGCCCCGTCCATACCCAGCGGTACGTCTTCGTCGGCAGCGACTTGCGGGAATTCGCCTCTCCCCTGCCCATCGCCGTGGTCGATACCCTGGGCAGAGGCGTCTCCACGCGACCGGTCGCCGGGTACGGGTACTTCATCGATACGGGCGATGAGGGAACGGCCGTCCTTACCGATGAGATCGATTTCAGCGGCCGCGTCGGCATCAACGTCCGCGGCAAAAGCTCGTCCGGTTTCTCGAAACATCAGTACCATCTCGAAACCTGGGACGCGCAGAATGACGACACCGACGTCTCGATTCTCGGCTTTCCCGCCGAATCCGACTGGGTCCTGCAGGGCCCCTACTCCGACAAATCGCTCATGCGCAACGTGCTGGCCTATCGCTGGAGCAACGAAATCGGCGAGTACGCGCCGCGCACGCGATTCATCGAGCTGTTCCTCAACACCAGGGACGACGTGATCTCCATGAATGATTACGTCGGCGTGTACGTCTTCATGGAGAAGATCAAGATCGCTCCCGAACGCGTCGATATCACTGAGATCGAGCCGGGGGACAATGCCGTGCCCGAAGTCACCGGTGGCTACATCATCAAGAAGGACAAATTCGATTCCGACGACGTGACGTTTCGCACCAGCAAGGGGCAGAATCTGATCTACGCGGATCCCAACGGCCACGATCTCTCTCAGCAACAAAGAGACTGGATCCTGGATTTCTTCAATGCCTTCGAAGCCGCGCTCTACGGCGCGGACTTCCAGGACCCGGTCAACGGCTATCCCGCGTTTATCGACGTGGACTCCTTCATCGGTCATCACATCATCGTCGAGCTCTGCAAGAACATCGACGGCTTTCGCCTGAGCACCTACATGCACAAGGACCGCAACGGCAAGCTCCGCATGGGCCCCGTCTGGGACTACAACCTCTCGCTGGGCAACGCCAATTATCTCAACGGCTGGAACGCCACCGGCTGGTACTATAGTCAGCTCGACAACGGGGCCTACCCCTACTGGCGACGGCTATACGAAGACCCTGAGTTCCGGCTGCGCTACGCCGACCGCTGGTTCGCGGCGCGCCGGGGCCCGTTCACGAGCGAGCGTCTGCTCCAAATGATCGAGGACTACGCCACGCTGCTCGAGGAGCCGGCGGCCCGTAACTTCGATCGCTGGAACATCCTCGGCCGCTACGTCTGGCCCAACTGGTTCATCGCCGACACCTTCCGGGAGGAGATCGACTGGATGAAGGGCTGGCTGGCTCAGCGTCTGACGTGGATGGACGACCGAATCGCCGCGGAGATGGCTCCCGCCCCGCCAACGTTCAGCACGCAGGGTGGATACGTGGAGCCGGGCTCCACCCTGGCGATGAGTTCCTCGGGCAGAATGATCTACTACAGCACCGACGGCTCCGATCCCCGGTCCATCAGCGGCTCCGGCGTGCCGGTGTCTGACGTCGTGCTCGTGCCCGAGGATGCCACCAAGCGCGTTCTCGTACCGACCGGACCGGTGGAGGAGACCTGGCGCGGGGGGCAGTGGTTCAACGACGCGGACTGGACCCTGGTGAGCGGCCGGCCCGGCGGAATCGGATACGAGAGAAGCTTCGGCTACGAAGACTTCATCAGCCTGGACGTACAGGAGCAAATGTACGGACAGCAGGCCGGTTGCTACGTGCGAATCTTCTTTCCCTTTGTGGAGAACTTCGCCCAGTTGGAGAGCGTTACGCTGCGGGTTCGCTATGACGATGGCTTCGTGGCATACCTCAACGGCGTCGAAATCGCCCGGCGCAACTTCGCGGGCACTCCCGAATGGGACTCCAGCGCCGACGCCCTGCACGATGATTTCGCCGCCGTCAAGTTCGAGCCGATCGATGTCCCTGACTTCGAGAGCATATTGAGACGAGGCGAGAACTTCCTCGCGATCCACGGCTTGAACCAATCCGCGGCCAGCTCCGATTTCCTCATTTCGGTCGAGCTGACTGCCAGCAAGTCGCCGCAGCAAGACGGCCCCTCGTCCGTAGAACGGTATGTCACGCCGATACCGCTGACCGCGACCACCTGTGTCAAAGCCAGGGCGTTGGACGGCAACACATGGAGTGCGCTGAATGAGGCGGTGTTTGCCATAGGGCCGGTGGCTGAGAGTTTGCGGATCAGTGAAGTCATGTATCATCCGGCCGATACCGGCAGCCCCGACGATCCGAATACCGAGTACGTCGAGCTGACCAACATCGGCGTCGAGACGATCGATCTCAATCTCGTCTCGTTCACCAACGGGATCGACTTCACGTTCGGCAGCTTCGAGCTGGCACCGGGCGACTATTGTCTCGTCGTCAAGGACGTCACCGCGTTCGAGGGCAAGTACAGGGGCGGCTTCAATATCGCCGGGCAGTATTCGGGCAGCCTCAACAATGCCGGCGAGCGTATCGAGCTGCGTGACGCCGTCGGCACGGTGATTCACGACTTCCGCTTCGAGGACGGCTGGTTCGACATCACCGATGGGCAGGGCTTTTCGCTGACGGTCAAGGACCCGACCGCCGATCCGAACAGCCTCGACAGCAAACGCGCCTGGCGGCCCAGCGCGTACGTCGGCGGCTCGCCCGGCTACGACGATACGGGCGAGCTCCCCGAGCTTGGCGCCGTGGTCATCAACGAGCTGTTGGCCAATTCCGTCGGCGGCGAGCCCGACTGGATCGAGCTGCACAACACCACGAGCCAGCCCATCGACCTCGGCGGCTGGTTCCTCAGCGACGACGCCGACATCCTGACCAAGTACGAGATTGCCGCCGGCACCGTGCTACCGGCGGGCGGGTATCTCGTCTTCGACCAGGACCACCACTTCGACAATCGCAACGATCCCGGATGTCACGAGCGTTTCGCCCTGAGCGCCGACGGCGAGACGGTGTATCTCCATTCCGGCGCGCAGGGCAAGCTGACGGGCTACAGCGAGCAAGAGCGCTTCGACGCCTCCGATCCCGGCGTGTCGCTCGGCCGGCACCTCAAGAGCACGGGCACGTACAACTTCGTGCGCTTAAGCGCGCCGACGCCGGGCGCTGCCAACGCCGCCCCGCAGGTCGGACCGGTGGTGATTACCGAGATCATGTACCATCCACCCGCTATCGCTGACGCGGAGTACGTCGAACTGCTCAACATCACCGACGCCCCCGTGACACTGTACGATGCACTCCGGGACGCGCCGTGGCGCTTCACCGACGACCCCGACGATCCGGGCATCGAGTTTTTCTTCCCGAGCGACCCACCCGTGACATTGGCGCCGGGCGAGTACCTCGTCCTGACCAAAGACGCCGATTTGCTCATCTCCAAATACGCGGTCCCGGCCGCTGTCCAGGTCTTCGCCTGGGGCGCGGGCAGTCTGTCCAACGGCAGCGAGAAGATACAGCTCAGCAAGCCGGGCGACGAGGACGACGAGGAGCGCCACTGGCTCCGCGTCGACCGCGTCGTCTACAGCGACGGTTCCCGCCCCGAGGACTTTCCCGCCGGCATCGACCCCTGGCCCACGGAGGCCGACGGCCTGGGCTCATCCCTGACCCGCGTCGATTCGGCCGCCTACGGCAACGACCCGGCCAACTGGCAGGCGGACTGGCCTTCGCCCGGCAGTGAAATCGCCCGGTTCCCTCATGACCCGATTTCCGGACGCTGATAAGCAGAAAGACACGACGATGCAACCGTGGTGACCGTCAACAGCGCCGGCACCGGTCTCGAATGTGAATCTATCTGACGGAGTGGTCCATGCACAGTCGAGAACTTGCGATCCTGCTGCTTCTCGTTGCGACGACGGCATCGCTGGCCGATGACGCAACGACATGGCCGTGTTTTCATGGTCCCGGACGGGACAATATATCGGTGGAAAAAGACCTCTTGCGAGGATGGCCGGAGGAGGGGCCACCGCTACTGTGGACTGCATCCGGCCTCGGACATGGATACAGCACGGTTGCCATCGCGGCCGACCGCATCTTCACAGCCGGCATGATCGACAAGCAAACATACGTGACGGCCCTCGACATGACAGGCAAGGTGCTGTGGCAGAAAGTCAACGGACAGTCATGGGAAGCTACCGCCAGGCAACCGTGGGCCGTACCCTATTCGGGCTCCCGGGGTACGCCGACCGTCTGCGACGACACGGTTTACCACCTGTCCGAGCTTGGGCGGCTGACCGCGTTTGACCTCCGAACAGGCGACCAGAGCTGGCACGTGGACGTGTTGCAGACCTTCGGCGCCGAGCGACCGAAATACGGACTGAGCGAATCCGTGTTGATCCACGGGGATTCCCTCTTCTGCTGCCCGGGCGGCGAGTTTGTCGTGAGAAAGATATGGAAGAGTGTGTCCTTTCGGCGCGGGTGAAAAATCTGAGTTTTTGATGGCGGTTTGGGTT
>CAYPZL010000121.1:0-17554 GCA_964415045.1 uncultured Pirellulales bacterium | reverse complement strand
GAGCCTTTTCAATTCTCACCGGCATAGCCGGTGGATTACAGATTTATGTTTAGTGGGTGTATTCGATGATCTCTATCGTTGGGCCGACCTTTTTGATAACCGCGTCTCTCATGTTCGCGTAATGAGGGCAGGGGTAGCCGATGGGATTACCTTTGGTAATACACGAGGCAAAAACGATCGCTTCGGCGCCCCTGTCGACCATTATTTTCGCTCGGGCAATGGCTCGTTTTCCCGGGCACCCGCCGCAACTGACAAAACCGACAATCTCCACCGGACCTGTGCGCTCAAAGGCAAGCGTACCCTGACGCGCGACCTTGAAATCCGTGGTTCCCGGACACATATCTTCCGTTTGCTGACACCGTATGATTCCGACTTTCTTCATGTGCTGCTACTTCTCTGCTTGATCTTTCTAAGGAAACATGAGTGTTGCTTCTACAGTTGTTGTTTGAGAACGCCTTCCCAGCAAGCATAGGCTTGCCTGTAGGCGTCGTTCAGCATGTCGTTGGGTTCGATGGTTTTTACGGGTTCGAGGCCGGTGAAGGCGTCGTTTGTGCTCTTGTAGATTCCGGTTCCGATCCCGGCGCCGCGGGCGGCGCCCTGGGAGCCGTCGGTGTTGTAGAGTTGGACGGTCGCGCCGGTGAGGGTGGCGAAGGCCTCGGCGAAGAGGGGGCTCAGGAACATGTTGGCGTGTCCGGCCTTGACGGTCTTGAGCTGCGTGCCCATACCGCGCATGATTTCCAGGCCGTAGTTGAGGGCGAAGACGATGCCCTCCTGGGCGGCGCGGAGGAAGTGGGCCTGCTTGTGAATGTTGAAGTTCCACCCGTGGACGGAAGCGCCGATGTTGCGGTTCTCCAGCGTGCGTTCGGCGCCGTTGCCGTAGGGCAGAATCACCAGCCCCTCGGAGCCGACGGGGACGGAAGCGGCCAGCTCGTTCATTTGCGGATAGTCGAGCCCGGCGCCGCCGACGAAGTTGTGCTTGAGCCAGCTATTGAGGATGCCGGTGCCGTTGAGGCAGAGCAGCACGCCGTAACGGGGCTTGTCCGGTGCGTGGTTGACGTGGACGAAAATGTTCACGCGCGATTTCGGATCGTAGTTCTTCCGGTCGGTGACGCCGTAGACGACGCCCGATGTGCCGGCGGTGACAGCGATCTCGCCCGGCTCCAGCACGCTCAGCGACAGCGCATTGTTGGGCTGGTCGCCCGCCCGGTAGCCGATCTTGATGCCGGGGGCGAGCCCCAGCTCCTCGGCGGCCTCCCGCGTCAGCTCGCCCTGGACCGAGAAGGTCGCCGCGCGCTCGGCGAGAAGGTCGGCCGATACGCCGTAGTTGTCGAGAACGAACTGCGCCGGCTCATCCCCCTCGAAATCCCACATGATGCCTTCGGACAGACCCGATGGGGTCGTTTTGATCTCGCCCGTCATCTTCATGGCGATGAAATCGCCCGGCAGCATGATCTTGTCGATCTTCGCATAAACGTCGGGCTCGTTGTCCTTGACCCACTTGAGTTTGGAGGCGGTGAAGTTGCCGGGCAGGTTGAAAAGCCGCTTGAGGCACTTGTCAGGACCGATGTCCTCGGCCGCCCGATTGCCGATCTGGACGGCCCGGCTGTCACACCAGATGATCGAGGGACGCAGGACCTGCTGGTTCTTGTCCACCACGACCAGGCCGTGCATCTGGTAGGAGATGCCGATGGCTTTCACGTCGGCGGGGTCGAACTGGGCCTGCGCCTTGATCTTCTGGGTGGCGAGCTTGACGTGCTCCCACCAGGTGGCAGGGTGCTGCTCGGCCCAGCCGGCCTGAGCGGCGATGATGTCGAGCTCCTTGTCCGGCGAGGTCGCCGAGGCCAGAGCCTGCCCCGTCCCGGCGTCCATCAGCGTAGCCTTGATCGATGAGCTTCCTACGTCGTATCCCAGCAATAATGCCATTTCTGTGTCCCTTTGTCAGCGAATTCTTCTCGTTACGTAGGGTGTGCCGTGCACACCATGTTCTATCGTTTTCGAATCCTGACGGTGTGCACGGCACACCCTACATTTCTCGGCCCGGATCCTTCACTTCGTTCAGGATGACAGGCGACGTCACTCGTATTCCCACTTGAGGATCCACGGGTCTTTGGTTCGTTTCTGGAAGGCCTTGAGTTTGGCCTTCATCTCTTCGAGCTTGTTTCGGTGTTTCGGATCGTCAGCCAGATTGATAACCTCGTGCGGGTCGTTTTCCAGATCGTACAGCTCGAACTTCGGGCGATGCAGATACGCCTCGATGGTACGCTTGCCATACCGTTTGTTGCCTCGCCGGAGGTTCCCCTGCCAGGTCGCCGATTCCCACAGGTCGCTGGCGAACGGGTACTCGAGCCCGTGGGCGATGTTCCAGATCAGCTTGAAACGGCGCTCGCGTACGACGCGCATCGGGTAGTACATCGTGATCTCGTGGAACGTGTGCGAGGCGTAGGTCGTGTCCCAACCCTCGGCCCGCTCGCGCTGGAGCACCGGCTTGAAGGAGCGTCCGTGGAATTGATAGTCGCGCGGCGTCGCACCGGCGAAGTCCAGAATCGTGGGCGTCAAGTCGGCGTAGTTGATCAGCGCGTCACATGCGATGCCCTTGTTCTTTTGCCAGGGCGTGCGAACGATGCAGGGTAGGTTCATGCCCGGCTCGTAGAGCGTGGTCTTGGCGCCGGGGAAGGCGATGCCGTTGTCGGAGATATAGATTACGATGGTGTTGTCGTACTTGCCGGCCTTCTTGAGAAGGTCGATCAGATGCCCGACGCCCTGATCGACGCGCGAGACGGCCTGGTAGTACTGGGCCAGCTCGGCCCGGCATTCCGGGATGTCGGGCAGGAAGTCGGGCACGACGACGTCCTCGGGCTTGTAGGTGACTTCCTCGATGCCCGGATAGCCCTGTTTGGTGTTGCCGAAGCGGTCGGGCTGGTAGGGCAGGTCCTTGGCCTTGCCTCCGCCGCGATGCGGGTCGCTCGTGCAGAAGTACAGGAAGAAGGGCCGCTCGTCGTCGGCGCCGATGAAATCTTTGCAGTTGTCGGCCATCTGCACGGGGCTGCGGCTGTTGCCGCGCAGCGCCACGTCGAACTTGTAGACCTCTTCCGGTGCGACGTGGTATTTCCCGATTCGCCCCGTCCGGTACCCGCCCTGCGAGAGCAGCACGGGCAGGCTCCTGACGCGGTCGAAGCTGATGAAGTGGTGGTAGGCGTGCTGGTGGCCGTACTGGCCGTTATAGTGGTTGTACAGGCCGCTCAGAATCACCGACCGGCTCGCGCTGCAACTGGCCGTCGTGCAGAAGGCATTCGTAAAACGGACGCCTTCGGCCGCCAGCCGGTCGAGATTGGGCGTCCGGATGACGGGATTGCCATAGCAGCCAAGATCGCCGCGCCCATGGTCGTCGCTGACGATCAGGACGATGTTGGGTCTTTTGCCTTCGGCGGCGCCGCTGTCGCACGTCATCAAAGGCCCAACGGTTAAGGCCGATACACCCGCCGCACAATTCCTCACAAAATCCCTTCGCGTCATAGATCGATGCGCCATTTCTTATCTCCACTTCGTATCAGTACCTGTCTACTGGGTGGCAGCGTCAAGCGTAGCTTGGCGATGGCCTTTCACGAATTCTCCAACACCATCGCCAAGACCTGCGGTCTTGACGCTGCCACCCGGATGTCGCCTATTGTCGTGTTCATTTCAGGTCGCGACCGTTTTCAACCTTTCCTGCGCAGCCGGCGTCCGACCTCGCGGAGCGTTTTCACGTCGTCGGGATGAATCGAGCCGTCGGCTAAGGGTCCGGTGTTCATCAGCAGGTTGCAGTCGTTGGCCCAGGCGGCTTCGAGTCGCTTTATCACCTCGTCGGCATCGAGGTGCTTGCTGTCGTCGTCTTTCTTATAGCCCCAGACGCGCGGCTGAAGCGTATCGCAGATCTCATTGTGCTTGCCCTTGTTGCTCTCCCAGGCTTTTCGGGCCACCTCCCGCTGCTGCGGGTCTTTGAGCCGCTCGGCCAGCGAGTGGCCGCTGCGTTCGGGAGCGGCGAAATCCTCCGTTCCACTGGCGCCCTGCTTGAAGGAGATCAGCACCTGGGGCTGGAGCGACCGGACCAGGTCGTAGGTTTCGTCTATCGGGAACAGATCGGGCCGGTGATAGAAACCCATGATCGGGTCGAACCAGATGCCCGCGATGGGGCCGTAGCCGGTCAGCAGCTCGCGCATCTGTGCGTGGACGTAATCGATGTAGATGCGGAAGTCTTCGTCCTTTTCCCACTTGTACTGGGGTTGGGGCTGCTCGTAGGCGGGCCGGGCGTTCGCCCAGCCGGCCTCGCGGGCGTAGAAGTACGGGTGCCACCAGTCGGCGGCGTAGGAATAGTAAAGAAACAGCCCGAGTCCCTTCCGGTGGCACGCCTCGGCCAGGTCGCCGATGATGTCGCGCTGCGCCGGTGCGGCCATGCTGTGGTAGTCGTGCTGTTTCGTTTCAAAGAGGCAAAAGCCGTCGTGGTGTCGCGACGTCAGGTTGATGTATTTCATCTCCGCTTCGAGGGCGAGGTCGGTGATGAAATCCACGTCGAAGTTTCGCGCCGTGAACCGGTCTTGCAGCTTCTCGTATTCGGCCACAGGAATCCGCTCGCGCAGCATCACCCATTCGCCCCGGCCGAGGAGGCTGTACAACCCGTAATGCATGAACAGTCCGAAACGGGCCTGGCCAAACCAGGCGCGGGCGGCCTGGCGCGGATCCGTCTGGTAGAGCTCCCGGTGGTCTGCGAGATACGACGGTACGGACGACTTCCTCGCGAACCAGCCCCTGGCGCCGGCGCAACCGGAGAGGCCCAGGGCCGCCGCACCGCTCGCAGATAGTTTGATGAAGTCACGCCGATTCAGGTTCGATGGCATAAGAGGTTCCTTCCATCAGTTTGCTTGTAATTCCGCGGATACTATCAGATTCGACGCGGACACGCAAAGGCGTTCCAACGGATGCGGCCGGGCTTCAGGAACTCACGTCCCGCTCCCAGGCGTCAAGCTCGGCGCGCATCGCGGCCGCGATTTCGGGCCGGGCCTTTGCCAGGTCGCTTGTTTCGCCGAGATCGTCGTCGAGGTTGAACAACTGCGTCGCGTTGCCCTGCACGAGCAGTTTCCACGGCCCCTTGCGTACGGCCTTCTGATTTTTAAAAGCCCAGAAGAGCGTGCGTTGGTCGAGGCGCCCGTTTGCGGTCAACACGCCCAGCAGGTCTTTGCCGTCGAGCTCGAGCCCGGCCGGCAGCTTCGCCTTCGTCAGAGAGGCCATGGTTGGGAAGAGATCCATGCCCAGGACGGTCTGGTTGCAGGTGCTACCCGGTGCGATCCTTCCGGGCCAGTACGCCACCGCCGGCACGCGGTGCCCCCCTTCCCAGAGGCTGCCCTTGGCGCCTCGCAGGGGCGTATTGACCCCGCTTCTGTTCGCGCCGTTGTCCGAGCAGAAGAAGACGAACGTCTTGCGTTCGAGGCCGAGCGCTTTGACGGTCTCCAGGACGCGTCCGATACTCTGGTCCATGATTTCGACCATTTCGCGGTAGGCGCGCTTGATCTCGGGTCCTCGGGTCCTCTTGCCGACGCCTCCGCCGGGCAGACGCTCGGGCGGATCGTTACGACCCTGGTAGGGATAGTGCGGCGCCTCGTGCGGCAAATACAAGCAGAACGGCTCGTCCTTGTGCCGCTTGATGAAATCCAGGGCGTGCCGCGTGATCAGGTCCGTGACATATCCTTCCTCAGGTGTCTTCTTATCCCCGTTCCACCAGTCGTCGATACCCGCCTGGTCGATGTGCGTGTGATAGTCCACGTTGCCGCTGACGTAACCGATGAATTCGTCGAAACCCTGCTTCGTGGGATTGAACTCGACCCAGTAGCCCACGTGCCACTTGCCGAACAGGCCCGTGACGTAGCCGCGTTGCTTGAGGACCTCGGCGAAGGTGATTTCCTTCTGCGCCATGCCGGTCTCGCGCGCCGGGCCCTTGGCGGTCACGACCGCATCGATTCCGCAGCGCTGCTGGTAGCGACCCGTCAGCAGCGCCGCCCGCGTCGGACTGCACACCGCTCCGTTCGAGTGGTAGTCCGTGAATCGCATCCCGCCCTTTGCCAGCGCATCAACGTGCGGCGTCCGGATCCACCCGCCGTAACAACTGATGTCCCCATACCCCAGGTCGTCGGCCATGATCAAAATAATGTTCGGCCGATCCGTCGCCGAGGCATTTGCTTTCAGAGGCGATGGGCGGTGCGTCAGGACGCCCGTCACCGCACAGGCAGCGAGCTTGATGAAATCACGCCGGTCGAAGCAGCATTCTCTCGATCGTGTCACGTTGTCAACCTCTCATTGTGTTTTCTCGATGATTTCGACGAGGCCGAGGTCGATGTATTGGCCTCCGCCGGTCTGGTGGCAGTGGACAGCGAAGTAGTTCAATCCGGGCCGCAGCGCGGCTTTGGCCTTGGCGTCGAGCGGGACCTGGACGTAGCCGGTGGTGTAGCCGCCGAGTTTGGCAATGAGTTTGCCGTTGAGATAGACCTCGGCGTCCTCATCGTGGTGGATGGACAGATGGGGCTCGGCAAACGTCTTGCCCGCCAAGTCGAAGCTGCGTCGAATCCAGATGTCGGAGGTGTCCCATTGGGTTCCGACCACGGCGCCCGGCGTGCCCTCGGTGCCGAAGCCGCCCTTGCCGATTCCCCAGCTCGAGTCGTCGAATTCGGGCTTTTCCCAGCCGGCGGTCGGTTTGGTCGTGGTGTAGCGCCAGACCTGGCCGTCGCGGCGGGAGCTCGGCAGGAGGGTCTTGATGACGGGCGGCGGCAGGTAGAGCTTTTCGTTGGCGGCCCGCACTTTGTCGGCGTCCATCTTAATCATGGCCCGGTCGTAGGTCATCAGGCCGTTGACCTCGATCTCCACGTCGGTGGTCTGCGTGTACACCGCCGCGGCCAGGCCGTTGCCGATGAGGCTGCGCAGGTTGTGAATCAACGCCAGATACGCGTCGGTAAGGTCCTCCCGGGTGGTGAAGCTGCGATAACCCCAGTTCTTCTCGTTTTGCCACGTATGGCCTCGCACCGGCAGGCCCAGTCCGCCGAACTCGCCGAGCACGGCCGCCCGGTTCTCTTCCACCTCGGGCATGGCGGGGCCCGGATAGCTGTGGATGTCGTGCACGTCGCCGACTTTCTTGTCCGTCCAGCCGCTGGCGTTATTGACCAGACGCGTCGGATCGAGCTTTTTGGTCAGCTCCACAATCCGGGGCGTGTCGTGCTGGCCCCAGCCTTCGTTGAAGGGCACCCACATCACGATGGAGGGATGGTTGCGGAAGGCGTTGATGACGCGCGTCCATTCCAGCTCGAACTGCTCCTTGGCCTCGTCCGTCCGGTTGTTGCCGCTGGCCATGTCCTGCCAGACGAGCAGGCCGAGCTTGTCACACCAATAGTACCAGCGGGCCGGCTCGACCTTGACGTGCTTGCGGGCCATGTTCATGCCGAGCCGTTTGGTCGCCTCGACGTCGTACCTGAGTGCCTCGTCGGTCGGTGCCGTGTAGAGCCCATCCGGCCACCAGCCCTGATCGAGCGGACCGTATTGGAACAGCGGCTTGCCGTTGAGGAACAGCCGATTGATCCCGCTTTCGTCCTTCTCCAGCGAGATCTTCCGCATGGCGAAGTAGCTGTCCACCGCATCCACACTTTCCCAGTCGACGGTCTTGCCGTGATCCCCTGTTGTCTCTCTGACCTTCTCGCCGAGCATGATTTTGAGGTCGTAGAGATGTGGGGCCTCCGGCGTCCAAAGCTTGGGATTGGGAACGGGGATCTCCAGTTCTTCACCAATCGCACCATCGGCCATGCCCGTGGGACGTGGCCTGAGCTTGCGTTGCCCGGGGACGTGCGCCATGATGCGGTACGTGCCGCTGCTCGGCACGTCGCCCTCGATGTGTGCCTTGAGCTTGAGCGTTCCCGCATCGACGTCCGGCGTTATTTCCAGCGACCGGATGTAGAACGAGTTGACGGGTTCGATCCAGACGGTCTGCCAGATGCCGGTGACCGCTGTGTACATGATGCCGTGGGGCTTGCGCACCTGCTTGCCACGGGGTTGGTTGCCCGCGTCCGTGGGGTCCCAGACCGACAGCACGATTTCCTGTTTGCCGCTGTCTTTGAGCGTATCGGTGATGTCGAACGTGAACGGGTCGTACCCACCGCGATGCCGGCCGACCTCCCGGCCGTTGACCCAGACCGTTGCGTCCCAATCGACGGCTCCGAAATGAAGCAGAATGCGCCTCCCCTGCATGACCCATCGCCTTCCCTTCGGAACCTCAAAAGTGCGTCGGTACCAGAGCCGGTTGTCGGGCCCGACCGGCTTCATCACGCCCGACAGCGCCGATTCGACCGCGAACGGCACCAGGATTGGGCCGTCGAATTGGGCGGGTTTTCCTTCGTTCCTGGGCCGGATGGCGTAGTCCCAGAGCCCGTTGAGATTCAGCCAGTCCCGCCGGACCATCTGGGGCCGGGGATACTCCCCGTGCGCGTTGTCGGGCGAGACGTCCCGGGCCCATTTCGTCAGCAGCGGGCCTTCCGCCGGTTTCCAGGCGGCCTGCACCGAGAGGCAAAGGCCCAATGCAACGATCGCAAGGACGAGAATCCGGTGCGGCTTTAAGACTTCTGTTCTTTCAGCAATGCTCTCAAGCATCGTACAACCTCCGAGAATGCGTGTTCGGCGCATCGTCGCGCCTGTTTTCAAGATCGTTCGCCACCGGCCCGCAAACACGCGAGAGCCAAACCGGGCGCCGGCAGAACCGAGCTAAGGTTATCCGCCAAAGACCGAGCTTTCAACAGGAAATCGCGCAGCACGCCGAGCGGGCCGACGGCAAATCGCGCGGCAGTTTCGGTTTTTCTTGACCTGCAGCCCCCAATCCTGGTAAAATTTTTAGTAGATCTGTGAGCGCTTCGTTCCCACGAAGACTCTTTTTGTGGCATTTCGTTCGGGTGCAGGGAGGAACAGAACGTGGAGCACGGAACGGGCTTGTTTGGCCGGCGATTCCGTGAGCGGTTTTGTTGCGCGAAGCTCGATCTGACGAGGCTACGCCATAATACCGGGTCGAAGGAGGACTTACATGCATAGAAAACTCACCCCCTTGTCTTGCGGGGGCTGATTGCCGGCTCAGGACAGCATTCGATCGAGAATGCTCGCACTTGGCTTATGCTGCGCCGACAAAGCCACGACGACTTCAGCGTTTTGCGCGAAAACTGCGAGTGCTTCTCCGTGGTTGGCAGGTAGCCAACAAGCGAGTTTACCGGTTCATTGAGATAGGAGGCCAAATCATGTGCAAGAAACTGTATTTCTTGATTGTCCTGGTGGTCTTGAATCTGGCCGTGGTGCCGCCGGCAACGCAGGCGCAGGTCGAGAACCTGGTGGTGAATCCGAGTTTTGAGGAGGATGAAGCGATTCAGGACGATGCGGCCGGAGAACACTGGTGGACCTGGAACCCGGCCGAGGGCGCCGGCAGCGTTGCCACGGTGGACGAGACAGAGTTCATTGACGGTGCCAAGAGCCTTCGAATCGAACCGCGAGGTACTGCAAACTGGCACTTCATTGTGGTCTATTCCACTCTTTCGCTCGACATGGATAAGAACTACACGGTCAGCTTCTGGGCCAAGGCCGAAGAACCGCGTTCCCTCACGGTGGCGATGAAAGCACTTGACAACAGTGTGAATGCATGGGGCGCGACGGATTTCGATTTGACAACGGAGTGGGCGGAGTACACCTATACGACCAACGTTCTGCACCCAGACGTCAAGATGGAGATCTGGTGCGCTGCCTCTGACGTTCCCTTATGGCTGGACTTTGTTTTTGTCTATGAAGGGGAGTATGTGGCCGGAATAGAGCCCGGCGGAGTATCACCCTCTGCCTATGGGCCGGCGCCGAAGGATGGAAGCGTTCTCGACGAGACGTCGGCGGCCTTGCAGTGGCGCCCCGGTGCTTTTGCTGCCTCGCATAACGTGTATTTCGGCGAGAGCTTCGAGGACGTGGACCAGGGCCTGGTCGAGGCGATTGCGACCACCGAGGCGTCGCTCAGCACCGCCGATATCGCCGCGTACGCCGGGGGGCTGACTCCGGGCCAGACGTACTACTGGCGCGTGGACGAGGTCAACGACGTGCATGCCGAAAGCCCGTGGCGCGGAGACGTCTGGAGCTTCCGGGTTCGGCCTCTGACGGCCTGGAATCCCTCTCCCCCCGACGGAATCTCGTACGTCAGGCTGGACGAAGACCTGAGTTGGGAAACCGGCATGGACGTCCTGTTCCACACCCTCTACTTCAGCCAGAGCTTCGACGAGGTCAATGAGGGCGTGGGCGGCGGTTTCATGATCGTCAATGCGGATTACGACCCCGGGCCGCTGGAGGTCGGTACGACGTACTACTGGCGCGTCGATGAGTTTGCCAGGACCGCGGTGACCACGCGGGGCGAGATCTGGAGCTTCACCACGGTGCCCGAGGTCCAGGTCAGCGATCCCGACCTGATTGGCTGGTGGACGCTGGACGAAGGAGAAGGCACCACGGCGGTGGACTGGTCGGGCCACGGCAACCACGGCGCGTTCGTCGGCAGCCCCCAGTGGACCTATGGTGTCCAGGGCGGCGCCCTGCAGTTGTCCGGCGGCGCCCACCTGGAGATGCCGGCGTTGAACGTGGAGACCAACACCGCGACGATGACCGCCTGGGTCAAGCGCGAGGGCAACCAGTCGGACTGGGCGGCGGTTCTGTTCAGCCGGGAAGGTTCGGGGGTCTCTGGCATGGGCTTCGGTCCGGACAACGAGCTGCGCTATCACTGGATGGACCAGTACTGGGACTTCACGACGGGGATCATCCCGCCGGACCGCGAGTGGTTCTTCATGGCGCTGGTGGTGGAGCCGACGCAGGCGACGCTCTATTACAACGGCGTCCAAACGTTCGCCCGCAACGAGGCGGCGCACGATCCGGACCCGTTCGACGATGTGATTCGTATCGGCCGGGACTGGGCCGGCCGGGACCTGGAAGGCGCGGTGGATGATGTCCGTTTCTACAACAAGGCGCTCAGCGAGTCCGAGCTGCTGGCGGTGATGCGCGGCAACCCGCTGCTGGCGTGGAATCCCAGTCCGGCCCCGGACGAGACGGTGGACATTCGCACAATCAACTCACTGAGCTGGTCGGCGGGCGATGCGGCGGCTTCTCACAACGTCTACTTCGGCACCGACGGAGCCGCGGTAGCGGCCGCCGGCACCGACGCCCCCGAGTACCAGGGCAACCAGGCCGGGACCGTCTTCTCGGTAGCCGGCCTCGTCGAGTTGGGCGGGGGTGACTACTTCTGGCGGATCGACGAGGTCGCGCCCGATGAGACCGTGCAAACCGGCACCGTCTGGAGGTTCACCGCGCCGGCGTATCTGCTCGTGGATGATTTCGAGAGCTACACCAACGAGGTGGGTCAGCGGGTCTTCGAGGTCTGGGTCGACGGGCTGGGCTTCACCCAGCCGGTGGAGACTCCGGGCAACGGGACCGCCGCGCTGGTCGGTCACGATATCTGGGCGGCCAATACGCCGTACACCACGATCATGGAGACCGGCATCGTCCATGGCGGCGGGCAGTCGATGCCGCTGTACTACAACAACACGGCGTCGCCCTACCGCTCGGAGGCCGACCGGACGTGGCTGGTGGCCGAGAACTGGCAGGTCGAAGGGGTGACGGACCTGACGCTGTACGTTCGCGGCGAGTCGGACAACGACGCGGCGCCGCTGTATGTGGTGATCGAGGACAGCGCCGGCAACGTGGCGGTGGTGCCGCATGGCGATGCGGCCGCGACGACCTCGACCGACTGGATCGAGTGGAAGATCCCGCTGGCGGACCTCACCGCCGCCGGTGTGAACATCGGCGCGGTGCGGAAGATGTCGATCGGCGTGGGCAGTCGCACCGCCCCGACCCCCGACGGCGCCGGCGTGATCTACGTGGACGACGTCCGGATTACTGCAGCGGCCGCCGGCGAATAGCGGCGTCAGTGTTTATGGCGTGATCTATACAGCAGTTGTGCATGAATGCGGGGCCAATGCCCGTGGGCAGAGGTCCCGCTTTTCTATTGTCGCGAGATTCATTCCGACAGGGACGCGGCTCGTGGTGGGGCCTCCGATACGTACGCCGGGGTCCGAGCACGCCGCGGCACGGACCCACTCTGCGAAACCCCTTTGACATCCGGCGTCGGCACCGCTATATTGCGAGAGGGTTGCATAATCCGGGTGATCGTTCGGCGGGGGTGAAAATGGGGGAAACCGACTTCACAGAGCCGTTTCGACGGCGAAGGCAACGCCGGAGCCGGCAGCCCGGTGAATTCGTACAAAAATGCAGAATCAGTTAAGGAGAGAATGCCTATGAATGCCCATAAAGACCCTTTCGGACAAACACCTGATGGGCAAGAGGTCTTCATTTATACACTGGCGAATGTGAAAGGGCTCCGGGCCCGCATCACCAACTTTGGAGCCACGCTGGTTTCGTTGGAGGTTCCCGACCGGGATGGGAATCTCACCGACGTCGTGCTGGGTTTCGACGACCTTGAAGGATATGTCAAGCAGTCCACATACATGGGGGCCACCGTGGGCCGGTACGGCAACCGCATTGGAAATGCCAGATTCGCTCTCGACGGCGTCGAGTACAAACTGACGGCCAATCACGGCGTCCACCATTTGCACGGCGGTCAGAAGGGGTTCGACAAGGCCTTGTGGAACACCCGGGAGGTCGTGGCGGCCGAAGACGAAGCCTGGGTCAAGATGACGTACCTCAGCAAGGACGGTGAAGAGGGCTATCCGGGCAATCTGCAGTGCACCGTTACCTACATGTTGACCAATGCCGACGAGCTGCGGATCAGCTACGAAGCCGAGACAGACAAGACAACCGTGGTCAATCTGACGAATCACAGCTTTTGGAACCTGGCCGGGCAGCGCAGCGGGAGCATTCTGGGCCACGAACTGATGCTTCACGCCGAGAAGTTCACCCTGATCGACACGGACTTGATCCCCACGGGCATTATCGCCAGCATTCAGGACACTCCCCTCGATTTCACCAAGGCCAAGAAGATCGGGACCCGCATGCACCAGACCGGCTCCGGCTACGACCACAACTTCGTCCTCAGCGGCCCCGCCGGGGCTATGAAGCCATGCGCCCGCGTGCGAGAGCCAGACAGCGGCAGGGTGATGGAGATTTCCACGACCGAACCGGGTGTCCAGTTCTACACGGCGAACTATCTGGACGGTTCCGTTGTGGGAAAGAAGAGCCAGGCATACGAGAAGCATGCCGGTCTTTGTCTGGAAACGCAGCATTTCCCGGACTCGCCAAACAAAGCCAATTTCCCGTCTACGGTCCTCGAGCCCGGCGCCAAATATACCAGTACAACCGTGCATCGATTCTCGACGGAATAGCAGCCGGTCCGGGGCCGACCCGCCGGCGTCGTCGGCTCTCAAGGATAGATACTCATCTTCAAGAAGGGTCCGGTAAGTATTTTTTGGTGCCCGCCGATTTTTCTTGTTGCCGCGGGCAGCCCAAGTCCTTGGAAGACAGCATGTTACGGCATGTTCGAGAAAAATTTCAACTGACGACGCAAATTTGCCGATTTTGTTTGACACTGGGGCACGGCTGTGCTATCATTCGAGTAAAGACAGGTAGGTTTGAAGAAGGCCATTATACATAAGTAAGACTGCCATCATATTTTCGATTCACCTTTCATACCTGAATCTGCCTGGCTTGAAGAAGTGGGTTTGATAACGTTACGGATGCCGAAGCATTCGTGCCCGCAGCCGAAACTCCGATAACAATGGGTTTTTGGGGAAATCAAGCTGGCCGTTTTTCTCTACGACGAGGATTTGCAGTCACGAGATTCGCGAAATGTGTGTTTGCCTTTGGAGGGCAAACGGATTTATCTGTTAATTTGGCCAAAGTGGCGTAAATAGAAGAACGGTCGGTCTGCGAATCTCAAGAGAAGTGAAAGGAGAACACCATGAAGAGGAAAGGTTTTACCCTGGTTGAGCTGTTGGTCGTGATTGCGATCATCGCTCTGTTGATGGGCATCCTGATGCCCGCCCTGTCGCGTGTGCGACAATTGGCGTTCCGCCTGACCTGCGGGACGAACCTCTCGGGGATCGGCAAGGCGATGCTGATCTACTCGAACGACTACGAGGACGAGCTTCCTCGCGCCGGCGGCCGCAGCACGGAATGGGGTGCGGTAGCCAACTGGATGGCGCCGGACCGCTACCAGGCCTTCAACGTCAACCGCACCAACAACACCGGCGGCCACGCCAGCATCAGCTCGTGCTTCTACCTGCTGGTCAAGTATGCCGAGGTCACGCCCAAGTCGTTCATCTGCAAGGGCGACGCCGGCACCACGGAGTTCAAGCTCTCCGAGTACAGCGATCAGGTCCCGAGCGACTTCGAGCTGATCCAGGCCTGGGATTTCGGGCCGGCCGCGACGGCGACGGAGCACTGCAGCTACTCGTATCACATGCCGTTCGGTCTGTACGCCTTGACGGTATCGAGCGAGCCCGGCTTCGCCGTGGCCTCCGAGAGGAACCCCTGGATCAAGAGCCCGGCCGCCGATCCCACACCATGGGCGACGTTTACGCCTGACATCAACCCCTACACCGGCAGCAATGACCAAGCCAAGGCTGGCAACGCCATCTCGCACCAGAGCGAGGGTCAGAACGTACTGTTCCTGGACAGCCACGTCAACTTCGAGAAGAGAGCGTACTGCTCCGTGGAAGACGACAACATCTTCACGATCTCGACGCTCCCGGACACGGGTGATGTGTACGGCAACGCCCCTCCGACGAGCCAGTTCGATCCGATGAACCGCAAGGACACGGTCTGCGTTCACGACCCGAGTGGCGGCTTCACTGGTGGTGGTGGGGCTCCGCCCGCCCGCCGGTAAGCGCCACAGCGTTTACGCAGTCTTTTGTAAGATTTGAGAAGGCGGCCCCGGCGGGAAATCGCGGGGCCGCCTTTTTTCCTGGATGCGTGCTCTTTGATAACTCTGCTCTTTGATGGAGCGCCAATGGATTTCAAGGTCGCGTTGTGAAGGGCCCGGGACAGTCGGACGCATCTGTCGGGATGGGAGATGCAACCGCCACTCGCACTGGGGCAGGCAAGCGATAGCCACATTATAGCTGCAAGCCATCATATTCATCCTCTTTCATATGCTTGAGCCTGTCCGTCGGGCACCCGGTCGTTCTCACCGCACTGGATTCCTTTGGTGATGTCATCGTCTGCACGGGGTGACCGCGCCACAGCATCGACATGGGCGGATGGAAATCTCTCTCATAGCTTTGATCGCCATCATAATCCGCTTTCTTGTGCATTTCTCATTTCCCCCGCCTGAAAGAGGCACCTGTTCTCGTGACGCTCCTGCCCTTGTGCTGTAGAACTGTCGCGCGCCGCGACATTCTGTTGTCCTGAGCGGCGATGCAGGCTCTGCGTGCCCTGCGCAAGGTCTGCCCCGGTTACGGTGGTGGTTCCTGCTGCAGGGGCGCTGGCCGCATCGTACCGGCCCGCGGTCCGGTCGAGTGTACTCGGCATGACCGGGGGCACCGGTACGACCGCCCGGCGGCAGCGCTGCGCGCGACCCCGAACGGCAATCTCCGCCCTCGGTCCGAGTGGGCCTTTGAAGCGACCGCCCCAGAGACAAGACCAACCACAGAGATCGGCGGACTGCAAACGACTCGGGCCCGAGAAACGGAAGGCAGGCGTGCTGCCTCCGGACCGATTGCGCCGGCTGAACGTGCGCTCACGCGACTGGATTCATCCATCCATTCATCTGTCGATCCAGCCGGCAGGCGGTCGAGCTCGCCGATCTCGCCCACTATGAAAGGGTAGAACGATGAGAAGGAAGGGATTTACCTTGGTTGAGCTGTTGGTCGTGATTGCGATCATCGCTCTGTTGATGGGCATCCTGATGCCCGCCCTGTCGCGTGTGCGACAATTGGCGTTCCGCCTGACCTGCGGGACGAACCTCTCGGGGATCGGCAAGGCGATGCTGATCTACTCGAACGACTACGAGGACGAGCTTCCTCGCGCCGGCGGCCGCAGCACGGAATGGGGTGCGGTAGCCAACTGGATGGCGCCGGACCGCTACCAGGCCTTCAACGTCAACCGCACCAACAACACCGGCGGCCACGCCAGCATCAGCTCGTGCTTCTACCTGCTGGTCAAGTATGCCGAGGTCACGCCCAAGTCGTTCATCTGCAAGGGCGACGCCGGCACCACGGAGTTCAAGCTCTCCGAGTACAGCGATCAGGTCCCGAGCGACTTCGAGCTGATCCAGGCCTGGGATTTCGGGCCGGCCGCGACGGCGACGGAGCACTGCAGCTACTCGTATCACATGCCGTTCGGTCTGTACGCCTTGACGGTATCGAGCGAGCCCGGCTTCGCGGTGGCCTCCGAGAGGAACCCCTGGCTCAAGAGCCCGGCCGCCGAGCCGACCGACTGGCAACTGTTTGCGCCGGACCTCACCGGGTATCCCGGCAGCACTGAGGACGCCAAGTACGGCAACGCCATCGCCCACCAGAACGAGGGGCAGAACGTGCTGTTCCTGGACAGCCACGTCAACTTCGAGAAGAGGGCGTACTGCTCCGTGGAGGACGACAACATCTTCACGCGCTCGCTGCAGCCGGACACGGGCGATCCGCACGGCGAGCCCCCTCAATCCAGCCAGTTTTCTCCGGCCAACCGCAAGGACGCCGTCCTCATCCATGACGCGGAGATCCAAAAGGGTCGGCGCTGTTTTGCCGCCGAGACGCCGACCTGGGTCGACGGCAGACTTGTGCCGATCGCGGCGGTGGTCCCCGGGCAGGTTGTCGCTCCCCCGCGCGCCAGGGGCATGGTCGTGGATGCCCGGGCCTCTGAGGTGAGCGGCGTTGACGAGCACCCGGGCGTGTTCTCCGACTGGCGCAAGGTGATTCTGGCCAACGGCGAGTGTCTCTGCGTGATCGGGACGCATCCGTTCCTGCTGGATTCGGGTCAGTGGGTCAGCGTCAAGGACTTGCGCGAGGGCAGCGTCCTGCGGACCGTGAACGGTTCGGTCGAGGTTGCGGCGGTGCGGCCGCAGAGCCAGCCCTACGTGGGAACCGTGTACAACTTGAAAATTGAAGATACGCATTGCTATTTCGTCGGCCGAACCGGCGTCGTCGTGCGGGATTTCTGACGCCGCTGCGAACGGACGCGATTCGCCGATGCTGGGTACGAGGGTAACCTTTTCTCTATAGGGTCTGGGCGGTCTCGTGCACGCCAACGCGGGGCCGTCCTTCCCTCGCAGCCCGGGCTCTTTGAAAACCTCCGGCCCGGCTCGGTCCGTGAACCGATTCTTTGTGGAACCGGCGAGACAGGCGGGCGACAGAGGAGCCGAGCCTTGCAGCGGGGCAGGAGCATGTCCCGCGGGCCGATAGTCGCAGCCCGGTGTGTACCGGGGCGACGTTGGATTCATTGGATTGTCATTGTGTGCAGCAAAGAAAGGTCGAGCCCGCCGATCTCGCCCACTATACTACTAACCTCAAACATCGTTAAGTTTTTGACGAAGTTGTCAAGCGGC
>CAYPZL010000120.1:0-17768 GCA_964415045.1 uncultured Pirellulales bacterium | reverse complement strand
TCCTGGTGGCCGCATGAAAACCAATACAAAAATCAGTCAACTTGAGTCAAGAAGCAGCTCGACGCCTGCGTCATCAAGGCGCCGGCGGTGGGCCAGGTCGTGTACTGGTCGAGCACGGAGAGGTGGGTGCGATACAAGATCGAGCAGGGGGCGGAAGTGCCCGAGGGATACAAGATCATCACCATCCCCGACACCTCCGAGATGAAGGTGGAGATCAAGGTCCATGAGACGTGGATCGACAAAATCCAGCTCGGCCAGGAGGCCAAGATCACGATCGCGGCGTTTCCGGACGAGGTGTTCACCGGCAAAGTGCTGAAAAAGGCGCCCCTGGCGGATCCGGAGCAGTGGCTCAATCCCGACCTGAAGGTGTATGCGACGGACGTCGGCATCGACGGCCGGCAGGAGGCGCTCAAGACGGGCATGACCGGGAAGGTCGAGGTGATTATCGACGAGTTGCATGATGTTCTGTACGTGCCCATCCAGTCGGTGGTGACGGTGGGCGAGACGAAGGTCTGCTACGTCAGGAGCAGCGGCACGAAAAAACGCGCGGTCCAGACCGGGTTGTTCAACGACAACTTCGTCGAGATCAAGAGTGGCCTGGAAGAAGGCGAGGAGGTGCTGTTGAATCCGCCGCGCTGGACCGACCCGGGGCAATCGCAAGAGAAAGCCGCCGAGCCGGCTGCTGAGTCCGCCGCGGCGCCCGCCGAATCAGAGTAGTTTCGTATTGGTGCACAGGCATGGCGATCGTTGCCATTGAAAATCTCTGCAAGACGTACCAGCTCGGTTCTCGCGAGCTGTGCGTGCTGCGCGGTATGAACCTGAGTATCGCCAGGGGCCAGTACGTGGCGATCATGGGACCAAGCGGCTCGGGCAAGTCTACGCTGCTCAACGTGCTGGGGTGCCTGGACCGGCTCACCAGCGGGACGTACGAGCTGGCCGGCCAGGACGTCTCGAGGCTGAACGACGATGAGCTGTCGAGAATCCGCGGGGCGCGGATCGGGTTCATCTTCCAGTCGTACAACCTCATCGCCCAGCTCAATGTGATCGAGAACATCGAGGTGCCGATGTACTATCAGGGCCGGTCTGATCGCGAGAGCGCCAGCCGGGCCCGGGAGCTGGCCGAAATGGTGGGGCTGGCCGACCGGCTCACGCATCGGCCCTTCGAGCTCAGCGGCGGAGAGCAGCAGCGCGTCGCCATCGCCCGGGCTTTGACCAACGATCCGGTGATGATTCTCGCCGACGAGCCGACGGGCAATCTGGACTCGGAAAGCGGCGCTGAGATCATGCGCATCCTCCGTGAACTGCACGCCCGGGGCCGAACGCTCGTCATCGTCACGCACGATTCGAATGTCGCCGCCCGGGCCCAGCGGACCATTCATCTGCTGGACGGAAGAATCGAGCGCGAAGAAAGGAACGGCCCCCTCTAATGGCTATGCACGTCTCCACCATCAAACGGACGGTGACGCTGGGGCTCAAGAGCCTCTGGATGCACCGGCTGCGCTCAGCGTTGACGATGCTGGGTATTGTTTTCGGCGTCGCCTCGGTGATCGCGATGCTGGCCATCGGCGAAGGGGCCAGCCGCGAGGCCCAGGAAGCCATCGCCCGGCTCGGCAGCACCAACCTGATCGTCGAGACGGTCGAACCTCCCAAGGAGCGGGCCGACACCGGCGGGCAGGAGGAAGTGCATCGTTACGGTCTGACGTACAAAGACGCCGAGGCCCTTCACGAGACCATTCCCGACGTGGACGTCGTGGTGCCGATTCGAGAGCTGGATCAGGAAGCGCGCTACCGCCGTCGCAAGGTGGCGGTGAAGATCGTCGGCTCCATTCCGTGGTACACGGACATCGTTCCGATTCGGATGCTCCGCGGTCGGTTCCTCAGCAGCATCGATCTGCGTCAGCAGCAGAACGTGTGCGTCGTGGATGAGCGTTTGGTGGCCGGTCTGTTCGGGTTCGAGGACCCGGTGGGCAAGGACCTGCAGATCCACGGGAGCTGCTATCGGGTCGTCGGGGTGGCCGGAGCGGTGACGTTCGAGGCGGGGCAGAACGGCTCGACCAACGGGCCGGCCCTGTCATCGAGTTCGGGCAGCGCCGCGGCCGGCAACGTCTACATGCCGCTGACGACCGCCAAGTCGCGCTTCAGCGAGACGGATTTTGCCTTCAGCGGCGGCCGGGAGAGCGCCAAGAGGGTGGAACTCCAGAAGATCACCGTAAAGGTCCAGTCGATGGACGACGTGCTGCCGATGCAGGACGTGGTCGACGCGCTTCTCAATAGGTTGCACGAGAAAAACGATTACCGCATCGTGGTGCCGCTGGAATTGCTGCGCCAGGCGCGGCGCACCCAGTTCATTTTCAGCATCGTGCTCGGCTCGATCGCGGCGATTTCGCTGTTGGTCGGTGGAATCGGCATTATGAACATCATGCTCGCTACCGTCAGCGAGCGCACCCGGGAAATTGGAATTCGACGGGCCCTCGGGGCCCGAAAGCACGACATTGTCGTTCAGTTCCTTTCGGAAACACTTCTTCTGACACTGGCCGGCGGGCTTCTCGGCATTTTCCTGGGACTGCTCATTCCTCTGCTGGTCACACATTTCGGCAATATGCCCACCATTATCACGAGCACCTCGCTGGTCCTGGCTTTCGGCATCAGCGCGGCTGTGGGGATCACCTTCGGTTTGTATCCCGCCTATCGAGCCGCCAACATGGATCCCATCGAATCCCTGCGGCATGAGTGAAACGCCGCGCCCACCGGCGCTTCTGAAGACCCATTGATGCTACGGGTGTTGTCTGATTTTCTTTCTCTTGTTTGTTGATTATGTTCTCCGAATGACGTATAATGCGGACGTTGTGCCCGTGGTCGTGGTGGGGGCATGACGGCAGGCAGGTGTCGGTCTTTGTGAGCCATAGTCAAACGGAGGGCTTGCAGAATCGGTCTGGAGGAGGGCAGAGAGAGAGAGAGAGAGACGCGCATGGCTGGCGAAAACGCAGGCGGCCCATCATCAGGTCAGGATTTGACCGGGACAGAGGGGCGTGTCGCCGAATTGGAACGGGAGAACCGGGAACTCCGGGAGAAGATCGCTGCGCTCGAGGAAGAGCGCCGGTATCAGAATCTGGTGGAGAACGTCAATGACGTGATTTATGCCACCGATCTGGACGGGCGGTTTACCTCCGTCAATCGGGCCTGCATGTCGGTATTGGGCGCGTCGCGCGAGCAGGTTTTAGGCACGCATTTTCGCCGGTGGATTCCCGAGCCCGAACGGCCGAAATTCGAGGGGACGCGAGACCGGGCGCTGCAGGGCGAGACGGCTGTGGCGGAACTCATGATTCGTGATCCGAGCGGTGCGCCTCGCTACATCGAAGTGAGCAAAGCGCCTCTGCTCGTCGGCGGAGAGATTCGGGGCACGCAGGGCGTCATCAGGGATATCACGGAGCGGCGCCGGGCGGAACAGGTTCTTCGGCAGCGAGAGCAAATGCTGCGCGGACTCTTCAACGCGGTCACGGAATCCGTCTTGCTGACGGATTCCCGGGGGCGATTGCTGGCTTTGAATGAAACGGCGGCGCGCCAGATAGGACGACCGGCGAAGGATCTCCTGGGGGCGGAACTCGGTGACATTGACCCGGAGGGGATGCTGGGGCCCATCCTGGAAGAACGCGTGCGCTGGATCGAGCAGGTCGTGCGTTCCGGACGGGCCATGCGGGTCGAGGGCAGGCAGGACGGCTGTGTGTTCGATCACAACCTGTACCCGGTCTTCGGCGCCGGCGGCCGAGTCCGGCAAGTCGCCATTTTCTCAAAAGACGTCAGGCGGCAGCGGCAGGCCGAGGGAGCGCTGCGCGAGAGCGAAGAGCGCTATCGATCGCTGGTCGAGGGGCTGGGAGCGCTGGTGGCCACGTTCGAGCCGGAAGGTAAGTTTACATCGGTCAATCAGGCTGTGGAAACGATGTTGGGTTTCAGGCCCGAGGAGGTCGTAGGCAAGCACTTCACCGACTTTGTGTCGGAGAAATCGCGAGCTGAGGTGATGGCTCAGGCCGAGCGGATCGGCGGGGGCCAGGCCGTGCGAGGGCAGGCTGCGCTGGTGCATCGGGACGGCCGACTGGTGGACGTTGAGTACAACATGAGCCCGGCTCTGCGCGACGGTCGGGTGGTGGAGGTCCGGGGCGTCACCTGGGACATGACCGGGCGAAAGCGGCTGGAGCGGCTGCTGCGCGAGAGCGAGCAGCGGTACCGGGTGGTCGTGGAGAACGCTGGCGAGGTCATCGCCGTGGTGGACGAGCAGGGGGTGTTCCAGTTCATGAACAATACGGCGGGGCGGCGCCTGGGCGGCAGTCCGCGGGATTTCATCGGCAAGTCGATGTGGGACCTTTTCCCCGCCGAGATTGCGGAGCGCCAGGTCTCGGGCATCCGGGACGTCGTCAGTTCCGGCCGGGGCCGAAACTTCGTCGGATTGTCGCAAGTCAAGGACGAGCTGCGCTGGTACAACACGACCATCGAGCCCTTCTGCGACAGCGAGGGCAAGGTCACCGCCGGGCTGGTGATCGCCCGCGATATCCACGAGCTCAAGCAGGCCCAGGAGGAGCTGGAAACCCTGCGCGAACGAATGATGCGGGCCGAGCAGCTCGCCTCTCTGGGGACGCTCAGCGCCACGTTGGCCCACGAGCTGACCCAGCCGCTTACGGTCATCCGGCTGTCCATTCAAAACAGCCTCAACGATCTCGAAGCCGGCGCCGGCGGGGCCCAGGCTCTGGAAGATCTGCGCGACGGGCTCGGAGAGGTCTCTCATGCAACCAGCATCGTGGAGCGATTTCGTAATTTCGCGCGCAGATCGTCGGAGAAGATTACGGACAAGATCGCTCTTTCGCATGTGATGGATCGCGTGGTTCGCCTGCTGGCAGAAAGTGCGCGTCGCGCCAACGTCGTTCTGGATGTTGAGGGGCTCGATGATCTGCCGCCGATGGATGCCCGCGAGAGGAACCTGGAGCAGTTGTTCTTCGCGCTTCTGCAAAACGCGATCCAGGCGGCCGACGGCTCGGACGAATCGCACGTGACGATTTCCGGCGTGCGAAAAGGCCATCAGGTTGAGTTGCGGCTTGCGGATGATTGCGGCGGGATATGCCCCGAGGACCGGGAGCGGATCTTCGAGCCGTTCTACACGACGAAGCCGCCCGGCGAAGGGACCGGGCTGGGCTTGTGTATCGTGCAGCGCGTCGTGGCGCAGGCCGGGGGGGATATTCGGGTGGAAAGCCAGTGGGGCCGGGGGACCACGTTCGTTGTCACCCTGCCGATCGAAAGTACGTGACGGTGTTACAGAGGGGAGCATAGCGATGGGAACCGATACGCCGGAACATGTGTTCTTCGTGGATGATGAGCCGAAGGTTCGCCTGGTCGTGCGCAAGACGTTGGAACGAGCCGGCATGAACGTCACTTGTTTCAGCTCCGCCGACGCCTGCCTGACGCACCTGGACGGCGAGCGCTGCGACCTTCTGATCACGGACGTGAAGATGCCCGGGAAGGACGGGATCGAACTGTTAACGGCGGTCAAGGCGCTTCAGCCCTGGCTGCCCGTGATTGCCGTCACCGGATTCGGCGACGTGCCCATGGCAGTGAAGGCCTTGAAGGCCGGAGCGGCCGATTTCATTGAAAAGCCGCTGGATCGAGACGCCTTCCTGGAAACCGTCCGCAGCGTGGCCCAGCAGAGCGCCGTGCAGGGAGCGTTGCTGGAACATTCGCTGACCCGCACCGAGATGAAGATCCTCTACCACATCCTGGAGGGCAAGAACAACCGGGAGATCGCCGACGTTCTGCACCGTTCGCCGCGCACGGTGGAAGTGCACCGGCGCCACCTGATGCAGAAGTTAAATGCCAGCAACGTGGTCGAGCTTCTGCGGCGGGCGGCCGACATGCGCTTGTTCGACTTTGCGGACGTACCGAAAAAGGAGGAGCCGAAATCGTAACGCTCGACCCGAGCGTGGACCTTCCGCGATACGCGCTGTCGGCCTGTGGTTCCGCGTCGGGATGCCGCCCCGGCCTCTCCCCTGAAGTCCCCCCTCGGATCCTACCCCTTGTTCCCGTCCCACTTACCCGGCCCGCGGAGGAATTGACATCCTCCGATTTCACGGATACCTTTGCAGGCATGGCTTTTCCAACCCGTTGCACTTGAACAGGAGATGGAGAAATGCCGGACAAGCTTGATCGACCTCGGGACAGGGCGTTTGTTTCCCTCGAAGCGGATGCCGGGCGGCTGCCGATGTTGCGGCGCGATTTCCTCAAGACGGCCGCGGCAATGGCGGCCGGCGCGGCAATGGCACCGGGCAATAGACTCGCTTGGGCCCAGGACAAGGGCGAGAGGCCCGACCAGGACCGGAACGTACAGATTCTCAATCCGTGCGGCCGCGTCCCCATGAGCCTCATCATCGACGATTCCACTTGCCTGGTGAACCTCGCGCACTTCGGCATCCCACAATTCGCCGAAGTGTTCCCCGACCGCTACCAGCAGGACTGGCGCGCGCTGCCGCGTGAGATCCCCGATTCGTTCGTGCGCGAGTTCGGCCAGTGGTGCCGCGAGCACGGTGTCAAGGGCAAGTACAGCATCGTGCCGTTTCCCGCCTGCGTTGGCTGGGTGGATCGTCGCATGCCCGGCTGGTCGCGCCGGGAGCTGGCCGAGAGCCTCAAGCTGGTCCGGGAGTTCATGATGCCCGACTGGGACATCCATCCGGAGATGGTCACGCACACCTTCGTGATCGATACGAAGACGGGACGTCCCTACCCCGAGCGCAGCGAGCGCTTCATGGAAAACTGGCGCTGGACGGACAACCGGTCGGTGGATGAAATCGCCGATTACATGAGCTATGCCCTGCGCATTCTCAAGAACGCGGGGCTGGCGTGCGAAGGGATTACCACGCCCGGCGGTTTCGGCAACCGGGTTTTGCCCGAGCTGGCGCAAGCCACGCTGGCCGCCTGTCGCGACGCGTTCGACGCCGAGATTCCGCATTACTTCCGGCACCTCTTCACCGATGAGCGCAGTGTCGCGCCGCGCGTCGAGTACGCCTCGGGCCTGGCCGGGCCGGACCCGCGCTGCGTGGTTTCCATCATCGGCTGTACCGGCGACTGGTTCGGTGGCTGGGACGGCCTCACGCCGGGCTCGGCCGACCGTTGTATCACCGAAGACCTCCGGGGCGGCAGACTGCCCGAGGTCATCGAACGGGGCGAGCCGGCGATCCTCGTCTGTCACTGGCCCGGAATCTACTTCAACGGCGAGCAGATCGGCTTCAAGATATTCCAGGAGGTGGTACGCCGCGTTCACAGTCGATACGACAACCTGATCTGGATGAAGCTCAGCGAGATCGCTCGCTACTGGGCGGCCCGGGAGCTTACGCAAATCCGGCGGCAGGGACGCCGCGTCACGTTCGAGGCGCCCTTTGCCAGTCCGCGCTTCACCCTCCGCGTCAAGGCTCGGGCCTCCCAGACCCCGGCCGTGGCGACCGACGCGACAACCCGGAAGCTCGAGCAGGTCGGGAATATGCAATGGCTCAAGAGCAACACCTGGTATCAGGACGACGACAGTGTGACCGTATGTTTCGATCTGCCCAAAGGGCGATCCACCGTTACGATCTGAATTGGCCCGGAGGCGAAGGTGGGGCGTTGGCAGGCTGTCGGGGAGGAGGGGTGAGAATGGCACGGTTGGATTTTTCGCCGCCCGCTTCGAGTCGGCGGCGTTCAGGTATGGTTCAAGAGGAGATGTGCAATGCGAAGACGTGATTTCTTGAAGCTGGCAGGTATGGGAACGGCCTCGTTTGCGGCCCTTGGCTCGGTCGGTGCGTGCCGGGCAGCCGGCTCGTCCCGGGGCAAACGCAAGCCCAACGTCGTGTTCATCCTGGCTGACGACCTGGGATACGCGGAGGTAGGCTGCTACGGCCAGAAGAAGATTAAGACTCCCAACATCGACAAGCTCGCCGCCGAAGGGATGCGGTTCACTCAGGCCTATTCGGGAAATCCCGTCTGTGCGCCGTCGCGCTGTACGCTGATGACGGGCCTGCACACCGGCCACGCGCAGATCCGGGGCAATCGGCAGGTGGGCGGAAAAGAAGGCTGGGTGTTGGGCTCGACGATCGGGGGCCAGTGGCCCATCGTGGAGGACACGTTCACGGTGGCCAAGATGTTCAAGCAGGCCGGCTACGTCACGGGGGCGTTCGGCAAGTGGGGGCTGGGACGCGTCGGCACTTCGGGCGACCCGCAAAAGCAGGGCTTCGATCATTTCTTCGGATATATCTGCCAGCGGCAGGCCCACACGTATTACCCCAACCACCTGTGGAAGGACGGCGAGATCTTCTGGATCGAAGAGAACAAGGACGGGAAGGAGCAGGTGTACTCGCACGATCTGATCGCGGAGGAGGCCCTGAAATTCATGCGGGCGAACAAGGACCGGCCGTTCTTTCTGTATGTGCCGTTCACGATTCCGCACGTGGCGCTGCAGGTTCCGGAAGATTCCCTGGCGCAGTACAAGGGCAAGTGGCCCGATCCGGCCTACGACGGAAAGAAGGGCTACATCCCGCACGCCCACCCGCGAGCCTGCTACGCCGGCATGGTCACGCGGATGGACAAGGACGTCGGACGGATCATGGCCCTGCTCAAGGAGCTTGGTCTCGATGAGAACACGCTGGTGATCTTTACCAGCGACAACGGCCCGACGTATGCCGGCGGGGCGGATTCGGACTTTTTCGAGAGCGCCGGTCCCTTGCGCGGCCTGAAGGGCTCGGTGTGGGAAGGCGGAATTCGGGTCCCGTTCATCGCCCGCTGGCCGGGCAGGATCGAAGTCGGTTCCGAGAGCGACCACGTTACGGCCTTCTGGGACTTCCTGCCCACGTGCGCCCAACTGCTGGGCCGACGGCCTCCGAGGGACATCGACGGGGTCTCCATGCTGCCGACGCTGCTGGGCCGGGCCGACCGCCAGAAGCAGCACAAGTACCTCTACTGGGAACTGCGCGGTCAGCAAGCGGTCAGGATGGGCAAGTGGAAGGCCGTGCGCCTCAAGCCCGACCAGAAGATTCAGCTTTTCGACCTGAGCCGGGATATCGGCGAGCAAAACGACCTCGCCGCTCAACATCCGGAAATCGTAGCCCGGATGAAGGAGATACTCACAAACGGCCGGACCGCCTCCGAGGCCTTTCCCATGCCCAAACCAAAGCCCAAAAACGGTTCCTGAGACCGCCTGGGCCGGCTCGGGTGGAATTCTCGATATGAGTGTAACCTCCGGGGCCGCTGTTCTCACTGTCCTGTCGAAAGGGGCCTTGAAGGGCCCTGAATCGCAGTCTCGAATCCGCCTCATCGAAAGGAGCCGAAAGTGAAGACAAGGCATAGAACAGCAGTTATCGTGGTCGGAATCACAATTCTTCTCGCCAGCCAGGCGCTCGCTGCACCGCCCGGATGGGGCGGTGGCCGAGGCCGGGGTCGAGGCGGCGGCTGGGGCCAGGGCAGCGGTCCACGTGCATCGACATATTTCGGCGGAAACAGGTCCTGGGGCGGCCCGATGTGGCAACGTCCTGCCGGACCCGGTCCGGATCGCATGCAAGCTGCTCGCCCGCGCGGCGGACGGCGCAACTGGCAGGGGCGGCGGGGCCGCCAGTGGCAAAACTGCCCCTGGATGCAGCAGCGCGGCCGCCGTGGACCCGCCTCCTTCGGCAACCGGCCTGGCCGGGGCAACTGGGGACCGGCCCGGGCACGCCGACCGCAGGGACCGCCGCCGATGTTGCAGGGGCAGTTCTTCGACAGGGCCGATAAGGACAATGACGGCAAGCTCTCCCGGGAAGAGATCAATGCCTTTCGCGGGCAGGCGGGCCGATTCCGGCCGGGAAGCCGGGCCGTTGGGCCGCAGGACGCTCCCGGCGGTCGTGGAGCCGTGCCGCCGGCAGGACGCGAGGGGCGGGGGCGCCAAAGGCCGCAGGGTCGCCAGGGCGGGGCCGCCGAACCCTCAGCGGATCGGCCGCGAGCCGGTGGCAGAGGCCCCGGCGCAGGGCAGCCCTCCCAGCAGCGTGGACCTCTCATGCTGAAGCGAATCTTCGAGCAAGCCGATACGAATGAAGACGGGCTTCTGAGCATGGCAGAAGTTGAAGCGTTCCAGGACAAGATGAAAGACAGACCGGGATTCCCGGGAAGGTAATCCAATCTGTGGCTGGGCGGTCCGGCCGATGGCCCAATGCGGGCCGGACCGCCCCGTCGCAGGCCAGTGGCAGATTTGCCTTGCCTGGAACTCCATGAGCAGTTACCTCTTTAACATATGATAGACGCAGGTCTTCCAACACGGTCGCTGACGTATTGGCTGGCGCTGGCCGCCAGCGACCTGGCCCGTGCCGCCGCCCGGGCGGCCTCGTTCGGCGATCGCGGCGGCCAAGCCGGCTCGACGTCGGGCGACGCCGACGATATCGAGCAGACGCGACAGGGCGATCCCGATGCCTATCAGCGGCTCATCGAGCGGCATCAGGAGCACGTCGGCCGGATCCTCTGGCGCTTCAGCCGCGACCGCGGCGTCCATGAGGAACTTGTGCAGGACGTTTTCGTCGAGGCTTATCTCAGCCTCGGCACCTACCGCGGGAAGGCCCCGTTCGAGCACTGGCTGACGCGAATCGCCACCCGGGTCGGCTATCGATACTGGAAGGAAAAGGCCCGCCAAAGGCGGTTCGAGCCGTTCAGTGTCGAGGAATGGGACCAGGTCGCCGGCGACGAGGACCTCCTGGAAACGCTGGAGCCGGACCAGGCGGCGGCCTTGCTGCACGGCCTGCTCGAACAGTTGCCGCCGCGGGACAGACTGGTCCTGACGCTGCGGTATCTCGAAGAGTGCGACGTGGTCGAGACCGCCCGACGCACCGGGTGGAGCAAGACCATGGTGAAAGTCCAGGCGTTACGCGCTCGCAACAAGCTACGCAAACGAATCGAGCAAAGCGGAACGGAGCTACTCTCATGAACTGGGAAAAACGCATTGAAATCCTGGCGGCTCGAGCCCGAGCCGAGCAACCGCCGCATGTGGATGTTTCGCACAGCGTGCTGAGCGTTCTCACCAGCGGACAGGCGACGCCGATCACGGTGGCCGAACGCCTGTGGATGTGGCTGGCCGCCGGTTCGGCTGCGGTGGCGGTGCCGGCCGCGGCCGTCGCCGTGGTGCTGTACAACGCCTCGACCGGGCCGCTTCAGGAAATTGTGGATTCTATTGCATGGGTAATGTGATGAAGCAGGCGGACGCGAACGAAAACCCGACGGCGATCCTGCGACGGCTTCACCGGTGGCGCATGGCGTTTTTCGGCCTGGTGATCCTGCTGGCGGGCATTACCCTGGGCCTGGCGGGAACGTTGATCGCGGTTCGGCCCGAGCGGCGACCCAGAGCGATGCCTTCCGATATGGCGGTGCGGTTGCTTTTGGGGCGATTTCATGACGAGTTGCGTATAACCCCTGAGCAGGAGGAACAGCTTCGGACCATATTGCAGACCCGTATGAAGAAACTCGACGAAATCAGGGAAAAGGCGCGTCCGGAAATCGAAAAGCAGCTTGAGGCGATGAAGGGGGAGGTCGGCAAAGTCCTTACGGCCGACCAACAGCGTCGCTGGGAGGAGATGCTCAAAGGCGTGGAGCGGATGTTCCAGCGCGGCATGCGGCGCGGTCCCGGCGGCCCCGGCAGACCGGGTGGCCCCGGTGAGGGCTTCCGCGGCCGACGCGACCGCTTTCGGGACCCGAACGCCCCGGCCCGGCCCGGTGAATACCCGCCCTGGAGGCGCCACCCCGACCAGGCTCCCCCGCCTCCCCGCGCCGAAAGAGATGCGCCGAACCAGCCGGACAGCCCCCAAACCCCCTGACCCGGACGCCCAATCGCCAGCCCAAAACCCCCAACCCGGACCCTCCCGCCGACGCCCATCGGCCTTCTTTGACATTCCGCGTACGCGTTGCCCCCGAATCCCCAATCTCCAGTCACGCCCACCCTGCGCAAAACGCGGAGAATCCTATCGGTATCTGTTTAGCGGGTTGATGGGGCAGTTGGGAGGCGCGGGTAGGAGTTGATGGATGAGGCCAGGACGTTGGGCCGCGGGTGAACAGATGATGTGGGAGACAAAGGACAGGGTGTCCAAGGCGCGCTTGGCCAAGGTGGCAAAGACACTCCCCAGAACCTCTTGGGCGTGTCCGCCAGGGGGTGTTCGATTGCCGCCAAAGACCTTGCGGTTGACCACCAAGGGACGAACGGCCTGTTCGGCGGGCCAGTTCGTCGCCTCCATGTCCGGATCGTAAAGAAATGTCAGGATCTCATCGCGATGTCCAGCCAGGTGCTTTTGAAACGTGCGGTTGCCGGGATGCGAGAGCTTCCATTCCAACAACCGGTCCAGCCGTCGTGAATCATCCGCCCGTCGTAGTCCGCTCCCAGAATCGCCTCGGGCACATCATGGCCCCGGCTGGGACGAATCACACAGAGCGTGGCGGTTGGTGTGACGAACACCCACAGCCGCCTTGGAAGAGTTTTTGGAAGCCTTTTCAGAGGTGGTTGTCAGTTGGGCAATCTGTTGACCGTGGCATTTGGGGCAGGACCGATCGTGCCTACGCGGCAAAGCCGCTTAGTCCAAACGAACCCAATGGGCACCTCCGGGCGCGCCGAACGAAGCCAATTTGCGTCGCGGGTTTCCCAGAGGGCCAGAATTGTCGCGGGGCGGGCGGGGCGTTTTTTGCAGATTAAAGTGGCGATGTGCCGAAAGATAAGATAGAGAATATGGATGTTGGGCCCGCAGGGGCAGGGTTTTAAGGATAAATGCTTACTGTAAATGACATTATGACCGAATCGCGGAGCCGGCTTGCCGATCTGATCGCCATAGTGATCCTGTTCCTCATGGCTACCGGTGCGGTCATGGTCTTCTCGGCGGGTGCGAGTCTGAGCTACGAGTTCGACCTGCGGCGGATCTACGAGTTTCCTGGCTTGCGTCAGATCATGTTCTTCCCGGTGGCGGTGCTGGTGCTGTTCGTCGCTTCCGTGCCCGATTACCGGCGGTGGGCTTTTCGCTCGAAATGGTACAAATGGCCCGTTTTCTGGGCGCTGTTGGTCTCCGTTGGGCTGCTTGTGGTCGTTTTGGTGCCGCAGTTGGGCACGCAAATCAACCAGGCGCGGCGGTGGCTGCGCATCCCGTTGGGCCCGGTGAGCGTGAGCTTCCAGCCGTCCGAATTGGCCAAATGGACGATGGTTTTCTTCCTGGCGGGCCTCTGCGCGCGGCTCGGCGCGGACATTCGGCGCTATTGGCGGCGGTTTTTACCGGTTTGCGGCGTGATCGGGGCGGTATGCGGGCTGATCGTGGTCGAGGATTTCGGCACGGCGGCTTTTGTGGCGCTGATCAGCTTCCTGATCCTGATCGCCGCCGGCGTGAAGTGGTGGCACCTGCTAACGCTGTTACCCTTTGGTGGGGCAGGGTTTATCGCCGCATTGTTCCACTCCCCGCACCGGCTCGTCCGCTTGGCGGCGTTTCTGAACCCGGAACGCTGGAGCGATTCCGTCGCGTATCAGGCCAACCAGTCGCTGATCGCCATCGGCTCCGGCGGCCTCTGGGGCAAGGGCATCGGCCAGGGAACCTCTAAGTACGGCCATCTGCCCGAAGATACGACCGATTTCATCTTCGCCATCGTGGGGGAGGAACTGGGCTTTCTGGGTACCGTCGGCGTGCTTTCGTTGTTTATCTTCTTTGTATGCCTTGGTTTAGTGCTGGTGCTGCGCTGCCGCGACCGTTTCGGCCGGCTGCTGGCGGCGGGCATCGTGCTGACCATTGCGGTGCAGGCGGCGCTGAATATCGGCGTCGTCACCGTCGTTCTGCCCACCAAGGGCATCCCGCTGCCCTTCATCAGCGCCGGCGGCACGAGCATGCTGCTGTCCTCGGCGGCGGTCGGCGTCCTGCTCAATATCGCCGGACGGAGCAATCCTGGCGAGCCGGATTTAAGTGTGTGTGAATAAGGCGCTTATGTGTACTGTTGCGTCGCGGCGGGGTGTCAAAGCGGCCTTTCGGCGTGCTTTTCCGGGCCATTTTCGGTATAATAGGCTTGCATAGTGGTCTGCGCGGGCAGACCGGGCAGGAGGGTCTGGGGGGCGCGGTGCCGCCATCGGAAAGGGCCGGATCATAAGGGACTTCGTCACACCTATCGCAGTGCTGTTGCTGTCGGTCGCCGCCGCGGGATCGGGCAAGGCGCGGTTCGTCCCGGGCGAGATCATCGTGAAGCTCCGTCCCGCCGCCAGCCAGACGGCGGCGGCCCACGACGGCCGTACGTCGATGCTGCCGAGTGGTTTACGCGGGCTGCGGGATCGCTTCCAGTTCCGCAGCGTTGGCTCTCTGGAGCCAGGGCGGCAGGATCGGATCGCTCGATGGCGACGGGCCGGGCGTCGTGGGCGCAGGCCGGACGGTCCGGCTCGGGTCTACCGGATCGATGCGGGCGGTGTCTCTGGCGCGGTGTTGCAAGAGATCCTGGAGACCTGCCGCCGCGACCTCGCCGTGGAATATGCGGAGCTGAACCCGGTGGTCTCGATTTGTGCCGAGCCGAACGATCCGCTGTTCCAGTCACAGTGGGCGTTGGGGACGATTGACGCGGCCGAGGTATGGGATGCGTGCCGGGGAACGAGGGACGTCATCGTGGCCCTGATCGACACGGGCGTGGACCTGGAACACCGCGACCTGCGGGGTAATCTATGGATGAACGAGATCGAGCTGGGCGGGCTGGAAGGCGTGGACGACGACGGAAACGGCTACATCGACGATATCCGCGGGTACAACTTTGCGTACAACAACAACGATCCGACCGACGATCACGGGCACGGGACCCATTGTGCCGGCACGGTGGCAGCCGTGGGGGACAACGGGCTCGACGTCACGGGGGTCTGCTGGAACGCCCGGCTCATGCCGCTCAAGGTCCTGGGCGCCGACGGTGACGGCAGCGCCGCCGACGCGGCGCTGGCGGTCTACTACGCGGTGGCCAACGGCGCCGACGTGATCTCGGGCAGTTGGGGCAGCGAGGACGAATCGAAGTTGCTGGAAGAGGCGGTGGCCTACGCGCGGCGGCAGGGCGTTCTGGTCGTGGCGGCGGCGGGAAACGAGAGTTCGGACGCGCCGTTCTATCCGGCGGCGTACCCGGACGTGATCGCGGTGGCGGCGACGCAGTCGAGCGACCAGCGATGGTATCTGTCGAATTACGGCGACTGGGTGGACATCGCGGCGCCGGGAAGGGACATTCTGTCCCTGCGGGCGGCCGGGACGTCGGCGGGGGTTGTTCGGGACGCGTTCACCACGAAGATGTCGGGCACGTCGATGGCGGTGCCCCATGTCTCGGGCGCCTGTGCCCTGTTGCTGTCGGCGAATCCTTACCTGGCGGTTGACGAAGTTCGGGCGATCTTGACGGCGACGGGCGATCCGATTGCCGAGGGGATCTGCGTCTCGAACGCGCGGCTCAACGTCGCCTCGGCGATGCGGGCGGCGATACCGGCCGAAGGGATGGTTCGTTTCGATCGGGACGCATATCGCGAGGGCGAGGATGTCACGGTCCTGGTGGCGGATTGGGATCTCCAGGGGGCCGGCGCGCAGGGCGTCGCGCTCGAGACCGACGGCGGTGACGCGGAGGTGGTGACATTGACGGAGACGGCGTCGGCCCGCGGCGTGTTCAGGGTCGTCGTCCCCAGCGACAGCGGCGCGCCGCGACCGGGGGACGGACGACTCCAGGTAAGTCATGGCGAGCGGATCGTTGCGCGGTATTACGATGCGGACGACGGCTTCGGGCAGGCGGCGGGGCACCGCGAGGCCTATGCCGAGGTGGACTATGAGGCGGCGAGCGTTCTGGAGCTGGACGTGGGTGTGCACGGACGCGGGGCGACGGTACAGTTGATAACCAGCGAGCCGGCCCAGGCAGTGGTGCGGTATGGCCTCGTCCCCGGCGGCGATGCACTGGAAGCCGAGAGTCTGGAACTGACCGACCACCACAGCCTTCGGCTCGGACAACTGGCGGCGCTGACGGAGTATTCCTTCGCGGTCGTCCTGGTGGACGGGGCGGGCAACGAGTCGATCACGGATGCTTCGTCGGGGCAGGCGTACTCGTTTGTCACAGGCGGCAGCGCCGACGGCCTGCGCGTGCCCGACGTGTACGCGGCAATCCAGGCGGCGATCGACGACGCCGGCAGCGGCGAGACGGTGTGGGTCGCCGATGGGACGTACACCGGCGAGGGCAATATCGATCTGGATTTTCGGGGCAAGGCGATCACGCTGCGCAGCGAGAGCGGGCCTTTGGGCTGCATCATCGATTGCCGGGAGGAAGGCCGCGCCGTCTATTTCCACAACGGCGAGGGCGCGGACACCGTCCTCGACGGCTTTACGATCACGAACGGCGGGGACGTAGACTACGGCGGCGGCGTCCGCTGCATGGGCAGTAGCCCGACGATCCGAAACTGCGTTTTTGTCGGGAACACGCCCTGGGAATACGGCGGCGGTCTGTGCAACTGCTACGGGAGCCGCCCGACCGTCGTGGGGTGCATCTTCCGGGACAATTCCTGCGCTCCGGCCGGCGTGTTCGGCTATGGCGGCGGCATGGCCAACCGGCACGACAGTCATCCTACGGTGATCGACTGCACGTTCGAGGACAACCACGCGACCTACCGCGCCGGAGGGATGGGCAACTTCCACGGCAGCAGTCCCCGCGTCGTGCGCTGCATCTTCACGGGCAACTCGGCCGAGTACAGCGGCGGCGCCGTGGGCAACTGGGACGGCAGCGCCCCGACGTTTGCGGAGTGTGTCTTTTCGGACAACCGGGCCGAGGATGACGGCGGCGCCGTCTGCAACGAGAGCGACAGCGACGCGGTGTTCGAGAATTGCATTTTCTTTGGGAACTATACCGATGGATTCAGCGGCGCGCTGAAAAATCGCAGGGCCGACCTGTCGCTGACGAACTGTACGATCGCCGGCAACGAGGCGCGGTGGACGTGCGGCGGGCTGTGGTGCGGGGCATCGGGCAGCACGCGCCTGCGGAACTGCATTCTGTGGGGCAATACGGAGCAGAACGGCACAACGCGGGACGAGCCGGCGCAGGTGTCCGTTTTGAGCGGCTCTCTGGAACTGGAGTATTGTTCTGTCGAAGGCTGGAGCGGCGCGCTCGGGGGATTAGGCAACTTCGGGCTCGATCCCCTCTTTGTGGACTTGGCGAATGGAGATGTACATCTGCAGAGCGCGGCCGGGCGCTGGGACGCCGCGTGCGGCTGCTGGGTTTTCGACGCGGTGACGAGTCCGTGTATCGACGCGGGCAATCCGGGCTGGCCTCTGGCAGACGAGCCTTCGTCGCTGCCGGACGATCCGGGCAACTCCTTCGCGGTAAACGCGCGGATCAACATGGGGGCGTACGGCGGGACGGCCGAGGCGAGCCTGGCGCCGCATGGCCATGCGCTGCGGGCCGACGTGGACAATGATGGCTGCATAGGGTGGTCGGACCTTGCCTCGCTGACGGCCGACTGGTTGATAGACATCGATGAAAGGAGCCACAGCGATCTGTCGCGCGACGGCGCCGCCGATGTGGCCGATCTTGCCTTGCTGGCGGAGCAGTGGCGGCATCGCATCCGAGCCGCGCAGCCCTAATCGATCCGGCAGACCACAAGGGGCCGGCCCGAATTCGTGACGTTGCAAGCCATCGCCAAGTCCTTCGGACTTGACGATGCCACCCCAGCGACTGTCGGAGTTCCGTAGTTCGTAATCCCATGAAAGGCTGCCTCCGGTCGCGTTCTCTGGTATGGTTGAGGACAA
>CAYPZL010000119.1:0-17825 GCA_964415045.1 uncultured Pirellulales bacterium | reverse complement strand
CATTTTGCAAAACTCTACTCTTTAATTTCGCTTCCGCTATTCGGGGGTTACTCTGTCCCGGCGGGGTTCTTTCGCGCCAGTTGCTCGGCGACGCGGGCGAGCCAGTCGTCGGGGAACCGGGCGTAGGGGCGGAACTTCTCGATGCGCCCCTGCTCTTCGCTGTAGAGCAGGGCGCGATGGAGTCCGAGCTGGTTGGCGATGGGAGAGTCGATCAGGTTGCTCGAATCGGTGGCGCTCATCTGGAACAGGACGCGATGGTCGAACTCGCGCACGGTCTGGCGGTCCAGCGTGCGCTCGAGGGTGCTGAGGGTGTCGGCCCAGGCCAGGACGTGAATGCCCACGCTGGGGCCTTCGCGCAGCAGGTCGGCGAACTGGGCGTCCGGGCGCGCCTGCGCCTCTTCGTCGAGCGAGAACCCGAAGGCGTCCTCGCTGCGGCGCAGGACGCGGTAGCGTTGCAGGCCGTAGATGAGCACGATGACGGTCTGGGCGTTACGCTGGTCCGCTTGCGTTCGCGTCTCCACCTCTTGCGCCAATTCCGTGAGCACGTCCGGCACGCCCCGCCACGGGACGAACTGACAGGCGTGCGAAAGCACCTCGGTCGCGCGGGGCAATTGGCCGGCCTGCGGCGAATCGGGCGGACTGCCGTCGAGGATCACGAATCGCACCGCCGGCTCGGGAAGCTGGGCGGCCAGGCTCACCACCGCCGCGGTCATCAGATTCATCGCCACGTCCTCGCGCTGCCCGATGATCAGCACGTTCGCACCGCTCTGGCGACGCAGCGCCACGGACGTCGGGTCCTTGATCGTCACCGGCGCCCCGAGCCACATCTTCGGCGCCGAGACCTCGGCGGTACGGTTCTCGTCGGCCAGACAGGCGGCCAACTGCCGGTTCTCGGTGATATCGGCGTCCACGCTGCCCTCGAAGACGATCAGCTCTTCGCGGGCGGGCTTGCGGCCTTCCTGCAGCTCGGCGACGCGGCTCAGATACGAGTCCCGCACCGAGTCGGGCAGCCAGGCGGTCTGGAAGGGGCTGTTGCCGGCGACGCTGCCGCCGACGTCGTTGTAGATCGCCTCTCCCGGCCGGGACAGCAGGCGGGCCGCGACGTTGTCGTCGTCGAGGATGAGCTGCGAGTCGGCCTCCGAACATTGCAGGGCGATGCGAACCGCCATCTGTCCGATCGTGCTGCGGGCCAGGCCAAACGCACCGCCCAGCGTCTGGGAACCAAGGACCACGTGGATGCCGAAGGCACGGCCCTGCCGCACGAGTTTCTCCAGCAGAACGGAAGCGTCCTGGGCCAGCTTGTCGTCCTCGGCGAAAAAAATCTGGAACTCATCCACGATGAGCACCGTGCGCGGGATGGCCTTGCCCGTGGCGTCGCGATAGGCGGCGATGTCCTGCACGCCGGTCTGACGGAACAGTTCGCCGCGCCGGGCCATCTCGCCGTCGAGCTTGCGCAAGATGCTCAGCCCGAACTCGCGGTCGCTCTCGATGGCGACGGCGCGGGCGTGCGGAAGATCGTGCGTGACGTAAGTCTTGAACTCGACGCCCTGCTTGAAGTCGATCAGATAGACTTCCACCTCATCGGGGGCATACCATAAAGCAAGATTGGTGACCATCACATGGAGCAGGGTGGATTTTCCGGAGCCGGTCTTTCCAGCGATCAGCAAATGCTGGGCGACGCCCCGGCCCAGGCGCAGATACTGGAGCCGGGTGGCGCCGGCGCGGCCGAGCGGAACGCACAGTTCCGCGCGGCTGTCGAGCGACCAGTACTGCCCGTCGCTGGGAGCGACCGCGGCGAAGGGGACCTCCACCCGGGCCGATTCGGCACCGGCCTTGCCTACGATGTGCATAACCCGCGTCAGGGTCGTCTCGGCGGGCGGTTGATCCAGAGTCAGCGGGAACTGCCCGAAGACGCGGTCCTGCCAAACGTACTTGCCGTCGGCGTAAACCAGATGAATGCTGTTGGCGACGATGTCGTTGAGGTCGATGCCCTGGGGCATTTCGCGGCGGGTGTCGTACTCGATGAGCGTGTAGACGCCGCAGCGCGAACCGCTGTGCACGATGCTGCTTAAACGCCGGGCGCTCTCTTCGCTGAAGTTGGTCGGAAAATCGGCCACGACGAGGAAGTGGTACGGCTCGGCCAGCTCGCCGGCCTGCTGGTTATACTCCTCCAGCGTCTCGAATTCGTTGCGGAGATACTTCTGAATCACGTTCTCCATGTGCTGGGTGAGGTCTTCCAGTTGCTGCTGGATCTGTATCGTCTCGGTCCAGATGCGGCCGCCGATGAGGGCCTCCTGGTAATCACCGGCGTGCATGAAACCGGCGAAGCTCTCGCCCAACCCGACCGGATCGAGGATGGTGAAGCGAACCTCGCCCGGTGGAAGCGACGTGAAGAGCCGCACCATCACTGCGCGCAGGGTCTCGATGGCCTGCTGGCGTCCCTGGCGCTCGGACTGGAGCAGGACCGCGCAGCGGTCGGGAAATTCCAGCAAGGCGGGCACGACCGCAGGCCGGGCCGGATCCAGCGACGATGGGGCGCGGGCCAGGACCGTCTCCGCGATGCGCCGCAGATCCAGCTCGAACGTCCCGAACCGTACCGCCCCCGAAAACGTCGTGGGCGGCGTCCAGGATTCGACGAGCAGTTGGCTCAGGTCCTTGGCCACCCGCTCGTCGAATTCGGCCGTCCTGGCCAACAGGGCTTCAACAGCGGCCAGCGCCTCGTCCCAGCGCCGCTCCAACTGCTGCCGGAACGTTCGATACGTGCTCTCGGCGGCGCTCGTTTCCGCATCGAAGCGTTCCTGAATGCGGGCCAGGTCCTCCTGTCGTTGGCGCTGTAATTCCGATTGCTCTTGCTGATATTTATGCTCGGCCTCGTGCAGCGCCTCGTCCCTCTCGTGTTTGAGGCGTTCGAGCATGTCCCGGCGCTGCCGCTCGATCTCGGCCAGGGATTTGCCGCGCTGGGCCGCGATGTCCACCTTGGCCTGCCGGAAGGCCTCACGTGCGTTCTGCAACTCGGCTTCCTTGGTCTTCTGCGAGGCCTGGAGTTCGTCTTCGATATGCTGCAAGACCTGCTGATGGTTCTGCTCCAGGGCGGCGCGGGTCGCCGTCAATGCCTCGCTGAAGGCATCGAACGTGCGGCGGACCTTGCTTTTGGCGCTTCGCCAGAGGACATGGCCGGCCAGAGCAGACAGGACGAGCACCGCGCCCATCGTCACCGGCACCGTCACCGAGGCGGGCGGCAGGCCCCCGCCGGCGAAAATATAAAGACACGCCAGCACGATCATCGCCACAAAAAGCAGCCCTCCGACCAGCAGGAACGGACGGGGCCCCACGAAAAGCTGCGCCGCGTAGGACTTTCGCAGTGTCTCCAGAAGCTGCTCGGCCCGGGCCTGCTGCGTGCGGCAGACCTCGGCCGGATTCTCGTAAGCCGTGTCACCGGCGGCTTCGCCCTGCCCATCGCGCACGGGCGCGGGCTGGCGGTACTGCTCCAGCAGCCGCTCGGCCGCGGCCTTGAGATCCTCCAGGTAGCGGCGTGCCGTCTCGATTGCAGACTTCGCCTCCAGGCGTTTCTGCTCGGCCTTTGTGACCGCCCCCTCGGCCACGAAGTCCGCCTCCATCAACCGCTCCCGCCGCTCCTTCTCGGCCGCACTCTCCAGCTCGGCTGCCTTCTGGTTGACCTTGGTGCGCCTGCGCTGCGTTTCGACCTTCGTCGTGCTGAGCTGGTCCTCAAAGTCCGCTTGAATATCCTCCACCAGTGCGTCGCGCCGGTCCTTGATCTCCTCGCTGCGAGTCTGGAAGGCGATCTCGATTTTTTCCTTTTCCCGCTCGAATCCGGCCGCGGCGCGCTGCCGGGCCCGCTGGTAGTCGGACTCGATCCGCGAGACCAGCGGCTCGACCACTTCGGGCGCCAGGGTGAGCACCTCGCCCAGCGCTCGACGCGCCAGGCTGGTAAAGTCCGCCTCCGGCAACGGCCCGGGGCTTCGTACGTAGGCTTCCAGATCATCGCTCATCCGTTCACTTCCTTGCTGGCTCCGCAATCCTGCTGGACGTTGTGGAGCATCGTCCCGACCCGCTCGAACGCGACCACCGCGGCGCGAACGTCCGCTTCCAGCGGTTCCATGACGTCCTTCTCAAACTGCCGGCAGTTCTCGTCACGCCACAGTTCCCGGGCCTGCTCCCATTGACGCTTCAGCTTTTTGGCTGCCTGGACGAGCTTGGCTCGGCTTTCGATTGCACTCATGGCGCCGTTCTCCTATGACCGCCTGACCTATTCATCGACCGTTGGCGGGCCGCTCTTGAGACTGTCCCAGAGCGCCTGGTTATCCGGGCCCAGGATGATTTCCCGACCTTCCCGGCCGCAGATCAGCACCGCGTATCCTTCGGGCAGGTCCAGCACATCGGCCGCAGACGGGCAGACCCGGACCAGATCGTCGATGCGGATCGCTACGTAGCCCTCGGCGTCCGCGTCCGCGCCGGCTCCGACGTACCAGCCGGAATCTCCGTCCGCTGCCGCCGTCCGTTGCAGGTAGACCACGTCCGGGCTGTCCTCGACGCGGGCCAGCACCAGTTTATCCGTCGGCTCGGGGGCAGATTTCTCGGCCGGAATCTCGCGGACGGCGTCGCGCAACGAATCGCTGCACGCTACGCGCGCGATCCACCCGGGCGGCTCGGACTCCGGCGGCGTATCCTGACGTACCTGCGCCGACGGCACCGTCCGGCGTAAGGCCTCGACCCTTTCCAGCAGGCTCCGGACCGGCTCGCCCGTCACGGGCTCGCGCTGGACGTCCTCAAAGGCCGCCGCTTCTTCGGCCGTTATGGGAGCCTCCGGCGGAGCCAGAGCGACGTAGGCCTCGAGCGAATCGATCATACGATCCAGCCGGGCCCGCGCGTTGGGGATCCGGACCTCAACGTCGTTGACGAGTCCCTGGACGGCGCCTTTGTAGTCCGACATCTCTCTCTCGATCTGCCGGACCCAGACCTTGACCTGACGCAGCTTGTGCTGGGCCTCGCACAGCCGTCGCTCGGCCCGCTTCAAAGCCTTCCGCTCGTCCACGCACGAGCTGGGATTACCCGCGATCTGCCGGTCGAAAATCTCCTTGCGCATCAGGGCGATCTTGGCCTGCGCGAATTGCTCCTGGCGCTTCCGGGCCTGGTTCTTCCAATAGCCGTACTGGCTCTCGCGCAGCCAGTGCACCGTGCGCTGGATGTCGCTGGCGGTCTCGTCCAGGGCCCCGGCGGCCGTCTCGGAAAACCGGGTCAGGCACGCCCGAAGGTGTTTCAGCGTGGCGATGGAGCTGATTTTCGCTTCCTGACTCATCCCGGGCTCCTAACGCTGCTGCAAGTAGTCCTCGATGTGACGGGCCTTCTTCGTGAGAAAGGTCACGTGCTGCGTCGAGGTGTCGAGGAAACGGCTCAACGTCTTCATCGTCAGCTCGAATTCCTGCGTGAATCGCCTCTGTTCCTGATCGGCCCAGCTCTTCTCCAGGCCCCGGAGACGGTTCTGCAGGCTGGCCAGCAACGTCTCCAAATCGGCGTTGAACCGCGTCAGATCGCGGGCAAACCGCCTCAACTCGGCGGGATCCACATGGGCTTTCGCCATGACTGCCTCCGTGTTTCGAAACCGCCGGCGCCCCGGCTTCGGCCCCTGCCGGCCCCCGGACGCCCGCTGGATATGGCATTCGCTATCATCATATACGTTCAGTATAGCCGATTTGGTCTGCCGTTTCCACGCCCGGCGAAAATCGCGGAAGGACGAAGGAACGTCAGGAAAAATCAAAGAGCAAAAATAAAAAATGCGGAATCCCGGCAAGCCGGGGTGACTTCCTCAATTTTGCATTTTGCTATTTGATTCTTGATGTAGCTCGGCCATGGCCTTCTCGGTGAACTTGATGATCTCGTTCATCATGGCGACCGCCAGGTCGGGGTGTCGTCCGACGGCGCTTTCGGCCGAGAGCATGACGCAATCGGTACCGTCGATGATGGCGTTGGCCACGTCGGTGACCTCGGCGCGGGTGGGCCGGCTGTGCTCGGTCATGTGCTCGAGCATCTGGGTGGCGGTGATGACAAGCTTCCCGACCGCGTTGCACTTGCGAATGATCCGCTTCTGAATGATGGGCACTTCCCAGATCGGCAGGGCCACGCCCATGTCTCCGCGAGCGATCATGATACCGTCGGCCGCGGCGATGATGGCGTCGATGTTCTCAATCGCCTGGCGGCTCTCGACCTTGGCGACGATGCGGCACTTCGGCAGGCTCGGCTTGATCAGCTCGGCCGCCTCCAGGACGTCGCGCTCGTCCCGCACGAAGGATAGCGCCATGTAATCCACTTTGTGCTCGATGCCGAAGCGAATGTCGAGCTTGTCCTTTTGTGTCACGCCCTCGAATTCGAGGTCCGCGCCGGGCATGTTGATACCCTTTCGCTCCTTGAGAACGCCCCCCTCGACGACCGTGGTCTTGAGGCTGTTGTCGTGGACGCTCTTGACCCGCAGGGCGAGGTTCCCGTCGTCGATGTAGATCAGTTGCCCGGGCTTGATCCGCGTCAGGTCGCCTTCGTAGTCGAAAGGAATGGTCTTCGGCCCCTCGGCCGCGGGGTCGTTCGTCAGCCACACGGTGGCGCGATTCTTCAGTTCTCTCGTCTTGGCGCCCTTGAAACGTCCGACGCGGATGCGGAAACCCTCGAGGTCCTGCATGATCTTGACGGCGCGTCGATACTTTTTGTTGATCCGGCGTACGAGCTCGATCGCCTCGAGATGCTGCTTGTGACGGCCGTGGGAGAAATTCAGCCGCACGATGTCCAGGCCGGCATTGACCATCTTCCGCATCATGGTGTAGTTGTTGCTGGCCGGTCCGATGGTGGCTACGATCTTCGTCCTGGGCATGGCTCTTCGGTTCCTACTGTCGCGACTCGGCGCCGGCCGAACGGCCGGCTCCGTTGTTCCCGCGGATGTTCTTTCTCTTGAGGACGGCCCTGGCGTAGCGCCGTCCCAGTTCCCGGGCGGCGTCCGCGTTGAAATGCACCCGGTCGGCCTTGCACTCCAGGCCCCTCGCCGAGACCCAGTACACGTTTTCGTCGGCCTTCGCCACGGCCTCGATCGCGTCGATCACGAGCGTCGACTCGGGCTTTCGCGCGATAAACGCATCGGCCGGCGTGCCCGCGACAAACAGCAAATTGGGGCTCTGCAAGTCCCGTCGCAGATTGGCGATCAGGGCCGTCAGCCGTTGGGCATACAGCGGCCCGTCCTTGGGGTTGCTGTCACTCTCGCCCTGATGCCAGAGGACCCCTTTGAGAATGCCCCGCCGCATTGCGATCCGGCAGCGCTTGATGGCGTCGTCATAGGGATGAGATTTGGTCTGGGCATGATAGCCCTCTCGCTTCCAGGCCGAGATCGGCGAGCCTCCGGCGGCGCACGGAATCAGGCCGATGGTCGCGTTCGGGTCGGCCTCGGCCAGCGCCTTGCCAAAGACCAGACCCGGTCCCACGCCGACGTATGCCGGCTTGTCGAAATGCAGCGGCTCGCGGGCCGGAACCCATTGATTCTCGCGGTTCAGCGCGAAGACGCGCGGATGAATCGCCTTGTCCTGCTCGGCCACCGCTCCGCGTCCCGCCATATTCGATTGACCGGCGAGCAGATAGAGATGGAAATCCTCCCGGGCCTCTCCCACCTCGTCGGCCGCCGACACCAAACCTCCTGCTCCCAGAACGAGCAGCAGGAGACCGATCAGGTCGCGTCTTCTCATAGCTTACAGTCCTTTCTCCGCCTGATTCGCCGGCGTCACGCGGACGCGAAGGCCTCGACGTCCTCAATCGTTCTGGGGATCGGCTTTCCGAGAACGCGGAAGCCGTCGGCGGTGACGAGCACGTCGTCCTCCAGCCGGACGCCGCCGAAACCGCGGTAGCTTTCGAGCTTTGCGTAATCGACGAACGCCTCGTGCTTGCGCTCGGCCTGCCAGCGGTCGATCAGGGCGTCGATGAAGTAGATGCCCGGCTCGACCGTGACGACGAAGCCCGGCTCCAGCGCCCTGGCCAGCCGCAGCGAGCGCCAGCCGAACTCCAGGTTCCGCTTGATGGTGTCGGTATAACCGACGAAATCTTCGCCCAGCCCTTCCATGTCGTGGACGTCGAGCCCCATCATGTGTCCGAGGCCGCACTGGAAGAACAGCGTATGAGCACCCGCCTGCACCGCTTCGGCCGGGTCGCCTCTGGCGACCCCGAGCTGCTTGAGTCCGGCCATCAACACCTCGCAGGCCAGGCGATGGATGTCGCGGAACTCCACTCCGGGTCGGATCGCCGCGATGGCCCGCTCCTGGGCTTCGAAAACGATGGAATAGACGTCACGCTGCCGGGGCGAGAACGTCCCGCCGATGGGAATGGTCCGCGTGATGTCGCTGGCGTAATGCAGCGGCGACTCGGCCCCCGAATCATTGACGGCGATATCGCCGTCCTGCATAACGTTGTCGTGGTACGGATTGTGCAGCGTCTCTCCGTGCACGGAGAAGATCGTCGGGAACGACAGACGCCCGCCGCTGGAAATGGCGATAGCCTCCATCGCGCCGGCCACCTCGCGCTCGATCATGCCGGGCCGGACCATCTTCATCGCGCTGGTCTGCATCCGGTACGCCACGTCCAGCGCCGCCTCGATCTGCTCGATCTCTTCCGACGATTTGAACGACCGCTGCTGGACCACCGCCCGGATCAAGGGCTCCGAGACGCGGGAGGCGACGGCCTCGGGCTCGATCCCCAGCAACGACCGGATATTGAGCACGTTCTCGGGCCGATACTGCGGGAGGAAATGGATCGGGCGATTCCGCGTCAGCGCCTTTTTCAGCACCGATTCCAGCTCGCGGCTCGGCGCGGTCTGCGCCACGCCGCAGCGCTCGCACTTCTCCCGCAACGGCGGCTGCGGGCCCGTCCAGACAATGTCCTCAACGGTCAAGTCGTCGCCGAACATGCACGCGGTCCCCTCGTCGGCGTCGATGACGGCCGCCAGGTCCGGCTCGTCCAGCCCGAAGAAATACAGGAACGAGCTGTCCTGCCGGAAGGGATACGTATTGTCGACGTAGTTCATCGGCGACAACGCATTGCCCAGGAACAGGACCAACCCCGAATCGATCTGCGTCAGCAGGCGCTTTCTTCGTTGCATATAGGTTTCTACAGGGAACATACGCTAATCCGTTGGGGTTGAATTCTTCTTTTGCGTCAGCAGACTGACACCCACGAGGGCGACGACGGAGAGGGTAATGGCCGGCAACACGGCGTCGAAAGCCGAGGCCCACGCCGGCAGAGCGCCCTTGATGAATCCCATCTCCTCCCAGGCCAGGGCCGTGATCGTCCCGACCAGGATGGACGTAATCGCCCCCTGTTTCGTCGCGCCGTCCCAGAACAGAGCGGCGACCAGGCACGGCGTGATCGCGGCGCCGTAGATCGTGAACGCATACAGTGCCTTGCGAAATACCGTCGTCGATTCGGCGAACGCCAGCGACACAAGGTAGGCGATGATACCGAAGACCAGCACCAGGAGGCGGCTGAGCAGAACGGTTCTCTTCTCGTTGGCCTTGGGATTGATATAGGCTAAATAGACGTCCTTGATGAACGTGGTGGCCGGCACCAGCAGGAAGGAGTCGGCGGTGGAAATGATGATGCCCACGACCGTAACCAGGAACAGGATGCCCAGCGGCAGCGGCATGAAATGCTTGGCCGCGTAGATGAGCACGTACCGCCCGTTCTCCGGATCGGGGATCATACTGGAAGAGATCCAGGCACTGGCGATGATCAGCAATTCGATCGCCAGGGCCAGGAAGATCATGACCAGCACCGCGGTGCGGGCCCCTTTGGCGTTCTTGCTGGCGAAGATGCGCTGGTACTGGTTGGCGTCGCCGAGGACCAGCAGGAACACGGGCAGGCAATAGTTGATGATGGTCGCCTTGGAATAGACCCCCCAGAACTGCATGTGCTGCGGCCGGTCGCCCATGGCGGCAAAGGCGGCGCTCATGCCGCTAAAGCCCCCGGCCTTGAGAAGCAGCACGGGAAACGCGATCAGCAGCGAGAGCGTGATAATGGTCCCGGTGACGATATCGGTGAACGCCAGGCTCAGCAGTCCGGCCAGCATGGTATAGGTAATGATGAAGGCCGCCGCGATGACGGTCGCCCTGCCGGCCGTCAGCTTCGGCTCCGACAGGATCAGCCGCCCGTGCGCGGGCAAAGAGGGGACGCGAAAGAGCTTCGTCGAATTGCTCGCCTCGGCGCCGTGGCCTTCGATGACGACCCTGGCGATGGAATTGGCCTTGACGGCAATGTGGTTCTCCAGGTCCTGCTGGTCCAGACGGTTCAAAGCCTCGATGCTGTCCTTGCCGGCGACGACGTCAATCGTGAACGTCTCCGTCTCGTTCGACCAACCGTCGCCTTGTCTCACCTGGAAGGGAACGCTCGTCGTGCCCCTCCAATCGGCTTCCGGCTCGAAGACCAGGTATCCTTTCTTGACCTGGAACTTGGTGAACTCGTCGCCGGCCTGCACCGCGACGGGGTCCTTCTTGCCGGCGATGACCTCCAGGACCATGCCGCCGGCGTTGAACTGGTAGCTGACGATGACCATGTAGGCGATCACCAGGGCGATCACGGCCAGCAGCCGGGCCGTGCGCCCGTAGCGGCCCCCGATGATCTCCGGGACACTGGAAACCTCGATCGAACGAGCCTTATGGGCAATCAGGGACAGCAGAATCATGCCGATGAAGGTCCCGGCAGGCAGAATCATCGCCGCCACCCCGTCGCGGTAAGCCTGGCCCGCGTTGCCGACGATGGACCCGGTGCCGATCCAGACCGCCAGCATCGTGCAGACCATCACCCAGGGCGACAGCGACCGGCCGGCCACGGCGAAATCAGCCTGGGTCTTGACCTGTCGCGACTTATAGGCGCCGATGCCCGTGAGAGCAAAAAGATAGACGAGAATCGCAATCAAATAGATCATAGGGTCATCCGTTAAGAGAATTAGTTGATAAACTGTTGGACGAAGTACTTGGGCGTCAGGGGCTCTCCCGTGGCCCGGGCGATCATGTCGTTCCAGGGGTACCGCGCCCCGGGCCCGAGCACGTTGTCACGCAGGTACACACCCACGCGCTTGTCGCCGACGTAGCTGAGGCCCTCATCGGAGGCCCGCCCCAACACCTCGCCAACGATGTAGTGGTGCAGTTGCGAGGCGAGCAATTCGCCGAGCATGTAGTTGTGGTAATAGCAGGGCGCGCTGGTGAAATGCAGCTTGGAGGCCCACCCCGCGTCGGCCGGACCGGGCGGGCGCTTCACGAACTGGTATTCCTCGACCAGGTCCCACCAGAGGTCGTTCAGGTCCGCGTCCGGATCGGCGTACAGAGCCTTCTCGAACTCGTACATCACCATCGCCCAGCGCGCAAAGAGGATCTGCTGGAAGCGCAGGTATCGCGCGCTGACCGTTTCGACCCGGGCCCGCTCGGCGTCGGAGAGGTTCAGCATTTCCTGCATCCAGGCGGCGTTGCGGCTGAGCCGGCCGAAGAACATCGCCACCGCCTCCGTCGTGAAGCTGTGCGCCGGCTCGCGCAGCAGCCACGGCTCACCCGGATCGTGGTACTTGCTGTAGACCGCGTGGCCCAACTCGTGCAGGATCGTCTCCATCCACCGCTCGGTGTCCTGCAGGTTGCAGAGAATGCGGACGTCACCGCTGCGGTCGATGTCGTGACTGAACGCGTGCGGGTACTTTCCCTCCCGGTCGTAGAGATCGCTGCGGGCCAGGATGTCATCGACCGGCAAGCCAACGCCGGCATAGTACTTCTCGGCCAGCTCCTTTACGTCGCGACCCTTGTAGTACTGGTCCAGGTCCAGCTCGTACACGAGCGGGGTCCGCTGGAAGAAGGGATCGTGGTAATGCCAGGGCATCAGCTTCTCGGGTGCAATGCCGTACCCCTCGGCCAGAATCGCGTCCAGATCCGCCTTCAGGCGGGCAAACGGCCTTCGGGTCAACGCGTCGAGGTCGGCGAAAATGCGGTCGAGCTGCGCCACGTCCTGCTCGCCCGTGACGACGATCATGGTGTGGTAGTTGTCGAAGCCCAGCGAGCGAGCCGCCCGGTTGCGCAGCTTCACCAGCCGGAGAAAATCGTCGATGATGACGTTGCCGACTTCCTTGCTGGCGCGCCAGGCGGCTTCGCGTTTGGGCGTGTTGCCCTCGGTGGTCATGATCGTGTAAATGTCGCTCATCGTGACCTTTTCGCCGTCGATCGTGGCGCGGTAATTGCTGTACGTTTCCTGGACCTTCGCATCCAGCGCCACCATGGGCTCGAGCAATTCCGGCTCGATCTGGTTTTGCAGGTAGGCGTAATGGAGTTTGTCGAGCTGTCGCGCCAGGCGGGGATCGGCGGGGCCGGACTCGCGCAACGCCTCGACGCGGGCGAAATCGTCCGGGTCGCTGTAGAGCCGGCGTATCTCCAACTGGAGTTCTTCGAATTCCTTGAATTTCTCCGCCTTGCCCGTGGTGGCCGCGTCCCAGTACACCCGATTGGCCCGCGTGGCCAGCGGCTCGACCTGAGACACGTGCCCCTGAATGAAGCGAGCGGCCTCGCGGTCCGGGCCGGCCGTCCTGCATCCGCACAAGGCCGACGCCACGACCAACGCGCACGAAAAAATCACTACCGTTCTCACTGTGGCTCTCCTAAACAGATCCTATGAGAGCACACAGGGTAGCACATCCCCCCCGCCCCCGCAACGCCCTGAACGAATTGCCCGACGAAAATGGGACGATCAGGGACGTTCGGCATCCGCGTCGGAATCCTGCAGAAGGGTTTCGACCTCAGTAAGCAGTTGCGGCAGGTGACGATCGGTGATGCCCCAAACCGTGGCATCATCGACGGTATCGTACCCGTGAATGATACGGTTGCGAAAGCCCACAATCCGCGACAGTTGACCGATACGGGCCGCCGTGGAGGGATCATCGCGAAGGAGGCGATTGAGCGCTTCGCCGATGATTTCGAACTCCCGCTCGACCGCACGGCGGAACTGACGGTCCGCCTCGTACTCACCAAACGTGCGCCCCCCACACCAGTCCCGGATACTGCGACCCGATTCCAGGACGTCAAGCAGCAGTTTCTTCGTGCGGTTGTTCATAGATAAGTCGCCTTGTGGACTCGACCTCGCGCTGGAAATACGGGTTGCGGATCGATTGGACGGTCACCAGATCCACCGGTCGCTCGAAGAGCCGCTCCAGATCGTCGGCAAACCCGAGATATCGGTCGGCGTATTCGCCGGTCGGCGCGCGGTCGGCAAAACAAACCAGAAAATCGAGGTCGTTACACTCGACATCTGGCTGATCCGAGGCGGCCGATCCGAACAAATACAGCTTCTCCACCCGGTATCGGCGGCAAAGCTCGACCAGCGCAGTTCGTTTGCGTTCAATCACTGCAACCATGGCACCGCAAGTCTACCCACACGTCACCGACCTTGTCAATATGCCTTTCCGGATCGACCCGGCCCGGTGTGTGCAAATCCTGCGCTGCCCCCGGGTGGCAGGATGTTCTCACAGCCACTCCCGCCCGCGCGTCTGAGATGACGGGCATCGTCAGAAGGCTTGCTGCTCCGTGCGGGCGATGATCTCGTTTTGCAGCTCGGGGCCCAGGTCCACGAAGTAGTCGCTGTAGCCGGCGACGCGCACGATCAGGTCGCTGTGCCGCTCGGGGTCCTTCTGGGCCCGGCGCAGCGTCTCGGCTTCGATCACGTTGAACTGGATGTGGTGCCCGTCCATCTTGAAGTATCCCCGGATCAGGTGGGCGAGCTTCTCGATGCCGTCGTTGCCGGCCAGGACCTGGGGGTTGAACTTCATGTTGAGCAGCGTCCCGCCGGTGCGGGCGTGGTCGATGCGGGCGGCCGACTTGACCACCGCCGTAGGGCCTTTCGTGTCGGCGCCCTGGCTGGGGGAGATCCCGTCGGAGACCGGCTCGGCGGCCTTGCGGCCGCAGGGCAAAGCCCCGGTGACCGAGCCGAAATAGATGTGAACGGTCGTCGGCAGGAGGTTGACGCGATATTTGCCGCCCTTGGTGTTGGGCCGGCCGTTGAGCAGATCGTAGTAGCAGTCGAAGACCTCTTCGGCAATCGCGTCGGCGTACTCGTCATCGTTGCCGTACTTGGGCGTATGGCGCAGCAGCGACTGGCGAAGCGGCTCGTATCCCTCGAAGTCGCTCTGCAAAGCGGCGAGCAACTCCTGCATCGTGACGTCCCGCTCCTCGAAAACGTGACGCTTGACCGCCGCCAGCGAATCGGTGAGCGTCCCGATGCCGACACCCTGGATGTACGTCGGGTTGTAGCGTGCCCCGCCGGCGTGGTAATCGATCCCGCGGGCGACGCAGTCGCTCATCACCAGCGACATGAACGGCGCGGGCATATGGTTGGCGTACAAACGCTCGATGACGTTGTTGCCCTTGATTTTCAGGTCCAGGAAGTACGCCAACTGCCGACGATACGCCTCCATGAGCTGCTCGTAGGAAGTGAACTCCCGCGGATCGCCCGTCTGGAGGCCGATCTGCTCGCCCGTGCCGGGGTCGATTCCGTTGTTGCAGGCCAGCTCGAAAATCTTGGGCCAGTTGATGTACCCGGTGAGCGTGCAGCTTTCCTTGCCGAAGGCGCTGATGGTGACGCACCCGCTCGGCCCGCCGCACCGCGCGTCCTGCATGGTCTTGCCGTCGTGGAGCATCTCCTTGATGATGACGTCGGAATTGAAGACCGACGGCTGGCCGAAACCGGCCCGGATGACCTCGCACGCGCGTTTGAGGAAGCGGTCCGGGTTGCGCTTGCTGATCTGGATGCACGCGCTGGGCTGCGTCAGGCGCATCTCCTCGACCACGTCGAGCAGCAGGTACGAAACGTCGTTGACACCGTCGCCGCCGTCGGACGTCAGGCCCCCGATGTTGATCAGGGCGAAGTCCGTGTACGTTCCGCTCTGCTCTTCGGTGATCCCGACCTTCGGCGGCGCCGGCTGGTTGTTGAACTTGATCCAGAAGCATTGCAGCAGCTCCCGGGCATTCTCCGGCGTCAGCGTTCCGTCCTCCAACCCCTTCCGGTAGAAGGGATAGAGGTGCTGATCGAGCCGGCCCGGATTGAACGAGTCCCAGGTGTTCAGCTCGGTGATGACGCCTAAATGGACGAACCAGTAGGCCTGCAACGCCTCCCGGAACGTGCGCGGCGCGCGGGCCGGCACGCGGTGGCAGACCTCGGCGATCTGCTCCAGCTCGCCCCGGCGGGTCGAATCACTCTCGTCCCGCGCCAGCTCCAGCGCCTTCTCAGCGTGCCGCTGCGCGAAGGCCACGAGCGCATCGGCGCAAATCTCCATCGCGCGATATTCCTGGTCCTTGTCGTAGGCGCGCGGGTCGTTGAGATAGTCGAGCCTGCTGCGGTGCTCGGCAATGTCCTTTTTGAAATCCAGCATGCCCCGGTGGTAGATCTTGTCGTCCAGGATGGCGTGGCCGGGGGCCCGCTGCTCCATGAACTCGGTGAAAACACCCGCGTTGAAGGCCCGATGCCACGCCGGTTCCATCGCGGCAAACACCTTCTCGCGCATCGTCTTTCCCGACCAGAACGGAATGATCTTCTCCTCGTAGGTCTTTCTCGCCTCGTCGCTGACTTGGAACTGCGTCTTGTTCCGCGTGCTGAGGATGCGAAAATCCTCCAGGTCGTGGCAGCACAGCTCCGGATACGTCGGGGTGGCCTTGGGGGCCGGGCCCCGCTCGCCCACGATCAGCTCGCCTGGATTGATACAGATCGGCTTGTTCTCCAGGATGTGCCGAAACGCCAGCGCCCGGCCCACGGGGACCGACTCGCGCAGGAAGACATCACTCTTGTAGAACTCCGTGAGGAGTTCCGCCCGCCCGGTCGAAATATAGGGACGCGTCGACACACTTTGCTCGCGCAGCTTTGCCACTCGCTCGTTCATCTTCTATCCACCTGTCTTGACCTCGAATCCATACCTTCTGAGGGTATCGGCAATTTCCTTCATGGCGTCGTCACTGGCCGGCGGGGCCCGCATCAACTCGACGTTTCCGTTGAGCCGGACCGCCTTGTCCAGCCCTCCCGGATTATACGGCAGAATGTCGATGTGGCGAACCGTTTTCAGCGACCGCACGAATTCGGCGGTCCGCTCGATATTGCCCCCGTCGTCGTTGAAGCCGCCGATGACGGGAATGCGGACCATGACGTCTTTGCCGGCTTCCGCCAGCCGCCTGATGTTCGCCAGGACCTCCTCGTTGCCGACCCCTGTATAGCGCCGATGCGCCTCGGCGTCCATGTGCTTGATGTCGCAGAGAAACAGATTCGCCGCTTGAGCTACGCTGTCAATCACGTCCGGTTCGGCATAACAGGTCGTATCGACCGCTGTATGGATGCCCCGGGCCCGGCATTCGGCAAGCAGGGCCAGCAGAAACTCCGGCTGCATCAGCGGCTCGCCTCCCGAGAACGTCGCGCCCCCGTCCGATTCGTCGTAGAAGATCACGTCCTTCTCGATCTCCGCCATCACCTCGGCCACCGTCATCCGGCCGCCGAGGATCTCCCGGGCCCCGCCGGGACAGGAAGGGATGCAGGTCCCGCACAAGACGCATTTCTCCCCGTCCGTCACAGGCCCGCCGTCGACCATGGCAATCGCGTCTTCCGGGCAAGCCTCCACGCAGCGGCCGCACTGGACGCACCGATTGCGACGCAGACTCGGCTCGGGCCTGGCCTGCCAGCTCTCCGGATTGTGGCACCACCGGCACCGCAGGGGACAGCCCTTGAAGAACACCGTCGTGCGAATCCCCGGCCCGTCGTGAATCGCATACTTCTTGATATCGAATACGTACCCGCTGCTGGAGGCTGGAGGAATTCCTGCCGTCTCCGGGCCAGACCTCTGCGCGGCCCGTTCACCAACAAAATGTCGTTCCATCGAATCCGTCACGAATACCGCCTGAGAAAAAACTACAATTTCTGCCCCGCCTTAGAGAATACACAAATTCCCCCCGCAATACAACCCCCCCCCCCGCAAGCCCCGCATCCGCAACCGCCAGTGACGCCTCAAGAAGTAATGCCGTCACCAACGCCCCCCTACCTTCGTCGCCCAACACAATTCCCGACCAACAGGAGCGCCTTAGGCGATTACCTCTCCCAGGAGGGCGCCATGGTACAGAGGAGAAATCACAATCAGTCGGTCCCGCTGGCCGCTCACTAACACCTCAGCAAACCCGTATCGTAGGCGTCGGAAAACTCTTTTCCCCCCTTTTTGTGACGCTCGTTACAAGCCTTACGGAATAGATGCCTAAGTTCCGTAAGGCCATCTTGCTTGCCTCCTATGCGTTCCGCCTCCTGTTGCTTTCCATTCACATCGACCTCTTCAGGGACTCCTCGTACCTCCTACTGGATTCCCGCCTGCGCGGGAATGGCAAGGTCGAATCTCTGTGAATGGGCTTCAAATCAATGTTTTCATGCCGATTCGGCGCGCGGCACGCCGAAGAGTTTGGCCTGCACGGATTCTGCGATCGTATCCCGGAGAAACTCGCTGGCGTTGAGAATCTCGATGCCGATCAACTCGCTCGCGTCGTTCAACTCGACTGTGATATTGGGGCTCAACTCCACGCTCTGGGCCTCAGGGCCCTCAGAGATCGTCAGGTGGAGGATGTCCTCTTTTTCGAAATAGACCATATGAGGCTTATTCATGAACGAACCTCCCCGCCTTAACGCGGAACTCAATCTGTTGCCGAGTGGTGGCATGTATTGTAACGGGAGTCAATACACCTGCGCTGACCTCCCAGCGCGGCCTCGCTTCGCTCGGCCGCAACCAAAAGAGTGAAGGTATCCTC
>CAYPZL010000118.1:0-17889 GCA_964415045.1 uncultured Pirellulales bacterium | reverse complement strand
CGCAGCATGAAAATCACGCATAAAAAACAAGAACCTGAAGGATTGTAGTACAGAAGTAGAAAGAAATGTCATCCTGAGCAACGCGAAGGATCTGGGCCACGAATTGAACGATCTCTCGCTCGCAGGCCAGATGCTTCACTTCGCTGCGCTGCGTTCAGCATGACGGCGCGCCGGCGTCCGTCTTGCTCTCTGCGTGCGTCAGGCGAACGCGTCACGCAGCACCGCCAGGCTCTTGGGGACGGCGGTTTTCCAGTCTTCGTTGCCTTCGAATTCGAGGGAAACGTAGCCTTGGAAGTTGTGCTTTTTCATGATGCGGCCGATACGCGGGTAGTCCAGATCGAGGGTGTACCAGAGGCCGCCGCCGTAGTAGGTCTTGGCCTGCATGAAGACGGTCTGGGGGGCGCACATCTCGAGCTTGTCGTACGGGTCTTCGAGAAAGTTGCCGGTATCGAGCAGGACCTGGAGCCAGGGCGAGTCGATGGCGTTGACGATGCGCAGGAGCCCCTCGGGCGTACGGGCCATTCCCCAGTGGTTCTCCAGCCCGAGAATCACGCCGCACTTCTCGGCCGTCGGCAGGCACTTCTCGATGCTGTCGATGACCCACTTGAAACCGTCGTCCTCGGTGTAGCCCGGAAGGACGGGCTCGATCCCGCGATTAGCCATGAGCTCGTCGAAGTTGCCGCTCGTGCCCCAGCGACCTGTGTTGAGTCGGATAATCGGAATGCCGAGTTGGTAGGCGATCTCGATCTGTTCGATGGTCAGGTCGATGTTCCTCTGTCGCTTGGCTTTGTCGGGATAGACGTAACCCTGGTGCGTGGACATGCAGCAGAGGTCCATCCCGTTGATCAGGGCGTGCCGTTTGATTTTGTTCAAGGCGGCCTTGCTTTGATCTTCCATCTGGATCAGCAGCACGTCGACGCCGTCGAATCCCAGCCGGGCTGCCTCGTCGATGCACTTCTCGATGGGCATTTTCATGCCTTCCTTGAAGCGCCAAAACGAATAGGTCGAGACCGCAATGGGGTTGCCCCGGCGTTTGCTTTTCGGTTTGACGTCTGCGGCCTGCCCGGTCGCGGCGGCGCCCGCCAAAGCAGCGGCCGAACCCGCAAGGAATCTTCTGCGATTGACCTGCTCCATCGTCGTTTTCCTTTCGTCTGAATTCGCGCCCGGGGTCTTGCCCATCCGAACCACTCCATCGCCAAGACCTACGGCCTTGACGCTGCCACCCACGCGCAGCATAACATTGGCAGAAACCATCTTAGGTTAATTCCGGTGGTCTGACAAGGGAGCCGGCGCGGATTTGGGCGGCGAGCTGCATGAAACGCGGCAGGGCGTAGTCGAAGAACTTCCGGTAGCTCTCGCAGAAATAGCTCTCGCGACCGTAATCGTGCTGGTCGAAGGGGGCCCGGTCCTTCATGCACCCGCCCCGGCAGATCGCCAAGTGCCGGCAGATCAGGCACTTGTTGCAGAGGTTCTGCTTTTTGCGGGCGAACGCCCTCTTCTTGGCGCTGGCGGCGATCTTCTCGATGGGCGTCTCGAAGATGTTGCCGAGCCGCCACTTCGGGTCGACGAAGAAGTCGCACGGAAAGACCTCGCCGGTATGCTCGATGACGATGTACTGGCTGCATTGCCGGTCGAAGGTGCAGATCGTGTGGTGTCCGCCGACGCAGTAGTTCAGGATCGAATCGAAGTCGCGGATACTGAGCTTCTGCGGGCCGAATTCCAGCCAGCGGTCGAAGATGCGACAGAGGAAATCGCCGTACTGCTCGGGAGAGACGGAGAAATTCGCGATCTCGCCCGTGGCCGGATCGACTTCCACACACGGGATGAACTGCAAGTACCGCACGCCCAGCTCGACGAGAAAGTCGAAGACCTCGTCGGGACGATCGCCCGTGAGATTGTTGACCAGGCTCAGGGTGTTGAACTCGACCTGATGCTCCTTGCAGCAGGCGATGGCGGCCATGACGCGGTCCCACGTGCCGTGCCCGCCTAAGTCGAGGCGATAGAAATCGTGCAGATCCTTCGGTCCGTCGATGCTGACGCCGACGAGGAATTTCGCCTCGTGGAGGAAGCGGCCCCAGTCGGCGTTGTTGATCAGGATGGCGTTGGTTTGCAGCGAGTTGCCCACCTCCTGGCCGGAGGCGCCGTACCGCTTTTGCAGCTCCACCGCCTTCTTGTAAAAGTCCAGGCCCATCAGCGTCGGCTCGCCCCCCTGCCAGGCGAAGCCCGACATCTGGAAGCGCAGATTCATGTAATCCTTGACGAGCTTCTCGAGGACCTCGTCGCTCATGCGCTGCCGGCCCCGGCCGACCTCCGGCGCCCGTTCCTTGTAAAAGCAATACTTGCAGTCGATGTTGCAATCCGAACCCGACGGTTTGATCAAAAGCGTGAATGGCTGCATAGAATCAAATCAAAAAGCAAAATAGCTGACCTATCCCTTGTACGCACGCCTGTCATCCTGAATGAAGCGAAGCGTAATGAAAGATCCGGGCACGGCATATGGTGTACCTCACCTGCTTGGCCCAGATGCTTCACTTCGTTCAGCATGACAAAACGCCTGGCTGTCGTCAAGGTCTGTTGTTCATCCCCGGTGCGATGCGGAGCGTCCAGGTATCCTCAAGCGGAGGCCGCTCGGCCATCAGGAGAATTCGCGTCAGCCGTTCGGGCCACACGGACCGGAGCTTGGCGTCCTCGACCAGGATCGTTTCGAGGCTCGCGTCGAGCTTGTCCCCATCATACAGTACTCGCACCGGTGTGGATAGTTCGGAGCCTTGAGCCGTTTCGAGCAGCAGCCGCCCCGGCTCCTCGACCCGCACGCGACACGGCGTCATCAGGCTCAGGGTGATTTCCCGCACGGATTTCGCCAGCGTATAGGCGTCCGTCACCGTGACGTCCCGCCCGCGATTGAAACGAATCGTGCGTTTCCAGGCGGCCAAGTGCGCCTCCTTCGGATACGCGCCGGCGATATCGAGCTGGAGCTGGGCGTACGCATCGCCGGCCTCATACTCCACGTCCCCGGCCGCGAATCGCCCGCCGGGCGCCTGCATTACACCGTCGATCGTGGGCAGGCTGTGGTAGGCCGACTGCATCGTCCAGATCTCATAGCGCCGCGAGCTGAACGTCTTGCGACTGTAGGTCTCGACCCCGATATCGATAATCACGGGCCGGCTGTCGTGATAGACGATGAAATTGCCCACGTCGTTGTGGTTGTGACTCTCGGCGTTGTGCCCGCCCTTGGCCGCGACGTACAGGCCGCGAGCGTCCCCTTCACGGTCGCGGGCCGTCATGACCTGAATCCCGTCCAGCCACACGTCGCGCACCAGAGGCGGCCCCGCCTTCCTTTCCATCAGGTCCGCAGCGCTGAAGACGGCCCGCAGGTATCGCCCGAGCGTATAGGCTCGCCTTCCGGCAAACGGCGTGTCACCCTCGCCGCTCTCGAGACCCTGGGCAAAGAGGTACGCGCCAAAACGCGCCAACGGCTCGTCGGCGATTCGCTGGCCGTACTGATAGACCAGCTCGGCGGGCGGGTGCGCCCGGGCCGAGGCGTCGGCGAAATTCACGAAGGAATCGCCGGCGATGTGGACGCGGTGGATGTAGCGACCGATCTCCCTGATGAGCGAGCGGTCGTAGACGTCGATCGCGCCGCCGCTGGCGCTGTGGAGCAGTTCCAGCCCGTCGAACAGCGCCCCGCCGGCGCGGCTCCAGTATCCCGGGCCCTCGTCGCAGCCGCCGTCATCGTCGTAGGAATTCAGGAAGTTGTCCAGGCTGCGCACGATCTTGGCAACGGACTGCACGCGTCGATCTTCGTCGGGCTCGATCAGCAGCGTGCAGGCCAGCCAGTTCGAGTTGCACCAGGGATTCCAATTGTTGACCCGGCGGTTGGGAAAGCCCATCCAGCCGAAATTGTCGCGCTCGAAGCACGGGGTCAGGATGCGCCGGTCGATTTCGAGCGCCACGCGTTTGCGGATCAGAGGCGAGACACGGTCGAGCCGCTCGCCGAGCAGGTAACAGGTCCAGGCCAGAGACTCCCCCGTCTCAGCCACGAACAACGCCACGATAGGCTCGTTGACATCGGGCAGGCCCGAGCCGGCCTTCTGCGCGCCGACGTGGGCGGGCACGCCCCAGAACGACTCCTCGCAGATCGCCCAGATCCCATTGGCGATGTCGTCGAGGAAGCGGCCCTTTCCCTCCACGCATTCGGCGATCACCAGGTGCGTCAGGGCCACCCGGCGGGCAAAATGCGGCGTCTGGTAGCGACTGCGATTGCCGTTGCGAGCGTATTCGAGAAAGAGCGTCGCGGGCAGGGCCGGCCACTCATAGCCTAAGTATTCGGCGCCGTTGGCAACGAGATCCTTACGTACGGGTTCCGGCAGCGTCTCCCAGGCCCGCCGATCCTCCCACGTCGGCCACGGGCGCCACTGCTTCCGCGGAACCAGCACCTTCGCAATCTTCTCCTGGGGGTACAGCTCGGCCAGCTTGAAGCGGCCTTCCCGCCCCGCCGCCGTGACGACCGAAGCCAGCGAAATGAAAACGCAGGCAACGAATATGCGCCCGCCTCGCAGGGTGGGGCTTGCCCCACCGATGTCTCTATCCATCTGCAAAACCTCCTGTTCCAAATCCATATCCGTCGCCCCCGGCTCGGGGCGACGGCAACCGGTGTTCACGTTACCATCGATAGCCGGCGCGAAACTTGTGGAGCTCGCGCGACAAGCGTGTGACAAGCTCGGCGTTCTCCGGGCGCTCCGAGATGTTCGTGTTCTCGTCGGGGTCGAGCTTCTGGTCGTAGAGCATGCGAGCGTACATGTTGCCGTCCTTTCCGGCCCACTCGGTATAACAGTAGCGGTTGGTGCGCACGGACTCGCCGTTGTGGAAGCGGCTGTAGATCGCTTTCTTTCCGGGCCGTTTCGGATCTTTCAGCCGTGGGACGAAGCTGCGCCCCTCGATGTGCTCGGGCACAGGCAGTCCCGCCAGCTCGCACAGGGTCGGGTAGATGTCCACGAATTCCGTCAGGCCCTCGGTCCGAACGCCCCCTTTGAGGCCGGGGCCCCGAACGATCAGCGGGGCCCGCAACGACGTTTGAAAGTGACAGTGCTTGCACCAGAGCGTGTGCTCGCCCAGGTTCCAGCCGTGATCGCCCCAGAGCACGACGATCGTGTCGTCACTCAATCCGAGGCGGTCCAGCTCGTCCAGAACGCGTCCGATCTGCGCGTCCGTGTAGCTCGTGCAGGCGTAATAGCCGTGAATGAGGGTGCGAGCCATCTCCTCCGACAGCGGGCCCTTCTTCGGAATCCCGTGGTACGCGCGCAGCTCGCCCCAGTTGTGAATCGCCGCGTCGGGGGCGTCTTTCGGGCGGAAGGGGTTGTCCGCCAGCTCGATCTCATCCGGGTCGTAGAGATCCCAGTACTTCTTCGGCGCGTTGAACGGCAGGTGCGGCTTGACGAACCCGACCGCCAGGAAAAACGGCTGGTCCATGCGTTTGAGACGGCGCAGATCCGAGATCGCCTTGTCCGCGGTCCTGCCGTCGGCATAATCGCTGTCGCCGACGTCGGCACATTCGTAGGCCGGCCCCAGACCCCGCTCGGTCTTTCGAGTGATGGCGATATTCTCCGGGCGCAGATACCCCCTACCGCCCCACTCGCCGGTCGGCCGCCAGGCGTCCTCCGACCAGCTCCCGGCGCCGTCGTTGCGATGATGATAGACCTTGCCGTTCGAGATGGTGTAGTATCCGTGCTGCCGAAAGTGCTTCGGCAGGGAAAGCGGCGCGCCCCAGTCCTTGTCGGCGTGATGGAGGTAGCCTTTGAAGGAGCGATCCCGCGTGGGGCGGATTCCGGAAAGCAGACTCGCCCGCGACGCGCCGCACACCGGCGACTGACAATACGACCGATTGAAGACGACTCCGCCGGCCGCCAACCGGTCGATATGAGGCGAAATGATGTGCTTTTGCCCGAAACAGTGCAATTCCGGCCGAAGATCGTCGACGGCAATAAACAGCACATTGGGCTTCTTCGCCTTTCTTTGCCCGCCGAGCAGCGCGTCAGGCAAGGCGCACGCCACCGCCCCGGCGCCCACGGTCCGCAGAAATCTTCGTCGGCTCAGATTCGCAGTCTGCATGTTCAACCATGCCTCCACATTGAGTTTCTTCTGTCGCCGCGCTACGACGGCACTTGAAAATCGTCGCCCGTCTCCGATATCCAGCGGCGCAACAGCGTGCGGTGCCGGTCCAGCTCGCCCCGGGCCGAATCCCGCAGAGCGAGATTGTCCATCTCGCCGGGGTCGGCGGCCAGATCAAACAGCATTTCCGGGCGGGCGCCGAAGGAAAAAGCGATGTATTTGTACCTTTGCGTCCGAATCATGCGGCCCGTTTTGGTCAGATCCTGCGAGTCCGACGCCAGTTCCGTAACCACGAACTCACGGCCGGGACGTCCGGGATGCTCGATGAGCGGTCGCAGGCTCACGCCCTCGAAATCATCGCGAAGGCCGATGCGCGCATAATCGCACATCGTGGGCAGGACGTCGAGCCCGGAGACCAGATGCGTGCGGTCGACGCGTCCGGCGGGCGTCACGCCCTTCCAACTCACGACCAGCGGAACCGTCGCCGGCTCCTCGTAGAGCATCAGCTTGACCACCCAGTGATGGGCAGCGGCCCCTTCGCCGTGGTCGCTCGTGAAGACGATCAGCGTATCGTCCTCCAGGCCCCGCTCGCGCAACGTGCGGAGGATGCGGCCGATCTCGACGTCTACCTCCTCGGCGTGACGGTAGTACTGGTAGAGGTACTGACGCCACCGCGTCTGGTCCCAGTCCTTCGTGTAGAGAATCTCCGGGCCGTATTTCGTACGTCGGCGACAGACGCCAATGAACTCGGGCTCGTTCGGATCGATCTCGAAATTGGCGGGCAACGGGGGAAGAAGCCGCTCGTCAATCGGCTCGGGCGGGTCTTCGCGCACCGACCAGCAGATGTCATGCGGGTTGTGCAGCGAAACACCGAGCAGAAACGGACGCTCGTGCCGGCGGCGCAGGAACGCAATCGCCTCGTCCGCGACGGGGCCGTCCGTCTGCGCGCCCAGCCCGAATTTCGTCCCGTCGGGGACGCGGAGATACTCGAATCCGGGGACCGGCCCCTGCGGATAGGACCTGGGCAGGTGCCACTTGCCCGCCCAGGCTGTGGCGTAGCCGGCCTGGCGAAAAATATGTCCCATGTTCGGGATGGAGGCCTCGGGCGTCTGGCCGTTGACGTTGACGCCGGTGACGTGGGGCATGCGGCTGGTGATGAGGCTGCTGCGGGACGGGCCGCAGACCGGCGCCGTGCAGTACGACTTCTCAAATCGCACGCCCCGGGCCGCGAGAGAATCCATGTGCGGTGTCTTGACGTGCCGATTGCCGTAGGCGCTCATGGCCCGCAGCGTCTGCTGGTCCGTCATGAGAAACAGCACGTTGGGCCGGCGAGAACCGGACTCCGCATCCGCCGCCCAGGCCAGGCCCGGCAGCGCCACAGCCGTCGCGCCCAGATCCAGCGAACGCAGAAAGCTCCGTCGTGTGCATCCGGTTTTCTTCATGGTCTCAGCCATCCTTCCCTCACCGTCTTACCCTCGTCCTCATTTCTGTTCGGCGCCCTCGCGCGGCCGGGAGATCGTCTCGACAATCGACACGCCCGCGAGATCGCCGGAGATCACGAACGGCCGATGTCCCACCACAATCGACAGGCGATTCGCCGTGAAAACTCCATCGCCACCGGCCCAATCGCGATGGCCCCATTTCGTCACGTACGCCGCGTGGCCTAATTGCTGCACGGTCAGCGTCCGATCGGGAAATTTCGTTTCCAGAATCACCTGCCGACCCCGGTCGTCCGCCGACCACAACGCCCAGCAGTCGCGACCCTCGTGTTTGAAGCGTAAAACCCGCAAGTCCTCGTCATCGTTTTTCAAACGGTCGATGTATTCGCCTCGCGCCACGAGATCCGAAAGATCGCGCGTGACATAGTACGCCGGCTTGGGCGTCAGGTCCGGGCGGACCAGCCCAAAGTTGTTCTCGTTGTGCTGCGGATTCCAGCCGTCGTCCTGGAAGTCGTACCACCACAGCCCTTTGAATGAAGGCGCCGTGCGGGCCAGCAGGTAGAGCCGGGCCAGGTAGGACACCGACAACTGCGGGTCGGTCCCGCCCCGGGTGACATGGGTGGGCCAGCCCATCTCCGTGACGTGGAACGGCACGTCCCGACCTCCGTGGTAGCGGCGCAGCATCTCTCGCACGCTCGTCATCCACGCCGCACAGGCTTCGGGCCCGCGGGCGGGGAACTTCTCGTTGTAGTTGTAGCTGTGGATGGAGATCGCATCGCAATAGTCGAGCGCCCCGAGCTTGACGATCTCTTCGAGCCAGCCCCGCTTGACGCCGCCGCTGGTGCAACCGCCCGCCATCACGGTGACACCGGGATCGACCGCCTTGATGCGCGCGTACACGGCCTTGAGCAGCTTGACGTAATCTGCAGGCGAGCCCCCCTTGCGGTAGGGCTTGGGCAATCCGATTCCGATGTCCCACTCATTCCAGATTTCGTAGAGGCGCACGTCGCCGCCGAAATGCCGCACGACGAACTCGGCGTAGCGACAGAAGCCCGCGATCGCCTCGTCCGAGCGCGGCCGGTCCCCGTCATCGTAGAAACGGTTGGAGTAGTCGAGAATCAGCAGGACCTCCAGATCCTTGGCGGCAGCCCGCCGCACATACGTGTCGAACCGCTCCGGCATCACCAGGCGCCCTTTCTCCCGCTCCACCGAGCCCCAACCGACCTCGTCGCGAATCGAGTCGATCCCCGCGCCCTGAAGGCTCTCCAGATTCTGCTCGACTATGCCCTTGCCCTGGCTGAAATGCGTGCACGCGCCGACGACAAAGCGCCCGCCTGGCGGATCCTCGGCGTCGGCGGGACACACACCGAACACCAGGACGAGCGACAGGACAAGAAGACGGCGCGTCGTGACACGGGGCTTTCGATTCGTCGGCATCTCTACATTCTCCATCAGAACTTGTCCCCGCCGGCCCGGGCCCGTCCGACGCGCAAGCAGTCGCATCGGACGCACGCATCCCGGCCGTCGGCGGACGTATCATAACAGAACGATGGAGAGGCCGCTACACCTTGTGCGGCGCGGTTGTGACGAAGGTTCCGGATCCTTTCGACCGCCCCCTATCCCCCGCTGCAGGCAGGCCCGTCGACCGGGTCGTCGAAGCCGTAGAAGCGGATGAGCGGCGGCGTGTCCTCCCACTCGGTCGGTCGGCACTCGCGCGCTCCCGTGGTGAAGTAGATCAGCCGAATGTTCTGACGCTCCAGCTCCGTCAAGGTCGCCCGCGAGATACCCGGCTCGAGGGCGGGCTCGAAAAGGAAGTTCTTCGGACACAGATGCGCCCCGCCTCCGATGCTCTGCGAGAAGAACCCCGTCAGAACGATCGGCTCGGTCGTAAGCCCCTCGATACGCGTGCTCTCGAATTGCACGGAGGTCGGCGGACCGAAACCCCAGAACCGCCAGCGGATGCGGCAGCGCGTGGTGAGCGAGACGCCCGTGTTCGGATCGTCAAACGAGAATTCTTCGGGGACGTCCCCGGCGGTCGGCTCCCAGGGCTCATAAAGAGGCGCCGCCTCCGAAGAAGTGGTCTCCGTGTCACTGATCCAGACCGGTTCGGCGTATTCGACCTCGACGCCGATCCGCATGTCGGCCAGCGTGACCACGGGGTGAGGGACGGTCGCCTGAAAGACCGGCTCGGTGATCAGACGATAGGTGCGCGGATTGCACAGATGCTCGGCAAGGCGCCAACTATCGAGCAGATCGTACTGATCGAAATCCCACTGTGGCGGAGTGTACGCATGTTCGGCCTCGGGCAGCAAGGCCATCTCGCCGGCAAGCTGCTGGACCTGCCCGTCGGCGACGTATTCGAGGGTAAGGTCGGCGTAGAGAGACTCCCGGAGATTCTCCTCGCTGAGCCACATGCTTCGCGGCGTGAGGGTCCACCGGGACTTGAGCCGGTGGTTGGTAAAGACGTTGCTGCCCCGGCCCTGCAGAGTGCAGAGGTGCAAGGGCCGCCCGAGCATGAAGGGCGTGGCGTATTCGGCGACGCCCGGCCGGGGAATCTCGCGAATCTGCTTGATCACGAGCCTGCCGTCGGGCGCCACTTTCTTGAACTCGAAATCGAGAACGGGACTGTCCTTCTGCGTGACCCGGCAATACTCCTTGGCCGCGGCCACCAGCATGTCGTACAGTTCGACGTACTCCCGCTCCCATACGAGCACCGTATTTTCGCGCAGAGGCACGAGACTCGACCGCTGCCCCAGCCAGGGCCTGACTCCCATGAACCCGGCCTCAATGCGGACCTCTTCGGGCACCGCGTCGGCGGGCGGATTCGTCACCGAGACCGCCCCCTTCTGGCTGACGACCTCCGCGGTCCAGTCCGGACGGTTGCCTTTGGCCAGCGTCGCGACGCCGTTGGCCAGCTCGATCTCGTCGGGGAACGAGTGGTGAACCAGAAGGGCCATGCCGACGTCCGCTTCGTGGACGTCGTGCCTGAGCCGCTCCAGGAAGGCGTTGTCGTTGTAGAAGCTGGCGAACACCTTGCGAATCGCCTCCAAAACGCCCGGCTCGCCCGTCAGAGAGCCGCTGTAACTCTCGTACAGACCGGCACCGGTGAACTGCTCGCTGTCCTCGACGTTCGTCGAGCTGCGGAAACGGATCTTCCTGTCGGCGTCAAACCCGAACGACACCAGCGCGTCGATGACGGCGGATTCCAGATCGGCGTCGAACGCAGTGACATGCGGGTTCTTGAACAGGCTGCGAATCGCCGCCAGATCCGCCGAGAGGGCTTTCATATCCGCCGGCGGATAGGCGGTATAGTCCGACAGGCGCAGGGCAATCTCGTCGCGCAGGGTCGGTCCCGTCACGGCCACCGGGATCTGCCACCTGGTCGGCTCGGCCAGATCGTCCGTCAGGAACAGGCCGCTAAGCGTGACGGGCTCGGCCGAGCCATTGAACAACTCGATCCAATCGGCGTACTCGCCCGCTTCGTCCGGGTCTTCAATAACCTCCTCGTTGTCGGCCATGAACTCATTGATGACCAGCGTGTTGCCCTCCCGGCCGGCCGAGTTCGGACCGCCCGGAGAGGGATTCTCCAGGAATTGCCAGACCCCGCCACCATCAACGGGCCGGCCGTAGGAAATATCCTCCTGCTGTGCCGCGAAGCTCACAGCATCGATGAGCGTCAAACCGTCGCTATCGAACAGACCGAGGTCCTCGCCCGACCGGTTCAGCTTGAAGCTCGTGTGATGGGGCCCCTGCCCCGGCTCGCCGTCGGCCCAGAACAGAATGTGCTCGCCAGGCCCCAGCACGACCGGCTCCACGGGCGAGAGAGGCTGATCGAGAAACGCGTTCCACAGATCGAACGAAAACGCCAGCGCCTCGGGCGAGCTGTCCGGAAGCGCATCGCGCAGGATGCCGAAATTGGCCGCCTTGCCGCCGAAGCGTCCGATGTCCACCGGCTGCAACTCGCGCGTGTCGGCCCAGAACGCCCCGCCCTCGCGCATCGGCTCGATCACCAAAGGCGGCGCCTCCTTCAGGGCCAGCAGAGCCGCCTTCTCCTCGACGCTGAGATCGGCGGCATCGAGCATCACCACCGTGTAGAACTGCTCGTACTCTTGCTTCGTCACCGCCAGATACATGTCCTGGCCCACGAAGTCCGAGGCGCGGGCGGCATCCGAATCGAGCGCCAGATACACGAACGGCACGCCCTGCGAACGTGCCAGGATCGCGACGTGCGAGTTGGGCGTCGAGGGCATCAGCGTCATGATGCCCGCCACGGCGGGGACCTCGGCGGGCACGCCGTCGGTCAGCAAAATATCCTCGGGCAACAGTTCTCCGGCGGTATAGGCCGCCTCGATGTCGGTCCCCGGGACGAACTTGACCGTGCCGAGAGCCCATCCCCCGGAATAGCCGGCGTTGCCCTGGGCCCACTGCGCCGTCGAGCCGATGGGCAGGCCCTGGTCCGCGAACCAGTCGCGGTTCTGCTGGGCCAGCGGATACTGCTCGTACGTGGGGAAGTAGTAGGCCGTGACGTTGGGCTCGGCGATAATCGCGCTTTGCACCTGGCGGAACAGCGAAACCACCTCTTCGCGCGTGTAGGGGTCCTGACGCACGAGTTGGATGCCGTACTCCCGGATGGGCGGATCGGCCCACGGAGGCAGGATCACCGCCCCCAAAACCGCCTGCTGGCCGTCGGCGCGCAGCGTGACGGCATCGAACTGCCCTATCGTCAGGCCGATAAAAGGCTCGAGATTCTCCAGCGCGAAATCGAAATGGTATTCGTACGTCCGCGAATCCTGGAAGTACACGAGGTTGGGGTCGTACCCCGGCTTGGTGATGATCGTGAACTTGATGTACGGCGGAGACGTCCAGCTCTGGAACGGATCGTCGGGGAAGGTGATCTCATTTCGCCACAACTGTTCGGGCTCGGGACGCTGAGCCAAAGCCAGCGCCGGCAGCGCCAGCACGACCAGAAGAAAACAAATTCCGCGATGCATAACACCCTCTTTCACATGAGCAACGATGAAATGAACTCCAACCGCCAAAACGCGTCTTTAACAGGACGCTATGGCACTATTATATCGAAACCGAGCCGGAAACTCAACTCCCCCGGCGGGATTTCGCTCGCTTCACGCGTATATCGTACGGATTCCGATCCCGGCAGTTGGACCCGGAGAATGTCAGGCGGATGTATGAATGGGTAGTGAAATTGCTCGGCTCACCCCTGCCGCCTGTCATCCCTTCGCTCGCGCTCAGGACAGGCTCTGAACGAAGCGCAGCGTAGTGAAGGATCTCCTCCCCGTGCGCAAGCATCTCCTCGTTCTCAGGCCAAATCCTTCGCCTGCGGCTCAGAGCCTGCCCTGTGCCCGGATGAAGGAATGACGGCGTTCTATCCTGCAAGAGTTTTTCCGTGTCACTCGATGTGGAGGCGCACCCTTTTGGCCGGACGCGTCCGCCGGGTCAGTTGTCCCTTCTCCACCGCCGCGGCGATCTGCATGAATCGCGGCAGCGTATGGTCGAAGAGCTGCTTGTAGCTCTCGCAGAAATAGCTTGGCCGCTCCGGCCGGCCGGGGCCCAGGCGAAGGCGGTCCTTCATGCACCCGCCCCGGCACAAATCGAGATACTTGCAGACCAGGCATGAGTCGCACAGGCGCTCCTTATCGCGGGCGAAGGCCCGCTTGACCCGGCTGCCCGCCAGATCGCCCAGCGGCTGGGCCAGAACGTTGCCCAGACGCCACTTCGGCTCGACGAAAAACTCGCAACAGAAGGCCTCCCCCGAATGCTCGACCACCACGAAGCCGGCACAGCGCTTGCTGTACGTACAGATCGTGTGATGCCCGAGAACGTAGTAGCTCGTGAGCGAGTCGAACTCGCGAATGTTCATCTTGTCCGGGCCGTGGGCGTACCACAGATCGAAGAGCCGGCACAGAAAATCCCCGTACTGTTTCGGCGTGATCGAGAACGCGGCGAGTCTCTGCGTCGCCGGGTCGGCTTCCACGCAGGGGATGAACTGCACGTAGCTCAGGTCGTTTTCGAGGAGAAATTCAAAAAGGCGGTCGGGATGCTCGACGTTGAGATTGTTCAGCAGGATTAGCACGTTGAACTCCACGCCGTGCTGCTGGCAATGCCGAATGCCCCGGAACACCCTCTCGAACGTCCCGGCCCCCGAATGGTCCACGCGATAGACGTCGTGGAACTCTTTGGGACCGTCGATGCTGACGCCCAACAGAAACTTGTTCTCACGCAGGAACCGGCCCCACCGCTCGTCGAGCAGGGTGCCGTTCGTTTGCATCGTGTTGCTGACCTGTTGGCCCGACGTGCCGTAGCGCTTCTGAAGCTCGACGACCCGCTGAAAGAACTCGACGCCCATCAGCGTGGGCTCGCCGCCCTGCCAGGCAAAGCCGGCCACGGGAAAAGCCAGTTCCATGTAGTCCCGGACCATCTTCTCCAAAACCGCGTCGCTCATCCGCTGGGCGCCCCGGCCAAAACGGGCGTCGCGACCTTTGTAGAAACAGTACCGACAATCGATATTGCAGTCCGACCCGGACGGTTTGATCAGCAGTGTAAACGGCTGCATGCATCTCCTTGGCAACTGGAGTTCGGCAAAAAGCTCACTTCTCTCGCTCGTGCCCTCATTGTTACTCGTCTGCCCGACGGTGTTTTTCGAGCCAGTCCCGGGCCCACCGGGCGGCCTGCTCTTTCGTCCGCAGCTCGCCTTCCAACTGGGCGATGTAGAGTTCCTCGGCCAACTGCCCCAGAGACGGACCGGGCACCGCGCCCAGGCCGATCAGATCGTGGCCGGTCAGCAGCGGATCGGGCGCCACGTCCACGTCGCCGAGGTCCCGAATCCGCCGGCGCAGCTTCAGCAGCGCCGCGAGGTTGGCTTTCTGCGCCGCGGCCTTCTGGATGGCTCGCTCCAGCTCGTACAGGTCCCGGAAATAGGGTTTGGCCAAAAGCGTTTTCAGCCGGGACAGCGGCATCTCGAAATCCAGCAGCACGTCGCGGTGCGAGAGCAGAAACGTGATATGCCGGGTGTGATTCTTGCTGAGCTTGAGAATCCGGCATCGCTCGACCGCAAAGTCCGTCGGACAACCGGCAAACAGTGCGGCCAGGGCCAGGGGCAAATCCACTTTCCTCCGCAGCCGGGCCAGAACGGCGACGGCCCGCTCGGCCCGCTCGGCCTCCAGGCCGGGAAAGATCACGGCCAGCAGTCCCGTCTCGCTCAGCAGCGACGCACCCGCCGCCCGATTCGGGTGACACAGGATTCCCTCCAGCTCGGCGGCGATCCGCTCTCCGCTGATTCTGGCAATCCTTCCGGCGCAGCGCCGAATCGCAGCATACGTCCGGGATTCGATCTCGAAATCGAGCTGCGTCGAGAAGCGCACCGCCCGAAGCATGCGCAGATAGTCCTCCCCGAACCGCTCCTGCGGATCGCCGATGGTGCGTACGATGTGTCTTTTGAGATCGGCTTGCCCGTCCACGTAATCGATGACCCGCTTTTCGAGGGGGTCGTAGAACATGCCGTTGATGGTGAAATCGCGCCGGCTCGCGTCCTCGGCGGCGCCGGCGAACTCGACCGTGTCGGGATGCCGCCCGTCTTCGTAGCCCGCCTCCGAGCGAAAAGTGGCCACCTCCACCCGCCGGCCGCGCATCAGGACGACCACGACGCCGAACTTCGCGCCGACCTTCAGCGTGCGCCGGAACAGCCGCATCACCTCTTCCGGCCGGGCGCTGGTGGCCACGTCGTAATCCTTGGCGCGCCGCCCGAGCAGCATGTCGCGAACGCAGCCGCCCGCCAGCAGCGCCTCGAAGCCCCGCCGGTGCAGCCGCCGAACGATCTCAATGGCTGCTTGCCTGTTCGTCATCGGCCCTCGCCTGCAACAGTGTCACGGACATGGTCCCCCAGTGCCGCCGGTCGACGACGCCGAAGATCCCGTAGCGCTCCCGCAGCGTCACGTTGCGAGCCGTCCGCACGACGGCAACGCCCCGCGGCGCTACCTGGCCCTGGAGAACGTCAAGCAGCCGGGCCAGCGACGAATGCTCGTCGACCTCGCGCGTGGCCGCGTATGGCGGATCGATAAAGACAAGATCGTGCTTCTCGTCCGCCGATACCACCGGCGCGCCGATCCGAAAGGCGCCGGCGCGGACGACCCTGGACTCCTTGACAAAACCGGCCCGGGCAATGTTCTTTTCCAGGAACGCGGCGATCTCAGAGCTCTTCTCGACAAACGTCACGAACGCCGCGCCCCGGCTCAGGGCCTCCAGCCCCAGCGAGCCCACCCCGCAAAACAGATCGGCCACCCGCGCCCCGTCCAGCAGACCGTAGTTCGTCAGCACACTGAACAGCGACTCCTTGACTCTGTCCGTGATCGGTCGGGTGTCATAGGTCTTCGGACATGAGAGTTTCATGCCTCGCTTTGTGCCGGCAATGATTCGCATCAGAAATCAACAACAAGCAGCCTTGCCAACCTCCCAAAACACTGTCGATCCTCCCCCCAACGACAGGCGGATTGTAGCAACACGACACAACAGCGTCCACGCAAAACTGCCGCCCCGCAACCGGGTAACGCCCCCGGCGGGCCTCCAACGCGCGACAACGAAGGCGTAGTTATCGGGCCGATGGCGGACCCCGGCTCTTTCAGCATCGGACGCCCGGAGGCGGACTTGACATTTGGCGACGGGTCGGCTACAATAAATATGCGGTCAAACAGCCAGCGTTTCTTTCACATAGGAACCGTCACGCTCACGCTTGCGGGGGTTTCGTTTGCAGGGTCCGCCGTCCGTCGGCGGGCGGGCACGCACAACCGGCGCTCAAGCAGCGTATGTCGTTTGACCGACATAGGCATTGGAAAGACAGAGCCTCTGACGGGCGTCTGTTTCAAGACGTGTAGACATGGAGCCTTGGGGTAGGGTCACTATGAAGAGATCGCGCGGCAAAAAGAACACGGGGAAGGCAAAGACGGCAGAATCCAACCGGCACGGCCGGGGCATCCAGTTCGAGTGGCCGCTGCTGGCCTTTCCGGTCATGGTCCTGGCCGCCCTGGGCATCCTGTACGTCGTCAATCACTCGCTCGAGCACAACCCGCCGGCGAGTTTCACGCCACCGCAGTCAAGCCCCGACGTGCCCACGCCAGGCGACAGGACCGAGCCGCCGGCCCTGGGGACCTCCCCTGCCGAAAACGAGAACCACAACGCGGCCCTGGTGCGGGCCCTCGCGCGGGCCCGGCAGACGACCGACGCGCCCGCCGGCACGCGGGTCCGAGGCAACCTTGCTCCGGGACACATCGTGCCGCCGGTCAAAGGCGCCGCCGGGGTCATAGCCGTACTGAAAAACGCCGCCGAACAGAACGACCAGGCCGCCATCAAGCGCTGCCTGAACGAGCTGGTCGCGATGGGCGACGACGCCATCGAGCCGCTGCTCGAGCTCATCGCGCAAGGCGACAGTGAGGCCGGACTGTGGGCCGCCGAGGCGCTGGCCCGGATAGGATCGCCGGTAGCCGCCGGTGCCCTGCTCGACACCCTCGCCCAGACCGAGGACGGTCCATACAAGGAAGAGCTGGCCAAGCGCATCTCCGGCATCACCAACCACGACAGTTGGCCGGTCCTTCTCGATACCCTTCTGGAAACGGACGATGCGATGGTCGTGCGGGCCGCCGGCGCGTCGCTCTCGAAGATGGCCGACGCGCCCATCTTGGATGAGATCGCCGCCCGCTATGAGGCCGCCGCCACGAAGAGCGAAGCCGAGCGGCTGGCTCAGCTCGTCAGCAGCATCACCTCGCCGAAGGCGACCGAGTCCCTGCTGTCACTGGCCGGCAAGACCACGGACGCCGTCCAGGACAGTCTCCAGAGAGCGGCCGTGGCCGCGCTGGGCAAGATCGGCACGCCCCAGAGCGTCAGCTATCTGCTGCGCAAGCTCGAGTCCTCCCCGCCGGGCCAGGGTGGGTATATCTTCAATACCATCAGCCAGATTACCTCGCAGCAAGCCCAGGCCTCGCTTCTCTACGCTGCCGCCGGCAACAAGGAGGTCTCGGCCGAATCGGGCAGGACCGCGGCCCTCTACGCGTTGAAGAACTTCCCCGACGGACGAACGAGCGCCCTGCTGGAGAGCATCATCGAGCAGGAGGACAACACCGCCGTCGCCACCGCCGCGATTCGAACGCTCGAAAGCATTCGCAAGGCCGCGCCGCAGGCCACCGCCAAGGCCGACCCCACCGTAACCATCCCCGTAGCCCCCCTGCAAAAATAACCGGCACACGAAACCCTGAGAACGTCGCGAACCACGCGATCCCAATAGTAAATCCTCAAGTTGACTGATTTTTGTATTGGTTTTCATGCGGCCACCAGGAGT
>CAYPZL010000117.1:0-17928 GCA_964415045.1 uncultured Pirellulales bacterium | reverse complement strand
AAAACAAAGACTAACACGCCGAAAACCCTCGCGCCAGAATATTTTCACAGACACATGTGTCGGATTCTCGGGTGTTGCCGAAGAAGGGTAGGATGTGCCATCCACGGCGTCTTCGCGATGGTTTCGCCGGCGCCGCACGAAAATGGTGTGCATGGCACACCCTACAGGTTGTCGCGTGTCGCACGCAACGTAGGGTGTGCCGTGCACACCGGGAATTCTCACGACCAGAATTGGCGGAGGTATTCGATGCTCTTTCGGGCGATGGTTTCCGGGTCGGGGTCGTATTTGAAGACCTCCACCGAGAGCCAGCGGTCGTAGCCGACGTCGCGGATCGCTTCGGCGATGGGGGCGTAATCGACGTCGCCCATGCCGGGGCCGTAGAGGTTGGCGTCGTTGACGTGGAAGTGTCCGATGTCATCGTCCGTCACCGAGCGAATGATCTCAGGAACGGGCGTGCCCTCGGAGCACATCGCCTTGACGTCGAGATGAATCTTGAGACCGGGATGGCTGATCTGGCGAACCATCTTCATCCCTTCCTCGACGGTGTTGATGAAGTTCGTCTCGACGGGCGAGAGCGGCTCCAGGCAGATCGTCAGGCCCAGGCCGCCGGCTTTGTCCAGCACGGAGCCAAGCAGCTCGGCCGCCCGCTGCCAGGCGCCCTCGGGCGTCTGGTTCTCCAGGACGCTGCGCTGCTTGGGCGAGCCGAGCACGAGAACCTTGCCGCCGAGGTCGGCGCACAGATCGAGTAGGGCGGACAGGTAATCGCGCGTCCGCTGCCAGGTCGCGTCGTCGGGTGTGGTCATGTGCAGACCTTCGGGTCCGGCGAAGAGCCAGTGCAGGCCGACGCATTCGAGCCCGCAGTCGGCCATGGCCTTACGAGCGTCCGCACGCTGGGCAGTTGTCACTTCGGTCGCCGACGGCGCCAGCGTGAACGGCGCGATCTCCAAACCCTGATAACCCAACTTGCTCACAACCGAGCAGACCTCGGCCATCGAGCGATCTTCAAACATTTCATTGCAGAGTGCAAATCTCATTCGTCACCAAAGGATTCGGGATGACTGAAAAGGGCAAGCCGAAGCTTCCCTTTCCAATCATCCGTTATCAATCATCAATGGGTCAGACCTTTTCCGGCACGACGAACGGCTCTCGGTAATTGCGTTTCAGGAACATGTTGGCCAGGTCGCTGTGTTCACCGACGTATTGCTCCTTGGCGGCGTCCATCGTCAGCATCGGGCCGATCGTGATCGGCTCATCCTTCAGGTTCACCTCGTTGGCGGCCAGGTGCTCGAGCATCCGGTTGAACGAGTCCATCATCTCCGCGTTGTCGCCGATGGTGGCCTTGATCTCGTCGGGCGTCGCCTTCTTGCCCAGGCGGTATGACGTGTTGGCCATGTGGCACAGGGAGGCCGAAAGGTGTCCGACTTCGATGTCGGCGTTCAGGTCGCTGCGTTTTCGGCTGCGGACGGCGTCGATAAAGTTCTGATGGTGCCCGGCGCCGCCGCGACCGGAGAACTGCTTGATCTTCTTGCCGTCGTTGTCGTAGACCCAGCCACCGCCGTCGTCGCAAGGGAAGTACCCGCCTTCGCATTGCACGCAGTCGCCGATACGCGTGCCACGATAGTTGTCCATGTAGTTCGCGCCTTTCTTGGCGGGCAATCCGCGCACCTCGAAGATGAGGGGGGCCGGTTTGTAGTCGAAGTAGGCGATCTGCGTGTTGGCGGTTTCGCCGACGTCGTCCGTCTCGCCCATACCGAAACGGCCGCCGATGCTGAAGACGTGTCTGGGCAGTCCGGGATCGCCCAACGCCCAGCGGGCGATGTCCATCTCATGCGGGCCCTGGTTGCCGATGTCGCCGTTGCCGGTGTTCCACATCCAGTGCCAGACGTAGTGCAGTTGCGTACGATGCAGCGGGACCATATCCGCCGGGCCGCACCATTGGTTGTAGTCCACGCTGTCGGGGACAGGCTTGGGGCCGTTGGTGCCGTGGACGACGCCGTTGCTGCCCGGGCCCCGTCTCTTGTAGCAGAATCCGCGAACCCACTTGATCTTGCCGATGTGGCCCTCCTTGATCCACTCGAACGCGGCCGGATGCGCTTCGGACGACCGCTTCTGCGTCCCGATCTGCACGATGCGGTTGTACTTGCGGGCGGCCTCGACCATCTTGCGGCCTTCCCAGATGTTGTGCGAGGCCGGTTTCTCGATGTAGACGTCCTTGCCCGCCTGGCAGGCCCAGATCGTCACCAGCGCGTGCCAGTGATTCGGCGTGGCCGAGGTGATGGCGTCGATCTCCTTGTCTTCCAGGAGCTTGCGGACGTCGGTGTAGGTCTTGAGCTTGTAGCCTTCCTTCTTCTCGAAGTCACTGGCTCGCTTTTCGACGTGGCTGCGGTCGACGTCGCAAATGGCGACCAGGCGGGCGCCCTTGCAGCCGTGGAAGTATCGCATGTGGCCGCCGCCCTGGCCGCCCACCCCGACGACGGCGACGCGGATGTCGTCGTTGGCGCCCAAGACGCGCGACGCCGGTCCGGCCAGCGCGAGCCCGGCCCCGACGGCCATCGAACTCTTGACGAAATCACGACGTGATAACTTGCTCATGATGGTTCCTTTCCTTTGTCTTGACAGGACCTCTCACCGGAAATCTGTCTTCCCGAATGCATTTGCGTCAACTCTGTGGCTCCGCGACGTACGCCCGGTAGTGCTCGGCGACTTTACCTTCCTTCTCGTCGCCCTTGTGGAAGTAGAAGCGATAGCGCCAGGTCAGACTCTCGCCGGCGGGGATTTCGATGTTGCCGGTGCCGGCGGGTTTGTTCTCGAAGTTGTGAACGCCGAAGGGATTGGCCGCGAAGAGTCCGTAGTCGCGTACGTGCCACCACGTGGGATGCTTGGGATTCTTCGGATGGTCGAAGATCGCCACACCGACGACGTCGCCTTCCACGGGTCCGTAGTAATCGCACCAGGCGGCACGTTTGCCCCAGGTCTTGCCGTCGGTCACCCCCTCGCTGTTGATGATATGTCCCCGGCCCACCTTGCCCTTGAGCCGCATCGTGGGGGTCAGGCGAATGGCCATGGAGCCTTCCTTGGTGTCGCCCATCGTGACCTTGCCGTGGGAGGCGTGGATGGTGACGTCGAGGTCCATGACCCGGCCCTCGGGGCGGTTGTAGAAGCGGTGCGTCCGCGTGTCGGTGCAGACGACCTTGCCGTCGGCGGTGACCCATTTATTCTGCTGCTTGATCACGCCGACCTCGCGGCCGGAGCGGACTTCGAGAAACTTCTCATGCACGATCCGGCCCTTGCTGTCGCCGTCGGCCCAGAAGTCGACGCCGTTGACATCGCCGTGCGTGTACCACAGCGACTTGTGGTGCGGATGGTCGTGCGCCTCGTTGGGCCCGTCGCCCATGGGCCAGTGGCGAATCACCGGCACACCCGTCGGCCCGATGACCGGATAGAAGTAGGGGCGCTGCGCGTCTTTGAAGCGATATTCCGTGAAGAGCTTGCCGTTGATCTCGACGGTCACCTTCTCGTCGTGCTCGGTGATTTTGACGCCGCCCCGTCGCGGCCGCCTGGCTGCCCGGGCCTTGGCGACCATCTTCTCGAACACTTCCCGTTGCTCGATCAGCGCCTGGACCCGGTCTTGCGGCTTCGTGCGCGCCTCCAACAGGATCCAGCCTTCGTAGTTGTTCGCGACGAACAGATTCATCAGGTCCTGGTACGGATAGCTGCCGATGTTCAGCTCGCGCACGTGCACGGTGTCGGCCAATCGGGTCCGCACGAGGTTGAAGTTGTACTCCAGCCCCTCGCCCTCGAGGTCCTGCGAGTTGCAGTTCCAGCAGACGCCGACGTTCGGGTGGTCGGCCACGTCCATGATGGCCTTCATCACGGGCAGCGAGGACGTACCCCGGCCGTGCACCTCCACGCGGATCTTCTGGCCGTATGCTGCGGCGAATCGGCCCAGCTCGTTGAGCGATTCGCCGATCTGCTCGATCGTCTTCTCGTACGGAACGCCCTTGGGCAAATCGTTGGGCTTGACCTTGACGCCCGAGCCGCCGCAGTCGTACGAGAGCTTGACGTAGTCCTTGGCGCCCTGGATGGATTTGGCCAGGCGACTTCTGTCGGTATGGTGGAAGTCGAAATTCGTGCCGAGGCCGACCAATGTCACGGGGCTGTCGGCGAAGCGCGCCTTGACCGCGCGGCGCTGGGCGGCGCTCAGGTTCGACTCGACGCCGTGGGCGTGCTGCGTTCGCAACTCGACCCCCAGCACGCCGGTCTTCGCACAGTTGGCCAGCAGTGTCGGCAGGTCCCAGTCCTGACCCCACAGATACGTCACCAGCCCGAACCGCATCGGCGTCACGAACGTCACGCCCGGCGCCAATCGCGCCAGCGGGCCGGCCGTGGCCAGAGACGCCCCCAATGCCACTGAACTCTTGAGAAACTCCCGACGCGTGCTACAACGTGCGATCATAACTCCGCCTTTCCGTAGAAGACATGCCAACTGAGGAGAACAACACATTTACCGCGTATGTCATATATTTTTCCCATCGTGACTTCGACGCTCGGCAGGCAAACGCCGCCGGCTTGCGAACGGCTCCGGCGATCTCTGTTTCCATCGTCGGACGTCATGGGTAAAGACGGATTATCTGTCCGTGAAATTGCACTGTCAAGGCATTTCTGCGCCACCGCCGGGCGTGCGTGAAGCTCTTGCGCCATTCGGATGACGTCCTTCATTGACTTTGGGGTGGCAGAATATTTTCACGCGCACCTGGCCCGTGAATTGCTTGCACGGGCGGGCGAATCTGGTATCATTATGTCAAATCTTGTTGGTTGAGCTATGTCGGAGGTCAAGAACGATGGGAACATCTCGTCGAGTCCGTTGCGGCTTTACGTTGATCGAGCTGCTGGTCGTCATCGCCGTCATCGCCATCCTGATGGCGATCCTGGTCCCGGCCCTGCACAAGGTTCGCTTCCGCGCCTACGAGACGTCGTGTCTGAGCAACCTGCGGCAGGTGAACCTGGCCCTGATCACCTACGCCAGCGACGAGACCCGCAATCGCTATCCGCTCGAAGAGTGGGAGCACAATCCGCATGACAAGCTGCTGACAAAGCTCAGCGCCTATAAGGACGACGGCCTGATGGAAGCGTTCTACTGCCCGCAGGCCGGTTTCCTGGAACAGATTGCCAACGACCCGGAAGGCGGCGTCCCCACCGGCGGCGTCGATTCCGTCATCGATACGCCCGAGAACCGGAAGGCCGGCAACATCACGTACATCTACTGGAGCTTCCAGCACAACAAGGTGGACCCGGCCGGCGGCGGAACCTGGCGCGATCCGATGTACTACCTGCCTCGCGAGCTCACGCTCCAGGGCTTGATCGGCCACCGCGACTGGCTCGGGAACGCCAAGAACGCCGATGTCCAGAACAAGCGTTACGAAGAGTGCATCCACGCCGCGCCGGCTGATATCTGGGTGGTCTCCGATTTCTTCCGCAAGAAGGGCATTTTCCCCCATGGCCGCAAGCCCGGCTCCACGGAAGGCGGCGTCAACGTCAACTTCCTCGACGGGCACGTCGGACGCGTCTACAAAAAACCGCGCGACACCTACCGCTGAAAGGCCGTGCTCCGTCGCTCGTGCGCCGTGTTCCGTGAGCTGCGTGCCCCGACCTCGCAGGCAGAGCTGTTGGCTCCATCATTTCTTTCGGACGCCCCTGCCCGCATCGTCCCGGCAAACCAATTTCCGTTTGGGGCCGGTTTTTGTGGACACGGGGGCGGTCTTTTGTTATCATAAACAAAGTGTGGAAGACGCGCCGGGATTCGCTCCCGGTTCGGACGTTGGGTGACCTCGTTGGAGGAAGGCCCCGCATGCAGTCTTCTCAACATCTGTGTAGACCTCCCGGGGGAATGGGGGGGGCTCTGTGCCATGTTCACCGCATCACTTCACCAGAAATCCGACGCCGAGATTGCTGCGCCCGGCAAGCCTCGCCGGTAATGACCTCCGCAGTCCCGTGCGATCATGTCGCCGAGCCGGGCAAGCCTGCCCTGGCCCGGACGAGGGAAGCGATCCCGTACGGCCGCAGCCGTGAGGCTTGTCGGGACGCACACCATGTGGGATTTCCGCCTGCCCGGGGGCATCCCCATCCACCGTAACCGCGCTTCTGAGATTGCCACGACTCACAGCGCGACAATTTCAACAAGGGAGGACGATCATGGGCAAAACGCACTTCTGTTGGATAGTATGCATTATCATTTTGGGCCTGGTTGCTCCGGCCGTCGCACAGGATTCGAGTCTGGTTGGCTGGTGGGAGATGGACGGCGACGGGATGGACTCCTCGGGCAACGGTCATGACGGCGTTCTGGAAGGGGACGCTCATTTCGTTGCGGGCTACCTGGGGCAGGCCCTGGCCCTGGACGGTGACGGTGACTACTTCGTCGCCACCGATTACAAGGGCCTATTGAGCTCGAGCCCCACCACCATCACCGCCTGGGTCCAGACGACCGGCAACGGAACCATGGTGTACTGGGGTCGCAGCGGTGGGGGGCGGCGCGTGGAGTTTCGCGTCAACGGTGGCAGACTCCGCGTCGAGAACGGCCGCGGCAACCTGCAGGGCGACACCAACATGAACGACGGGGAATGGCACCACGCGGCCGTGACGATACCGGTGGACGCCGAGATCTCGTATCCATTCGTAAAGCTGTACCTGAACGGCAAGGACGATACCCGACCCGCTGTCGATCCGCAAAACCACACCTTTCGCCTGAACGAGAACGCGGCCAACGATGATGTAACGGTCGGTATGCGGGGATATAACAATGACCGGTATTTCCCTGGGGTTATTGATGACGTGCGGATCTACGAGGAGGTTCTGAACGAGGCTCAAATTCAGGACATCATGGACTTCGGCTACTTCGCCCGGGCTCACAGCCCCAGCCCCGCCGCCGGCGGCAAATATGAAGAGCCGTGGGCGAACCTCGAATGGACGCCGGGACCGCTGGCCACTTCTCACGATTTGTACTTCGGGACCAGCTTCGAGGACGTCAACGCGGGCGCCGAAAGCGCCTTCTGGGCCAACCTTACGACAAACAGCCAATTCGTTGGGGTCGCCGACAATCCCGCCCCGGAGGGCTTGCAGGCCGGCACCACCTATTACTGGCGCGTCGATGCGGTCAACGAGGATCATCCCGACAGTCCCTGGCGCGGGAATGTCTGGAGCTTCTGGATTCCCCCGGTCACCGCGTACGATCCGTTTCCAGCCGACGGCGAGCCTTTCGAAGACCCGAACGTTGTTCTTAGCTGGGCGCCCGGCTTGAAGGCGATCTTCAGCACGGTCTACTTCGGCACCGACGCCAACGAGGTGGCCACCGCCACTGGCGGCCCGCCGACGATGGAGACCGTGTACGACCCCGGTCTCCTGGAGTCCGACACGACCTACTACTGGCGCGCCGATACGTTCAACGGCGTCGAAAACGTCGAAGGACCCCTCTGGAGCTTCAAGACCCTGCCCGAGATCCCGGTGACCGATCCGAATCTGATCATCTGGTACACGTTCGACGAAGGCGCAGGCTCCAGAACGGTCGACTGGTCGGGGCACAACAACCACGGCGAGCTCTTCGGGCCGCAGTGGACCGATGCCGGCCTCGTCGGCGACGGCGCCCTGACCTTCGACGCCGCCGACGGCCATTACGTGGCCATCGGCAATCTCTTCTACGACGACGCGAACAATCCCGAGGTGACGGTGTCCGCCTGGGTCCGCACGACCGATCCGAACCAGCAGGTGGTCGCCTCGTTCGACCGTAGCGAGTTCTGGCGTCTGGAGATCAACACCGAGCTGGCCGACGCCCCCCTTGGGCCGGGGCGGGTCGGATGGCACGTGATGACCATGTCCGGCGACATGCAGATCGACACGGGCAGCAAGTTCCGCGTGGACGACGGGCAGTGGCACCATCTCTGCGGCGTGTTCGACAACGGAACGCTGACGACCTATATCGACGGCCAGCCCGAGCGCTCCGTTGTTGGGGGCCCGACCTATGGCGACGAGATCGTTCGTTACGGCTACCTCGGCACCGGGTCTGAGGCCACGGTGTACAACGGGATTCCGCGCACCCCGGCGGGGCACTTCGACGGCGACATGGACGACGTGCGCGTCTACGACCGCGCGCTGACGGCGGCAGAGGTCCTCGAGCTGACGCGGACCCATCCACTGGCGGCGTGGGATTTCCAGCCGCCCATGAACCGGGTCCTCCAGGCCGGGACCGTGACGATGCTCAGTTGGAAGCCCGGCGACGGGGCCGCCCAGCACGACGTCTACTTCGGCACCGACGCCGATGCGGCCGCCGGCGCCGACGCCTCCGACGCCACAGGTGTCTACCGCGGGCGCCAGGCCGGCACCACGTACGGCCCGCCCGAGGGCCTGACATGGGGCACGACCTATTACTGGCGCATCGACGAGGTCGACGCCGATGGGGTGGTGACGCAGGGTCACGTCCTGACCTTCACCATCGCAGACTACTTCACCGTCGACGATTTCGAGCGCTACACGAACGACTCGCCGGATCGACTCTTCCAGACGTGGATCGACGGTCTGGGCTTCTCGCCGAGCGAGGAATTCCCGGACGGCCACCTCGGCAACGGCACCGGCGCGGCCGTCGGCAACGACATCTGGTCGGAAGGCACGACGTACACCGAGATTGCCGAACGCCGGATCGTGTTCGACGGCGGTCAGTCCATGCCGCTGGATTACAACAACGTGAATCCGCCGTACTATTCGGAGACCGAACGGACGTGGCTGACGCCGCAGAACTGGAACCGCAGCGACGTCGACACGCTGACCGTGTACTACACCGCCGGACCGCTGGCCGATCCCAACGTCCAGGGTCTTGCCGATCTCTACGTGGTCGTGCAGGACAGTGTCGGCGGGAGCGCGCTCGTGCGACATCCGGACCCCGAGACCGTGCGACAGACCGAGTGGATGGAATGGAACATTTCGCTGGCCGATCTTGCTGCTGCCGGTGTGAACACCTCGGCGGTGCAGAAGATGGCCATTGGTCTGGGCAACCGGGACAACCGGGTGCCGAACGGCGCCGGCAGGATCTATATCGACGCGATTCGGCTCACCAGCCCGCAGCCGCCGGAAGTCGAGAACTCCAGCTTCGAGCTGCCCGGGACGGAGAAGCAGAAGGGCTTCGACGACGTTCCCGGCTGGAGCACCGACGCAGCGGTGGCCGACTCGGGTGTTGAGACCGATTACACGCCCACCGACGAAGAGTGGACCGCCTATCTGATGGGCGGCGATCCGGCCGTCTGGCAGTTGACCGACCGCACCATCAACGCAGGCGACGTCTACGAGCTCCGGGTGGATGCCCGTATCACCTGGGCGGCCGAGACGTTGCGGATGTCTCTGTACTACGACGACGACGGCGTTCGCGTTCCCGTCGCCAGCGCGGACGTGGCTCTGGCCGACGCGATGCAGGAGTATACGCTGACGTTCGCCGCCGACGATCTCCCGGCCGCGATCGGGCACAAGATCGGCATCGAGTTCGCCAATCCGGGCAGCAACTGGATCGGCCTGGACAATGTGCGTCTCAGTCTCGTCCCGTCGCAGTAAACCCGGGTGCAATCCGAGGCCGTTCGACGGTCGAGGAGCGACTTTCGCCCGGCAACGCGCTGGGATCCGGAGCCGAAGATAAAGGAGCCGGCAGCGCAGTGAAGGATCTGGGCTGCGATTTCAAAGAACTTCCCATTCGCGGGCCAGATCCTTCGCCTGCGGCTCAGGATGACAAACCGCGCAGGGATCAACCATAATTCGTGTGACCTGACGGAGAGGAACGGCCACAGGTTGTCCGTTGGGTCGTAGCGCCGGGCGGCTACCTGGGGTTCGGGTCCGGCTGGGTCTGCTCTGTAGAGGACCAGGGGCAGCCGTAATTGTCGACCAGGATGGCCAGGTCGGCCAGGTCGGTATCGCCGTCGCCGTCGAGATCGCCGGCGCAGTCGGCAGTGCAGCCGTAGTCCTCCACGACGATCATGACATCGTCCACGTCGGTGTCGCCGTCGCCGTCCAGGTCGGCGATGCAGCCGAGCCGGTTGTAGTAGACGTAGTTGCCCAGCCCGGAGTCCCAGTTCGTGATCGCCATGTCGAGACGCGCCGAGGTCGTGTACTGCACCTCCAGATAATCCGTCGGGGCGATTCCGACGGTGATCCAGCCGTGCTCGCGACTGTACGTGTAGGGCACGTCCGCGTCGAGGCCGTCCACGTCGATGGAGACGATCTCTTGAATCGGCTGCTGTCCGAGATAGAACAAGCGGCGCTGCCCGTCGCCGTGGAAGGTCCGAGCGACGCTGCGTAGACCGTCGGCGTCGATGTCGGCGAAGACGATCTTTTCGATGACGCTTTTCGCGTCGGATTTCCAGTCCGGGGCGTCGCCGAAGCCGGCGCCGTCGTTGAGGAAAAGTCGCGCGTCATCCCACCAGCCGCCGGTGGCTAAATCGAGCCGGCCGTCGCCGTCCACGTCGGCCAAAGCCACCGCCGAGCCGTACCAGCCGAAGTAGCTCCAGTCATAGGTGGTCTGGAAGAACCCATCGGCAAGTCCCGGGTACATTCGGAACAGGCCGCTGCCGTCCAACTGCGTGTTGTCCGTGACGAACAGGTCGCGCCGGCCGTCGCCGTTGACGTCGCCGGCGGTGGCCATGATCGCGTCCTGCCCGGCGCTGTCGGCGGTCTGCCAGGAGCCGGCGGTCTCCAGCGTACCGCCCAGATTGCGGTAGATCCGCGTACCGCTGAGGCTGCCGATGCCAACCAGATCGAGCCAGCCGTCGTCGTCAGCGTCCACCCAGAGCACGCCGAGGTAATGATAGGTGTCGTCGGAGAGCCAGCTCGCGCTGTCGGCAAGCGTGCCGTTGTCGTTGAGGTAGACGTAGTTGGCAAAGAAATGCTGCGGGCTGTAGCTCCACCCGGTGCCGACCGCCAGATCGGGCCACCCGTCGTTGTTGACGTCGCCGAAGGCACAACTGAACGCGTTGGCGATTTCCGTCGATTGCCAGTCGGGCAGCGCCGAGAGGACGCCTTCGTTGTTCAGGTAGACCTTGGCGGCGTTGTCGATGGTGGAACCGTCCCCAAGCACGGCCACCGCCACGTCGGGCCAGCCATCGCCGTTGACGTCGGCGACGTCGAGATGGCCGTTGAAGGCCTTGTCGTCGGAGAGCCAGTCGGGACTGGCGCCAAACGTGCCGTCGCCCCGGTTGTAGTAGACCGCCACGGCCTGGCGGGCCATGTCGTTGCCGTTGGCCACGACGAAATCCATCCAGCCGTCGCGGTTCAGATCCACCAGGGCGCCGCCGGTGCCGCGCAGACCGTCTGCGGAGATCCAGTCAGGGGTGTTGTTGTAGACGCTCTGGAGCGAGCCGCCCAGCGCCAACAGCCAGCAAAAAACACCAGTCCAGGTCGGAGTCATCAACGATCCTCCTCCAATCATGCACGTTCGGGTTCACGGACCTGTCTCCACTGTACAATGTCGGCAGGCAAAATGCAATCGCATGTCGCAGGAAAGCCGCGCCCGGTATCGGATCGGGGCAACGCAAGATTTTTTGAAAAATGCCAAGAATGGTGTCCACATTTTCGGTGCGGCAAACGCCTTTAGTTAGAAGCTGAACTTTTGCAAAATGGAGATTAGGCTTACTTTAGGGAGGAAAAATCTTCTTGTCGATTTTTCCTCCCGAGCACCACCCGCCTCTTCGTCGACCCCGTAAGAGGCCCCGGGGGATTACGGCCCCGTCCTGGGTGGTGCTCTGGACATTATCGCCCCTGCCGGGCGTCCATTCTACGGGCGATACCCCGGAATCTCCATACGCAAAACTACGTATTTTTCAGGTTTTCCTGTCCGTCGCTTGGAGACGGACAGGCCGTTTGCTATTTTTTGGGCATCAGGGCGTTCTGGTCCTTACGTAGCCACTTCGAACGAAGACGACGCGATTTGTGGAGTGAGTGTCATGAACGGGGTCGAAAGTTCCACAACCGCGGGGGGGATGGTGCGCGCTATCGGCGCGGGCAGCCGTCTCTCTCCGCCTGCCGAGGTGCCGCAGGAAGCGGACCTGGCACGTGACAATGTCTGCGCCAAGGGATTTGTCAGTTCCATGAGGGAACGACTCACGCAGGCGCTGACCGGCGCAGGTTTCGTACACGTAGGCGCGGGCCAGTTTACGAATTTTGGCAGACTCGTCGGCAGAGGTCCGGACGAGTCGAGGGATCTGCAGGAAGATCTCAAGCCCGGCCTGGCGGTGGAACTGGCTGCCTGGGCGGCCGAGCAGATCGCCGGCAGGCCCGAGGCCGCCGACGATACACAGGCTCACGTGGATCCCCAGAGAGCCGTAGCGTTGCTCAGCTAAACCAAAGACGAAAAAAGGACTCCAAGACGGACTTGCCGGTCGGGTACGGAAGGCCGGACCGGCAAGTCCACCCCTACCCGGTTACCACAATGGACCCAAAGGCCTATTCCGCCGTCTGGTGGAGGACGCTAAGCAATTGCCTGGCCTTGGTGGTGAGTGTCTCACCTCGTCCGGAACCGGGGCCGCGGTGCGTCAGTCCGAGCCGGCGCAGGTAGGTGAGCCGTTCCCCGATGGTCCGCCTGTCCTTGCCCAGTTTCTCCACGAGATCGGCCGAGAGCGTCGGCGTCTCGGTCGCGTAGAGCTGCTTGAGGATGCGCACGTCGATCTCCTGGATCGTGGGCAGCGAGGTCTCTGCGCCGCAGGCCGACAGGAGGCGTTTGAGATCGACGTCGGGCTCGCCGGTGGGGTCGAAGCCCGTGCCGCCCAGCTCGAAGAACGGGCGGTAGAAAGTCAGCAGGTCCGCCGCAGCCAACTCCTTGTTGCTCTTGCCTGTGAGGACCTCGTAGATCAGCGTGGGACACAGGCGTATTTGCTGGGCCAACTGGGCCAGCGTGGTCGGTTCGGGCTCGGGCTTGGGCCGAAACAACTGCCAGCGCAAATCCAATTCGAGAAAGGTCTGCGGCCGGGCCTCGATGCGCTCGCGGACTTCTTGCGCGTAAGTTCGCGTATGTTCTCCCGCCTGTCGAATGGCGGCCTCAAGGTCGTCGTGCGGATAACGGCGACGCCATTGTGACATCGCCGCCTCCGGCACGAGGAAACTGCACGTCGCCGCATCGTAGGCGATCTCGAGTCGCTCGTGGGTCGGTCCGGTCATAGCTTGTTTCTACGGCCTCCTTGCTGACGGCTTCGATCAGAAGCCAATAACAATCCCTGTCGGTACGCCCCTCAGTATATCGCACGAAGCGACGCCGACGCAACCGGCGAATCGCCCGCCGCGCTGCGATGCCCTTCGGTGTCTTCGTCCAGGTGCTCTCGATGCGGACGTAGAAGCTGTTAACGTCGTGAATCCAATTCTCGCTTCTTCTCTCAGGCCGGGGGCATGGGCTTGGCGACCGGGGCCTTCGCCTCGCCGGGCGCTTTCGAGCGGCCGTGGAAGATCGTGTGCGGCACCAGCGCGCCGAGCTTGCAGCGGGTGCATTCCAGGCAGCGGATACAGCGCAGGTCGTTGGGGCTCTTTTCGGGCTCGATGTTGTACTCGCACTGCTTGCTGCACAGCTTGCAGTCGGTGCACTTGTCGGCGGTGAAGCGCAGGAAGAAGGCCGAGACGCGGTTGAAAGCCGAGAAGATCAGGCCCAGGGGACAAAAGACCCTGCACCACGGCCGGCGAAACAGGAAAATCGCGACCAGGAAGACGACGATCACGCTGATCTTCAAGGCGCTGGGCCACTCGATGGGCCCGCCGGCAATGGCCTGCTGGACGATGCCGGGCAGGGCCACTTCGACCCCGCCGGCGGGGCAGATGCGGCAGATGAACAGGGGGTGCTCCTCCCCGAAGAAGTAGGGCACCGCCAGCACCGCCACGCCCAGCATGACGAAACGAAAATGGCCCGTCCATTTCGGCAGCTCGAATTTGCGCGTGGGGACCTTCGCCGCCAGGTCCTGGAGCAGGCCGAAGGGGCAGGCCCACCCGCAGAACAGGCTGCCTAACAGCGCGGCGAACAGAATTAACAGGCCGACGGTTACAAACGGAAACAGGTGCAACGCGCTGAAGTTGGCCAGGACGCCGATCGGGCATCCGAAGGTCGCCAGCGGGCAGGCGTAGCAGTGGAACACCGGGGCGCAGATGGCGTGATAGCGTATGCCCAGCGGGTCCAGCCAGACGAAGAGGAAGGCGGTTTGCACCCAGAGGCGGTGCGGCTGCAATTTGGCGAAGAAACGGGCGAATCGGCTCTTGTCGGCCATGGGCACCACGGTCTCCTTTCAACTTCGTCAGATCGGACACGCCGAGCCAGCGCCAGGCAGCCCGACGCCCAGGAGTCACTGCGCCGAGAGAGCACAGGCTCGGACTTGCGGTTCCTTCGTAGCGATTCCGATGAAAAATTACCTCGCAGCTATTCCACCGGCCTGCCGGATTGTGTGAAATCGAAACCTCTGAGGGACCGTGGACACCACGGCCGGTTTCTTACTTGCCTCACGTCGAGCAGGCTTCGGGCGCCTTGCCCTCGTAGGTCTTCTTGATCTGCCCGGACTCGTCGCGTTTGACGCCGCCGCGGGCCACCTCCTTGGTCACCGCCAGCTCGGACGTCGGCGCCGCCTCCACCTGGCCTTCTTCGCTGGAAGCCACCGTGGCGGACTGCCGGAAAACACCGTAGCCGAGCAGAGCGATCCCTACCACCACCAAAAACAGTGACAATGCCGTTCTTCGCCTTTCCATACCTGTCTATCCTTCATCCCCGAGTACATTGACGATGACCATTCTCAGACGGCGTTTCCTTTCACCCCGGCCTCGGGCGACCGGAACAAAAATGGCGGAGGCGAATGGGAATCGAACCCACCCAGGACCTTCTCGGCCCAACACTGGTTTTGAAGACCAGGGGCAACACCAGTCACCAGTCACCTCCGCAAACGACGATCGGTCATTCTGCCACCTGCTATCGTAGTAAAGCCGCTGCGTCCGGTCAACAAGAACCTATCCCGTCCGAACATCCATCATCGATAATCAATTCAAAAGCCCGTCTTCCAGCGTGTCGAGGCCCATGATGACGTCGTGCATGAACACACGCCGGCCGCCGGGCGTGTCGTGGGCCGCGTACGTTTTGCCGCTGGCCGGGTCGTAGTACGCATACCACGTGTACCGCGACAACCACTCATAATCCTCGTCGTCCACCTGCGCGTTCTGCCCATTGTCCAAGGGAATCTCTTTCATGATGCGTCTACCTCCGCTTGTGATTGTCGGAACGGCAACTCGTCGCCTTTCCTGGTTCTCTCATTTGCTGCAGCCTCTGCATGGGCAACTCGTTGCCCATGCTGCTTCTATTTCCGGCCGGTCATGCGCAGGAGCTGGGTCTTGAGGTCGGCTTTAACCCCGGCCCAGCGTGGGTCGCTTGACAGGTTCGTCCATTCGTAGGGGTCGTTGTCGTGGTCGTAGAGTTCTTCGCTGCCGTCGTTGTAGAGGATGTAGCGCCAGCGCCGGGTTCGCACGGAGTAATGGTGCTGGTCCGTCTGCTCGCTGGGCTTGCGGTCGGCCTTGATGACGGTTAGCGCCGCGTCGGGTCCTTCCCATTGGTCCGCTTCCGGATCGACGAGCAGGGGTTTGAGGCTGAAGCCGTCCAGCGGTGCGCCTTTGCTGTTCTTGCGTGTGTCGCCCTTCAAGCCGCAGAGATCGACCAGCGTGGGGTAGATGTCGATCAGGGACACGGGGCGTTCGACGACCGCGCCGGCCTTCGCCACGCCCGGCGCGCGAACGATCAGCGGGACCCGTCCGCTTTCTTCCCACAGCGAGTTCTTGAACAGGTAGTCTTTCTCGCCCATGTTGTAGCCGTGATCGCTGGTGACCAGGACGATCGTATTGTCCCGCAGGCCGCTACGATTGACGGCGTCCACGACCTTGCCGACCTGCTCGTCCACGAAGGCGGCGCAGGCAAGATAGGCCTGGATGTAGACTCTCAGCCCCTCTGCCAGCGTGGGATACGATTCCTTCAGCAGGCGGAAGTGGCGGGGCCCCTTCATGTCCGGACTGAAGACATCCTTGTAGTGGGTGTCGGCCGCATCGCCCTCGCGGATGACCGGCAGTTCGATGCTCTCGGGCGGGAACATGTCGAAGAACCGCTTCGGCGCGTATAGGGGCGTGTGGGGGCGGATGAAACCGACGCCTAAGAAGAACGGGCGGTCCTGCTCTTGCTGCGAGATCGCCGTGATCTTGTCAACCGCCCACTTGGCGCAGCGCTCGTCCGGCAGCAGATCGCGGTCGTCCTCGCTCACGTAGCGCAGCGGCTTGATCCCCTTCCAGCCTGGATTCTCGTACCAGCCGACCGCCCCCGGTCCTGTGGCCGTCTTGGGCACGCGCGGGACATCCGACAGCGGGGCGAACGAGCCGTCCACGTGCCCAATCGAGCGGAACGGCTCCGGCACCGACGGATGACCGACGAACTGCTTGCCGTCGTAGGCGAACGGGCCGTAATTGGCGCGGTGTCCGAACTCCTCCCAGACGTGCGGGCGGTAGTTGTGCAGGAGCTTGCCCGTGCCCATCGTGCGATAGCCGTTCTCCCGGAAGTACTCCGGGATCGTCTTGGAGTTGATGAGCACCTCGTTCTCAAACCATTTGCCGAAGTGGATGAGCTTGGAGGTGTGAGGGTAGATGCCGGTGAAGAAACTGCCGCGCGACGGCGCGCAGACGGGGTTGTTGCTGTAAGCCCGGCGAAAGGACACCCCCTCGGCCGCCAGTTTGGCTAAGTGAGGCGTCTTGGCCTGCGGATGTCCCCCCATGCCGGTGACGTAGTCGTTGAGATCGTCGATCACGATCATCACGACGTTGGGTTTGCCTCCGCGAGCGGCACTGCCCCTGGCCGATATTCCCGGCAGCGCCCACGTTGCTCCGGCCCCGATTGCCAGACCGAGAAAATCGCGTCTCGACAACGGTCTCATTCGTGCCCTCCACTTCACCTGTTTGATCGTTGTGATGGAGTCGCAGAGCGTTTCGCCACCCGTCCAACCGGCTATGGGGTGTACCCGAGCCGGCCCCAGAAGGCGCGTTGCACCCGCTGGATGTCCGGATTGTCGGACAGGGCGACGAGATCTCCGTTGTTGGCCGGATCTTTGCCCAATTTGACCGTGCGTACGTCCTGCCACTTCCAGTACTCGGCGTGTCCGTCGGCAAAGCTGAAGTTGGTGCCGTCCCCGTGGCGCACCGGCGGCATATCCCACCAGGAAGCGCGGCCGTAATGGATCGTCCAGCTTTGCACGCTGGTCTTGCCCTCATCGACAAAGACCATGCGGTCGCCCGGGCGCTTGATCTCCGTGCGTCTTCTGACGAAGACGCCGGGTGGCGCCTGGTCCACAGGCATTCCCAGAGGCGACATCGCTCCGTTCATGGCGTCGACGATCATGTACGTATTGACTTCGCCCCGGATGCCCGTCGGACACTTGTAGATTTTGAGCTGCTCGATGTAAGGCCACATCGCTCCGTCCTGGATACCCTGGATGCAGCGATCCGTGTCCCAGCCGTTGTGAAAATAGAGCCAGCAGGGCTCCTCCCTGTCGACGTGGCCCTCGCTGTTCTCGACCGTGCAGGAGTTGACAATCTTCTGTTCGTTGTCGTCGGCGTACATGACCCAGGAGAGGCCGAACTGCTTGACGTTGCTCAGGCACACGGCCCGTTTGCCCTGCTCCCGGGCCCGCTGCAGCGCCGGCATCAAAACGGCCATCAGGACGGCAATAACCGCGATCACCACCAGGAGCTCGATGAGTGTGAATGCTCTTGTCTTCATAGCCCTGCCATCCAACATGAGACAATCAAACGTTTTCGTTGCCGGTATCGCCGGAGGCGTCAAGACGATCCCATCCGGCACCTGTGATAATCAAGACCACCGGCATAGCCGGTGGTATGAGGAAGGCCCCTAAAAGGGGC
>CAYPZL010000116.1:0-18125 GCA_964415045.1 uncultured Pirellulales bacterium | reverse complement strand
TGTCCTCAATCATACCAGAGAACGCGACCGGAGGCAGCCTTTCATGGGATTACGCGTCACGCGGGACGCGCAGTCACGGCTCACGGGTCACGAGTCACGGATCACGAGAAGAATCTAAAGCCCATCGTTCGCGTCTTCACGCGGGGGTAGAAGAGTAGATGGGTAGATGAGTATATGAGGAGGCCAAGGCCGATAGGTGGTAGCGGAGTTTTCGCGAATCCAGCACACGCGCCTCATCTACCCATTTACCCATCTACTCATCTACGTGGCGAGGCCACGAGTCACGAGTCACGGGGCACGTTCTTCCTGCGGCCTCGTTTTTCGCTTCGGTGGGATCGGACGAAGAGCCGGATGGGGACCTCGGCCACCGGGAGCATGGCCTGGATGCGGCCGGCGACGTAGCGGAGGTAGTTCTCGTCGAAGAGCTTCGGGTTGTTGACGAACATGAGGATGGTGACGGGATTGGTGGCGATCTGGGTGGCGTAGTAGATTCGCGGCCAGGTCGCGCCGCGGCGTCGCGCCCCGGTGCGCTCGGTCTTGATGATCTCGAAGGCCTTGTTGAGCCGGCCGGTGGAAATGCGGGTATTGGCCTGCTTGAACAGCTCGGCCGAGAGGTCCAGCATGGTCTGGACGTTCTTGCCCTCGGTGGCGGTGGTGAAGGCGATGGGGGCGTACTTGAGCACGGGCAGATGGGCGGTCAGGTACTCCTCGTAGTCGCCCGTGGCGGCCACGTCCTTGGCCAGGTCCCACTTGTTGACCACGATGATGCAGGCCTTGTTCTCCTCGGCGATCAGGCGGGCGAGCCTCTTATCGACCTGGGAGACCGGGAGCGTCGCGTCGATCAGGAACCAGACGACGTCGGCCCGGCTGATGGAGCGGGTCGCGCGGACGTTGCTGTAGAACTCGATGCTGTCGGCCATCTTGCCCTTCTTGCGGACGCCGGCGGTATCGATCACGATCAGCGTCTTGCCGTCCTTCTCGATCCGCACGTCGACGGCGTCACGCGTCGTGCCCGGGATCTCGCTGACGATCACCCGCTCGGAGCCGGCGATGGCGTTGACCAGCGTGCTCTTGCCCGCGTTGCGCTTGCCGACGATGGCGATCTTCATCACCGGCTCCGGCGGCGCGCCCCCGGCCTCGTGGTGGGCCAGACGCTCGAAGATCTCGTCCAGCAGGACCGCCTTGTTGAGATTGTTCTGGGCCGAGACGCAGAGGAACTCGCCGAACCCGAGCTGCGTGAACTCGCCGGCGGCCGGGAACAGCCTGGCGCTGTCGGCCTTGTTCGCCACGCCGATCACGTCCAGATCGTTCTTGCGGAGCAGTTGGGCGATGCGATCGTCCAGCGGGGTCACGCCGTCGCGAATATCGACCATGAACAGCACGAGGTCCGCCGACTCGATGGCCTGGACGATCTGCCCCTCGATGTGCCCGCTGAGGGCGTCGGAATCGACGATGCCGTAGCCGCCGGTGTCGATCAGCTCGAAGTAGCGGTCGTCGCGGCCGATGAACGTGCTGACGCGGTCGCGCGTCACGCCCGCCGTCGGCTCGACGATACTGATCATCTCTCCGGCCAGCGCGTTGAGCAAGCTGCTCTTGCCCACATTCGGCCGACCCACAATTGCTACCGTTGGTAATCCCATAGACGTCCTTACTTCTCGTTGCGTGCAACTCCGTGAAAACGCCCCGATTATAATCGCACCGGCGGGCCCTTGGAAGGCCGGCGCCGCGTGAGACGGTAAGAATCATGCACTGCCGTCCGGGCCTGAGAGCCCGGCCGCCATGCCGCAACGTCCGCCCTGTCGTGGTCAGAGCCGAGCGGGCAGCATCGCCGAGAAGGAATCATCCCCTGGAATTGGGGGGCCGGGCGGGTATAATCACGCGTGTCGTTGAAGGTTCGATCCGTTGAACGCGGTGGGATCGCAGCCGAACCGCAGGTGAGAGAAGCAGGCATTGGGAGGAACGATTTATGTGTACGCATTGCACGCGGCGGCAGTTGATGGGGGCAGGTGCGTTGGGCGGAATCGCGCTGGCGACGGGACACTGGGCGGCCGCGAGCGAGGCGTCGAGCCCGCCGCCCGAGCGCAAGGTGCGAATCTGCGTGATCGTCGCCGGCGAGCCGGGCGGCAGAAGCTGGGGCCTTTCCGAGGCGGATCTGGCGCCCATCATGAAGCGTCTGGATGAGGCGGAGGAGAACCTGGGCAACGTGGAGTTCGTGATCGGGCGGGCCCGCAACGCCGAGCAGACGGTTCGGTTGCTCGAGAAGGCCGGTCCGGACGCCCCCGTGCTGGCGATCAGCGCCGACATCTTCGGCCTGAGCAATTTCAATCGCGAGGACGCGGTGATGCCCGTCGTCTTCAAACAGAAACGTCCGGCGGCGGTCTTTCACATGCCGATCATCGGCGGGCACGACTGGTGCTTGGTGGGCCCGTGGCGGGCGGAGGGGCACCGCATCACGCTGTTCAACAGCACCGACTACGACGATCTGGAACGAGCCGCGGCGCTGCTTCGGGTCGTCCCGCTCCTGCGGCGCAGCCGGGTGCTGGTCTCGCCCCCGTTCAAGGGCACGCCCGAGTCGTACACACCCGAAAAGGTCAAGCAAAGGCTGGGCGTTGACATGGTGGCCATCCCCGACGGACGCTACGACGAGGTCATGGCCCAGGTGGACGACCGCGCCGCCGAGGCGGTGGCCAAACAGTGGCTCGACGAGGCCGAGGCGATCGTCGAGCCCAACCGCGACGACGTCCTCAAGGCCGCGCGGGCCAGCCTGACCCTGGACCGGCTCATCGCCGAGAATCGCATCGACGGCCTGTGCGTGGGAACGTGCATGGGCTGGCTGTCGCGCGGGTTCCCCTGCCTGGGCTTTTCGCGGCTGAACGACCGGGGCATTCCCGCCGCCTGTGACGGCGACATGGACTGCCTGCTGACCATGCTGATCTTCCAGCACGCGCTGAACCGGGCGGGCTTTCTGGGCAATGCCGGAGGCGTCGACACTTCGCGGAACGCCTTCCATCTGTCGCACTGCTCGGCCCCGCTGAGAATGGAAGGCCCCGACGGACCGAAGGCGCCCTATTTGCTCCGCCGCCACGCCGAGGTCCGCGGCGGCGCGGTGACCGAGGTCCATTATCGCATCGGGCAGAAGATCACCTTCACCAAACTGGTTCATCTTGACACGCTGCTGGTCTTCACCGGCACGATCATCGACGTCCCCCGCGTCCCCAAGGGCGAGGAACGAGGCTGTCGGACGGAACTGGTGGCGCAGGTGGACGACGCCGAGAAGCTGCTGGCCAACTGGGGCGGCGGCGCCCTCGGCCCCAGCGCCAAGGACTACTACGCCTCCCTGCACCGCGTCGCCTACTACGGCGACCACACCACCAGCATCCGCCACCTCGCCCACCTGATGGGCCTGAAAGTCGTGCAGGAAGGCTGACCCCCAGCTTACGAAGAACGGTATCCTGAGGCCGCACGACTTGCACAGACGCAGAGGCGTGTGATTTTGCTTTTGCGGGTGGATTTGGCGGGGGCGGGCGGGTAGACTGTTGGGCTGCGGGCCGAGGTGAAGGGGCCCGGTATTCGGCTTTTGCAGGAGGTACGGTATGAGCGACGAGGTGCCCGAGGAGATGCTGACGCCGGCGTATTTGAAGCAGGCCATGAAGGCGTTCAAGAAACGTCTGAAACTAACGCGGCTGGACGCCGAGTCCACGTTGGGCGGCGGCCCGTTCAGCGGCGGTCGGGACAGCGGCATCGTCGCCATCGAGCCGCCCAGCCAGTACCCCCGGGAGGTCTGGGACAAGCTCGTCGAGCTCGGCAGGCTCCGCCGCGTCGAAGGGAGCCTCTACGAACTGAGCCAACAGGCCGGCCCCTCCCGAGACCGGCGCAGATAGAGTGCCAGGACCCGGCGCTGGTCACCGGTGCGGCGGGCAACGTCATCTCCGGAGCCGTCCTGCCCTACATGTACCGCGGCCCAAACCCGTAGAACGCTTGTTTGAGTCGGCCGATTCTGGTACCATCGACCATAAGCCCTCCGCAGGCGCCGGGCAACCCGGGCTGCGGAAGCGCATTTCAGGGGGCAGACAAGGGGCATTCGGAACGAGTGGAGGTGCAGGACCGATGAGAATCTGGAAGAAAAACGCCCGGAAAGTGTGTCCAAAAACAGGTCGCGCGATCGATGACCGCCGGAGGTATCGCTGGCTGCCCTGGGTCTTTCCGCTGGCCGGGCTGGCTTCGCTGATCTGGTTCCTCGTACGCGTCATTCCCAAGCCCTCGCGGGCGACGTATCCGTGCCAGCGGTTCGCGGCCCCCATCGCCGGCGGGTTCGTGGCGTGGCTGGCGGGCATCGTCGGCTCGACCCTGGCGTATCACAAGGCCAGACGGTTGCTGGGCCAATCGCGGTACGTGGTGGCCGGTGTGTTTCTCGCGGTGGCCGTGATGGCGGTGTGGTGGTCGGTCAGCGTGACCTGCGACAGCGGCGCGCGAGCGGATTTCGTGCCCACGGACCCGCCCAACACGCCGATGGGCGTGGGCCGGGGCATTCATCCGGGCCGCGTTGTGTGGGTGCACGAGCCCGAGGCCACGCATTGGGACGGCACTACCGGCGCCTGGTGGGAGGATGGGAACACCGACCCGGCCATGGTCGACTACATGGTCTCGCAGGCGATTCGCACCCTGACCGGCGAGCCGAACGAGACCGCCGCCTGGGACGCCCTGTTTCGGCACTTCAATCGCACGCGGGACCTGGGCGACGTCGGGTATCGGGACGGCGAGAAGGTCGTCATCAAGATCAACATGAACCAGGACAGCGGCGGCCGGTGGAGCTCCGACGACGGCATGCCCAGCCCGCAGATGATCGAGTCGCTGCTGGAGAAGCTCATTCACGTCGCGGGCGTTCCGGGCTCGGCGATCACGATCTACGACGCCTCGCGCTACATCGGCGACCCGATCTACGACCGGATCAGAAGCAATCCGAACCCCAATTTCCAGAGCATCCGCTTCGTCGTCTCCTCCGGGCGGAACGGCCGGGACGGGGCCTCTCGCGACACTGCCCATCCCGTGCGTTTCGGCAATCAGACCATCGCCGCCGCTTATCTGCCCCAGTGCGTGACGCAGGCGAAGTACCTCATCAATATGGCCCTGCTCCGCGCGCACAGCCTCTTCGGCGTCACGCTCTGCGGAAAGAACCACTTCGGCTCGACGTACTTCAACGGCAACGGCTGGACCCCGTCGCCCCTGCACAACTACGGGTCCCGAAGCAACGCGATGGGCACGTACAACTGCCTCGTCGATCTCATCGGCCACGCCCATCTCGGCGGCAAGACCCTGCTGTACCTGATCGACGGATTGTATTCGGCGCGGAACCAGGGCGCCAGCGTCATCAAGTACGCTTCGTTCGGCGACGACTGGTGCTCGAGCCTTTTCGTATCGCAGGACCCGGTCGCCATCGATTCGGTCGCGCTGGACTTTATTCGTAATGAACCCAGGGCCACCGACTGCACGGGCCGGGGCGTGGATAACTACCTGCACGAGGCCGCCCTGGCGAACGACCCGCCCTCGGGCATTCGCTACGACCCGGAAGGCGACGGGACGCGCCTCCGGAGCCTCGGCGTGCACGAGCACTGGAACAACCCGGTCGACAGGCAGTATTCGCGCAATCTCGGCACGGGCGAGGGGATCGAGCTGATCGTGCCGGCCTTGACCAGCGCCGACGGGCCCGTCCACAATGTCACCAGGGACACGCACTACGACTACATCCGCCACGCGGTCCAGGACGCCAACGAAGGCGACGAGATCATCGTGGCCCCGGGTCTCTATCGCGAGACGGTCGATTTCGCCGGCAAGAATCTCACGCTGCGGTCCGAGGATCCCGGCGACCCGCACGTCGTGGCCCGGACCATCATCGACGGCGGCATACAATGCGTGGCCTTTACGGGCGGCGAAGAACCCAACTGCGTGCTGTCGGGTTTTACCCTGACCGCAGCGACGCGGGGTATCTACTGCGACGGCGCGGCGCCTACGATTTTGAACTGCCGCGTCGTGGATAATGACGAGGCGGGCGTCAAGATGGGCGAAGGCTGCAATCCGACCATCGCCAATTGCATCATCGCCGGCAACGGCGGAGCGGGCATCGACCTGTGGGCGCCCTGGGGCGGACGGCTCACTAAGTACAACCAGGCGACCATCGCGCACTGCACGATCGTCGGCAACGGCGCCGAGGGCGTCTGCGGCGACAAGCCCATCGTCGTCAACTCCATCGTGTACGGCAACGGCGCCGGTGGCGCCGCGGCCCAGATCGACGCCGCCGACCCCATGGTCGATTACTGCGACGTCGAAGGCGGCTATCCGGGAACCGGCAACATCGACGTGCCGCCAGGCTTCGTCGGGCCCGACAACTACCACCTGCTTCCGACCTCGCCCTGCATCGACGCGGGCGACCCGGACTTCGTCCTCGAAGGGCTCACTACCGACATCGACGGGACGCCGCGTGTCTGGGGCGCACGCGCCGACATCGGCTGCGACGAATTTGCCGAGGAGCCCCAGGTCTGCCTGACCTGGCTGGGCCACGCGAGCGTGAAGATCGCCTGCGAGGATACCATCGTCTACGTCGATCCGCGCCGCATCGACGATACGCCCCACGACGCAACGCTGGTCCTCGTGACACACAGCCACGGCGACCACTACTCGGCTTCCAACATCGCCACGGTCAGCGGGCCGCAGACCGAATTCGTCGGGCCCCCCGACGTCGTCCAAACCTATGGCAGCGGTCGGGCCCTCGCGCCGGGCCAGACCATCGAAGCCGTCGGCCTGCGCGTCACGGGCGTGGCCGCCTACAACACCAACAAGCCCAACCACCCCAAGGACAGGAACTGGCTCGGCTTCATCGTCGAGATCGGCGGCAAGCGCATCTACGTCGCCGGCGACACCGACCTGACCGAGGAGATGAAAGCCCTGCGGGATATCGACGTGGCGTTCCTGCCGGCCGGCGGCACGTACACCATGAACGCCACCGAGGCCGCCGAAGCCACGCAGCACTTCCAGCCCGCGCTGGCCATCCCCTACCACTGGGGCGACATCGTCGGCACGCTCAGCGACGCCGAACGGTTTGTGCTGCTGGCCGCCTGCAACGCCAAGGTCATGGCGACCGGCGAGACCCTCTGCAGCGACCAGTGGGCGACCAACTTCAAGCCCGAGCCCGCCCCCGGCCGCTGATCGCCCAATGCCACGGCGGGGATTCGCACCGCCAAAAGCGTTGCGCCATCGCCAAGGCCTGCGGCCTTGACGCTGCCACCCGTAGAACGACTTCCGGTGCGCGCGGTTTCGTTGCCCATTGAAACCGGTTCGATTAGAATGACCGTGCGCGTTTGATATTGATCGTGTTGCCCCAAGGAGGCCTGCATATGAAACCATGGGTTTGGAATCGAGCAGTTTTGTTGCTTGCGGTGACGGGTCTGGTTTCGCTGTCTGCGACGGCCGGGCCGGCGGACGCCTCGCGTCAGGCTCAGCAGATCCTGGAGACCACGGGTGTCACGGGCGGGCTGATCGTTCACCTCGGCTGCGGCGACGGTAAGCTCACCGCCGCGCTGCGCGCCGGCGAGATGTACGTGGTCCACGGATTGGATGCCGACGCCGCCCATGTGACAGAGGCCCGCACATACATCAAGGGGCGCGGCCTGTACGGTCCCGTGTCGGTGCGGCAGTGGACCGGGGCGCATCTTCCGTACGCGGAGAATCTCGTCAATCTCCTCGTGGCCGAGGACCTCGGCGCGGTCGCGATGGGCGAGGTCCTCCGCGTTCTCGCGCCGCGCGGGGTGGCCTACGTCAAGGCCGGCGGCCAGTGGAAGAAGACCGTCAAGCCCTGGCCCGCCGACATCGATGAGTGGACGCACTACCTGCACGGTCCCGACGGCAACCCCGTCGCGCAGGACCGCGTGGTCGGCCCGCCCAAGCGCACCCAGTGGATCTCCGAGCCGATGTGGCTGCGCTCGCACGAGAGCGATGCGAGCGTGCGGGCGCTGGTCACCGCCGGCGGCAGACTCTTCTACATCGTCGACGAAGCGCCCACCAGCCTTCCCGGCCCCGAGGGACCGCCGGACAAGTGGTTCCTTGCGGCGCGCGACGCCTTCAACGGCGTGTTGCTCTGGAAAGTCCCGATCCCCGACTGGGGGTGGCGCGTCTGGAAGCCGTCCTGGTTCACGCCGCGCCCGGGGGACATTCCCCTCAATATCGCCAAGCGGCTCGTCGCCACGAAGGACAAAGTGTACGTCACGCTCGGCTACCACGCTCCGGTCAGCGAGCTCGACGCGCGGACCGGCGCGGTGCTGCGCACCTATGAAGGGACGGACCGGGCGGCCGAGATCCTGCTCCAGGATCGCACGCTGATCCTGACGCTGCTGGGCGAAGGCGGGACGCGCGTCGCCGCCGTGGACGCCGCGACCGGCAGGCAACTGTGGCGGTCGGAGAACGCCTACGGCGGCACCACCACCGACTACTATCGATTCCGGGCCATGCACGGCAGCGTCACGCCTGCGAAGGTCGATCCGACCCTCAACACCGCCACGGACGGCAAGGTGGTCGCCCTGCTGGACGGCGCCGACGTCGTCTGCCTGGACTTCGACACGGGCAAAGAGAAATGGCGCACGCCTTTTCCGCTGGTCGAGGCGGACTACAAGGCCGGCGGCATCAACGCGATGCAGACCGTGTGGACCGGCACCCTGGTTGTCCGCGACGGCGTCGTGCTGCACGCCAGCCCCAACCAGTTGGCGGCCTTCTCCACCGATTCCGGAAAAATCCTCTGGACCCAACCGAAGAAGTATCTCCAGCACCTCTGGTTCGAGTGGAAGGACGTGTTCGTCATCGACCGCCTGGCGTGGACCTGGAGCGCCGAGCTGACGCGCGAGACTCTCGCAGGCACGAAGCAGCGCAGCACCTGGCCCACCACCGCCAACGGTTACGATCTGCACACCGGGAAGGTGGTCAGGAAGGTGCCGCTGGGCAATATCTTCAAGACGCACCACCACCACCGTTGCTACCGGAACAAGGCCACGTCGCGGTACATCCTGGCCAGCCGTCGCGGCAGCGAGTACGTGGACCTCGAACAGGGCAAACACACGGTCGACAACTGGGTGCGCGGGACCTGCCACCTGGGTATGATGCCGGCCAACGGCTTGCAGTACGCGCCGCCGCACCCGTGCGTTTGCTACATCGACGAGAAGATCAACGGTTTCAACGCCCTGGCGCCGGCGGGCCCGCAGTCGCAACGACGTTCCCACGCGCAAGAGGCACCGGCGCTGCAGAAGGGCCCTGCCTTCGGGCACGCGCGTGGTCCGGCGGCCGGCGCGGAGGACTGGCCCGCGTTTCGCCACGACTCGATGCGCAGCGGTTCGACGAGGACGCAGATCCCGCGTCGCCCCCGGTTGCTGTGGCGCGAGGAAATCGGCGGCAAGCTCGCCGCCCCGACGGTCGTCGCTGACCGGCTGTTTGTCCCGCAGACCGACGAGCACAGCATCAGCGCCCTGGACAGCGGGAGCGGCGGGCGGCGATGGGACTTCGTCACCGGCGCGAGGATCGATTCACCGCCGACCTACTATCGGGGCACGCTGATCTTCGGCTCTGCCGACGGCTGCGTCTATTGCGTGCGGGCCCGCGACGGGGCCCTCGTCTGGCGGTTCCGCGCCGCCCCGGACCAAAGGCTCATCGCCGCGTTCGGCCAGCTCGAATCCGCCTGGCCCGTTCACGGCAGCGTCCTCGTGATGGACGGGACCGCGTACTTCGTCGCGGGACGCTCCTCCCACCTCGACGGCGGCCTCTATCTCTTCGGCCTCGACGCCGTCAGCGGCGCGGTCCGCTGCCGCAAACGGCTGGAAGGCCCCTACTACGACGTGGATAACGTCTCGCAGAACTACCGGCTCCCGATGGGCGCGCTGCCCGACATCCTGCAAGGCAACGGGCAGCTCATCTGCATGCGCGAGAGGGTGTTCGATGCGAAGCTCGCACAGCAAAGAATCCCGGCCCGCCAGATGCCCGATTGGGTACGCAGCAAGGCCGGCCTGCTCGACGATTCCTACTTCAAACGCACACCGTGGCAGCTCGGCGGCACAAACGCCTACGCCCGAATCATCGTGCACGACGAGAAGAGCGCCTATTTCGTCCGCATGTTCGACAGCCTGCGCGGCCTCGACCCCAACGTGTATTTTACACCGGGCAAGGAAGGCTATCTGCTCTTTGCCATGGACAAGGCCGGCGGCAAGGAGACCTGGCAGAAGCGCATCGGCATCCGCGCCAACGCCATGGTCGTCACCGACCGCCTTCTGGTCGTGGCCGGCTTGCCCGACGTGGTGGACCCCCAGGACCCGCTCGGTGCATTCGAAGGGCGCAAAGGCGGCGTGCTCGCCATCTTCGACAAGACAAGCGGCCAGACGCTCTGCGAGCAAACGCTTCCGTCCCCAACGGTCTTCAACGGGGCGGCCGCCGCAAAGGGCCGCCTCTATCTCGCCATGCAGGATGGCGCTGTCGCCTGCTTCGGCAACTGACCGATGAAATGAGCCGGTCGGCCGGGCGTGGGTATTTCAAAGGACTCAGGTTGGAGAGGTACGAATCATGCAAGAGAAAACGAACCGGGCCAGACCAGTGACGAGACGACGAACCATGAGATCGGGGGGATTCCAGGTTATCTTTCGGCTGCTCTTGTTCGTCTGCTTTGCTCCGTCTCTGGCGGCCGCACCGCTGCGCATCTACATCGTCACCGATCTGGAGGGGGCCAGCGGGGTCTACAAGTTTACCCAGACGCGCGAGCCCGGTCATCCGCTCGGCGAGAAAGCGAAGGAGTACCTGATGGGCGACATCGCCGCCGTGGTGCGCGGGCTGCGGGCCGCCGGCGCGACCGAGATCGTGGTCCTCGACGGCCACGGCTCGCAGGCGTTCGTGCCGCACCTGATGGAGCCCGGCGCGACCTACATTACCGGCGCCCCCCGTCCGGGCCCGCTCACGGGTCTCGATGGCTCCTTCGCGGGCCTGGTCCAATTAGGCGCCCACGCCATGATGGGCACGCCCGACGGCGTGCTCTGCCATACGCAGTCCTCGCGCTCCGAGAACCGCTACTGGTACAACGGGGTCGAGTCGGGCGAGCTGGCCCAGTGTGCGGCCATTGCCGGCCATTTCAACGTCCCGACCATCATGGTCACGGGCGATGAGGCAACCTGCCGGGAGGCGCAGAAATTCTTCGGCTCCGCCTGCGTCACGGTCGCGGTCAAACGGGGCATCGCGCGCGAGGCGGCCGAGCTCTATCCCTTCGACGAAACGCGCCAGAAGCTCTATGAAGGCGCCCGCCGCGCCGTGGCCGCCATGGAGCACTGCAAGCCCTACAAACTTTCCCTTCCCATCCGGGCCAAAAAGGAGTACCTCGTCTTCGACGGTCCCTCCGCCAAAGGTCGCCGGGTAACGAAGGAAGGCACCATCGAAAGCGTCCTGAAGCTGCTGGATTTCTAAGGGATGCCGGGAGAAACAGCCCCGCAGAAGTCCCGCGCGGCTCTGTCTCAACTCGTTAGAGGGTCGTCATGCTGAACGAAGTGAAGCATCTGGGCCGAGAAAGACAAGTCAGCATCGCACCGGAAGGGACGTACGACGGCCGGATCCTTCGCTTCCGCTCAGGATGACAATCATCATATGACAGGCGACGGAGCACTACCCCGATACCGTCGCGCGGATATGCTTCGAAGGATTGTACGTCTGATAACGTCGCGGCTATTGCTACAGGGAGCACGGCCGGGTATAAAGTGGCTTCGGCGCCGCCTGGGCGTGTTGCGGGTGATTCCGGCGCCGCGTGCGCGTATTGTTACCGGACGTAGGGCTCGCCGCCGCGAGGCGGATCGACGGTGCCGGGCGGCCGGGATAGGGGTCTTGGGCTCGGAAATGCCCTCCAATTTGATTTCGCTTGACAATAATGCCGCAAAAAGTTAAGCTGGATAAACTCGATGGAGGGTTTTTTTTGAAAGGAACGCTAACGAGATGAACGCAAAACGCGCGGTTTTCGCCATCATCGTCGGTGGTCTTGTGCTGGCCTTCTCGATTTCCCGGGCCGTGGTGGACACGAGCCGGATCGAGACGGTCAAGGGCAAGAACGTCCTGACACAGCAAGACTTACAGATCATCGACGATTTCATGGACGACGCGGTCGGTGATATCGTGCGGACGGTCGATTTCACCGAAGTGGCGAAAATCCGCACGATCATTCTGAATTATCAGAGCACTCAGGCACAGTACGCGAATCAGTATTCTCAGTCGGCCTATGCGCACATTTCGGCCGGTTTGCAGGCGGCCCGGGGCATTTCCGATCCGGCCCGGCGGTTCAAGGTCATGACGAATCTGCTGATCCTGATCGACAGCCTGGGGTATCCGCAGTTGGCGGAGCTGGCGGTGGCGATGATTCCCCACGAGAACAGCGCCGTGCGGTACTGGGCGGTCCGCTCGGCGACCAGCCCGACGCTGTGGGCCAAACTGGCGCAGAATCAGTCGGGCGCGGCCCAGTTGGCCGGCCGAATCTTCGTCGAATGCAGCGCCGTCGCCGATAGCAGCAGCCCGGAGGTCCTGAAGCTCATGGCCGATTTCGCCGGGCGCCATTCTACGCCGGACGCCGAGCAGTTGCTGGTCCGCGTCGCCGATACGCGAATCTCGCGGTACGCTGATTGGAGCGTCAAGTACGAACTGGTGGACGGCACCGTTTTGCGGCTCCTGAGCGAAAAGCTTGTCTCCGGCGGCGCCGCCAAGCCGGAATTGGCGAAACGTTTCGGCCAGCTTACTTCGTTTGTCATTCAGCGGTATATCAAAGGCCAGGAACTGGGCGTCCTGCAGGCGAATTCCTTGAATTATCTGGCCTCCGTGGTGGCCGAGGTGGAGAACAAGTGCCTCAGCAAGTTGATGGGGGCTCCGCAGGCGACCCTGACGATGGCGGTGCAACAGAATGACGTCAATGCGCTTCAGGCCGAGCACGACCGCCTGTTAGGTGCGGGCAATCAGGCCGGGGCTCTGGTCAGCCGGCTCAACTTCACCTACGGTTCGACCGGCAGCAACCGGAGAGCGCCGTTGCCTTTGCCCGATCCGCCGCGAAGCCAGGCGGTGGCCGGGACGCAGACGCCCCCGCAGCAGTAACCGCCAGCGAACAAGATCAAAGATCCAACCGTGTGAAGCGTCGTCCGTGCCGGTGCGGTAGACGTCCTGGATCAGGCATACAGCCCGCGCCCGGCGGGTGCGAAAGCGGTTGACGATTTCGTTCCGCAGGATGCCGAAAAGGTACGTTTCGAGGCTGACGTGGACCTGAAGGTGGTTGGCCACCCTGATGAACGAAGTGAACGTTTCCTGGACGATGTCCTCAGCGTCCGCCGGCTGAGCGACGCGGGCCAGGGCAAAGCGCAGCAGCCGGCCCTGATATTCGTCGATGAGGCGGGACCACGCTTCGGCGTCCCCTCGCCCGGTTGGAAACAGCGATGGTTGTGGCGGGGCCGGGGCCGGCGGCTCAGGCGGTTTGCGTGGAAACACCAAGGCCGCGAGCGGAGGAGACTCGCGGCCTTGATTGCCGGAGATAAAGGAGCGTTATTCGAAGCAGCAGTCCAGCCACAGGTAAATCAGGGCAATGAGGTCGTCGAAGTCGATCTCGCCGTCCTCATCGAGGTCCTGGCAGAAGACACAACCGGTTTCGGGGACGAAGAGATAGTCCTCCGTCTCGCCGATCTCGTATCCTTCGTCCGGGCCGGAGCCGCCGCTGCCGAGCATTTCGGGAGCGATCCCGCCCTTCCAGGGCTGCTCGGACAGCGTGATTCGCATCCAGAGCTCCTCGGGGCCCTTTTCGCGGTGCCACGCGAGAAACGCCGGTGTGCTGAGGCGATGCAGCCCTTCGGGCAGGCCGAAGAGATACTGGTTCTGCACAGCCCACTCGGAGACGTACCGGTCGCCGGAGATCATGTCCGGATCGGTGACACTGTCGTCGTCCCAGTCCCCGTCGCGGTTCCAGTCGCACCAGACGTTGACCCAGAGGTCCGTGCCGGGCTCGATGACGTTGACCAGGTAGTCGAAGCCGGCCCAGTCGCCCTGCGGCATCTCGACGGGGAAGATGACGCCGTCGTCGGCGCCGTCGAGGTCGGCCTGGTTGGCTTCGGGGTCGATGTTGTTGAGGCCGTCCTCGTCCGGGCCCTTGTCGGCCTCATGTTCCAGGGAGACCGCTTCGCCGAGATGCGCCACGGCCAGCGGCTGCCGATGGATCGGCCCGCGGGGCCGCCCGTCACGGTCGTCGAACACGGTCGGGAAATGGGCCTGGACGATACCCGTGCCGCCGTCGGCATAGGCGGTCATGCGGGCGCTGTGGTCGTTCGAGCTGTCGGGCGCGTCGCCGAGATCGAACTCGGCCGGGGCGATGGCTTCGCATCCGATGGTCAGCACGCCTTCGCCCGTGCTGCGGCCGTAGCCGCCGATCTCGATGAGGTATTCCTGGCCCGTGACCACGTCTAAGGTGATCTGCGACTGGAGCCCGCAGAAATCGTCGTTGCACGCGATCAACCGGTCGCGGTCGACGGGGCACTCGCTGCCCTCGTAGATCGACAGCATCGTGTCGTACTCGCTGCCGCAGAGACTGACGATGGCGATCCCGGTGCAGGAGGGGGCGTAGAGGTACCACAGGTTTGGCCCTCTGGTGCAGAGTCCGGGGCCGTCGGCCGTCGCGAGCGTCGTGTCGAAAGGCAGATCGATGACTTCCGTTACCGGCTCGGCGTTTTCGCAGTCGTCGTTGCCCGGGCCGTGGAACGCGAGCATCTCGATTTCAAAGCGCGACAGCGCGCGGTTGTAGATGCGGACGTCGTCCATGGTGCCGGCGAAGTACGACTCGGGCAGTTTCTCGCCGTCGAAGTGCTCGGCCTCGGAGCCGACGCCCAGAAATCCGTAGCGGGTGTTTCCGGTCCCGAAGGTGCGTCCCGCGAAGGCGGTGGCGTCGACGGCGCCGTCGACGTAGATCGTCATGATCCCGTTGTCGAAGACGCCGGCAACGTGATGCCATCGATCGTCGTCGATCCGCACGCGCCCGGGCAGATCCGCCTGGCCCAGATCGGTCATCACGTCCCAGCCGACCCGGCCGGCCTCGCCGGCGGTGCCGTTGATCTCCAGCCGCCAGTACTCGTTGCGGTCGAAGGAGGCGATGATCTGGTCGGCTTCGCTGGTCGTGCGGACCCAGGTCGTCACCGTCACGGCCGACAGGCCGGCGCGGGCGTACCGTAAGTTCTTGATCGCCACGTAGTCGTCCCGCCCGTCGAATTCCAGGGCGCCGCCCTTGAAGCCTTTGGCCCAGACGGGTCCGCCGCGCAGCTTGCCGTCGTTTTTGTTTCCCGAGGCGTCGTCGGCGGTGTTGCCGGACGTTTCGTCCAGCTTCCACCACGCCGTCAGCGTCGGATCGATCTCGCCGCGACCGTCGTCGTCGCGGTCATCCTGAGCGAAACTTATCGTAGCTATCACCATGCACGTCACCACCAAAGACGTAAAGATCCATCTCTCATTCATGGTACAATCCTTCCATCAGAAACATTGTGTCCGTTGGGGCTGCGTCTTGCAGACGGTACGCCCCCATCCCTGGCGTGGATGCACAATGTCTCCCCTCGGCGAGCGCCGCGTACGGCGTGTGTCCTTGTCACTGTTCTGCGGGCCTCCTTCTGTGGCCCGCACCCCCAAGCATCGGGTCAGACGCGTCTGCCCGGTTGTTGCACATTCCACCGTAGTAGTGCCACCTGCCTGCCGGCCCGTAACGGTTTTTTCGCCCGGGCGAGGGACGGATTGGGACCCCGAGGCGGTGGAACCCGTCACCATGCAAAAGGCAAAGAGACGTGAAGCGTATCTCGTGAAGTGTGAAGCGGTGGTTCTTAGGAGATACGCTTCACGCGTTTTGGTCTTTGGCTTTGCCCGGGCGGATTGTCGCGAACAAAACCCTCGACGCGACCCTATCAGTATGCAATAATGCTGTCGAATCGGTATTTGAAGTATGAGGTAGAGAGCTATGGAAACGAAAACGGGCCTGGAAATCCGCGACAAGGGGGACGTCGCCGTCGTGGCGTTCACGCATAGCTGCATCAGCGACGTCGAGGAGATCAGCAACGCCTCGGCCCAATTGAAAAACTACGTTCAGCAGAAGCGGCCCGCCAAGATGATCTTCGACTTTGCCGGCGTCAAGTTCTTCTCGTCGCAGGTCCTGGGCCTGCTGCTGGAAGTGCGGGCGCATCTGCAGGCCGACGCCGGAAAGGTGGTCGTCAGCGGCCTCAGCGCCCAATTGCAGCGCGTCTTCAAAATCACCAACCTCAACAAGATCTTTACCTTCTACCCCGACGCCGACGCCGCCCTGAGCCAGTGAGCCGCACCGGGACAGCGAAACCAGTCTCACGAACCCGGCCCCGACCGGTCACGGCGCATCAATACGCGTAGGTAATCTCAAGCTTCGGAGCGGCACGAGCAGCCTCGTCGTAAGCGCTGAAATACATGTCTTCAGGAGGCGACGTCTCGCTGCTGAACAGGATCGCAATGGCGTTACCGGCCGACCAGTCGGATCGATCTGTGACTTCTTGCACCACCTTGCCAATGTCAGGGCTCGTATGCCAGGTGTTGTCCGGCCAATCATCCCTATCGCCGTACACTCCGGGCTCCCAGATCCACGAGACGCCGGTCTTGGTGGTCGGCAAATGGCAGACTTGCCGATCAGTACTTGAGAAGCTGCCTGCGTTGCCCGTTGCTTCTGCCTGAATCAAGCCCTCAATGCGGTACTTGACGGAGCGACACCAGTTCATCTTCAGATGGGCGGAAAGAATCGTGCTGCCCCTGGGAATATTGACATTCTCGAACCGCATGCCACTACTCCTGAATCCGACGTAAAGAACTTTGCCAAACCAACTGTTCCATGGAGACGCTGACAAGGCGCATGCGTCATCCTCGCTCTTGTTGACCTGGTATTCGACTGTGATCGTGTTGGCTGGAGCGGGACGGATCGTTACTGTCACTGCGGCCGTGTTGGAGGTTCCGCCTGCTGGGGCGGTGCCGCCGTCGTCGGCGGTGAATGTGAAGCTGTCTTGGCCGGCGAAGTCGGGGTCGGGCCAGTAGACCACTTCGTTCTTGTAGGCCGGCAGAGCACCGGGGCCCGTGATGGCCGTCCCGTCGGGGCGTTCCAGCGTGCCATGGTCCGGCAGCGACGCGATGGCGAAGCTCAGCTTGCCGGGCGGGTCAGGCAGGCCGTCGTCGGTGGCGACCAATGCGATCGTCACGGGCGTGTTGAACGGTGTCTCTGCTGCGACGTCCTCGGCTGTTGGCGGAGTTTCGTCCTGGTCCGGCTGCCCGGGAACCGACGGCTCTTCGGAAGCCGGCGGTTCCTCAGAAGCCGGCGGCACCCAGTCGCGGTTGGGACCGTAGGTGATCTGGATTTTGGCGGCGCGGTCGAAGTTGGGGTGGGCGCAGGCGAAGAACTCGATGTCCCTGCTGTTCTGGGCGTCGCCTGAGTAGAGGATGGCGATGGGGTTGCCGGGCAGCCAGCCGGGCTGGTCCACGATTTCCTGAACGACGGCGCCGATGTCGTCGCTGGCGTACCAGCCCATAGGCGCCAGCGTCTGCGCCTGCCAGGTCCAGGGCACAAAGGCATCGGTCACCAGGCGGTCGTACAGGGGCACGTTGGCTTCCGTGAAGTCGGCGGGATGGGGGCCCGCTTCGGCCTGTACCGCGCCGGTCACGCGACCTGCGAGACTGCCGCTGCCGACGGAGACCTTCAGGAAGGCGCTGAGGATCTCGCTGCCGGGCGGGATGTCCACGTTTTTAAAGCGCATCCCGCTGCTGTGCCGACCGACGCGCAGGAACTCGGAAAGGGTCGTCTGATCGGAGGCCGAGGCGTAGGCGTCGTCCTCGTCCACGAGGACCTGAAACTCGCGCGTCACCGTGCTCGGGATCTCCAGGGTGACGGTGGCCGGGTTGGACATCCGCCCGGAAAGACTGTCGATACCGTCGAGGGCGTGGAAGACGAACCGGTCCCGTCCCATGAACGTGGGATCGGGTCGATAGATCAGCTCGTTGTCGTCCTCACTAAGTAACTATCTCAAAAGGGCCGGTTTGGCCGATAGTCATCTGTAGGAACC